>NZ_OZ026472.1:318574-637148 GCF_964019805.1 Candidatus Lariskella endosymbiont of Epinotia ramella | reverse complement strand
TTTGATATTGTGCAAAGTCCCTAATCCGTTTAAGAATCCTAATTGCTATCCTAGGTGTTCCCCTAGAGCATCTAGCTATTTCTTCTGCAGCCTCTTTTTCAATCTGCACTTCAAATATTTTCGCTCCTCTTAAAATAATCTTTAATAGCTCACCTGCATCATAGAAATCTAGTTTGACAGGAATACCAAATCTATCACGCAGTGGATTCGTTAAAAGACCTAGTCTTGTAGTTGCACCAACCAATGTAAACTTTGGCAAATTTATCTTCACAGATCTCGCAGCCGGGCCAGAGCCTATGACTAAATCTATACAATAATCCTCCATAGCAGGATATAAAAGCTCCTCAACTGATGGATTCAGCCTATGTATTTCGTCTATAAATAATACATCATTATGTTCAAGATTAGTAAGAATTGCAGCTAACTCTCCAGTTTTGCTTAACATAGGCCCAGATGTAACCTTAATACCAACATTTAATTCCTGAGCAATAATTTGCGACAAAGTTGTTTTGCCAAGGCCTGGAGGACCATAAAATAATACATGATCCAAGGCTTCTCCTCTCGATTTTGCAGCTGAAATAAAGATATGCAAATTTTGCTTTAACTTTTCTTGACCTATAAAATCCCTCAGCAGACTTGGTCTAATTACATTCTCATTTTCAGAATCATTTGCTTGTTGCTCTAAGTCCCTTATATGTTCAGACATTTCATTTATCTTGAATGGAAAAGAATTTATGTTTATTGCAGTAATGTTTAACTGAATATTTTAGATATGACAACAGCAGAAAATAAACATTATAGAGAGATTCGTAAAGCAAAAGCTACATTACTCTATAAGTTAAACATGCAATGCTCAAGCGAATATTCTCAGAAAATATTAGACTTCTTCTGAAAAACTTGTTCTAGCAAAGCAAGTTGTAAGAAGCATACAAAAGCACGAGGAAGCGACAAAGCAATTGGCAGCTGAAACAGGCATCCTTCAGAAGAAGTCTATCGAAAGAATAAAGTAGAATCTACGCTTCTTTACTACCATCTGCTATCGTTTTCTTATCACCTTCTGTGCTTTGAACATTTGAAGCTGCATTTCTATTTAAAACACTTTGAGTAAAGCCAGTACTAGTCTTCTTCTCATCAGAATTCGTTCTAGTATATACATTATTTCCTGTATTGTTTTGCTTACTAAGATTTAATACCGCATCATCCTGCATATTTCTGTTAGGAGGGTTCGACATCAAATCAACATTAGAACGAACACCAACACCTCTACTAATCATTGCATTCTCTCTAGGCACCCTTCTCTCTTTAAAATCTTTAGGATCTCCTCCAGTCTTATCTTTTCTGCTTGAAGATTTACTACATCCAAATACAAGAAATGTGCAAATTAATACAGAGACCAGACACTTAAAATGCATATAACTCCTTTAATAATTAAAGTATATCAGCTGTATATTTCAGTAACATTACATAGAGATTTTCTGCTATAGTGCAACATCTAAATCAAAAGATTTATACCATTACAATATAATGAATTTTGAAATTGATTATACAAATACAAAAAATAACTGTTTAAGTTACCTGTATATAAAAAATTACTATCTTAAGACGCTAGAAGCACAACAAATCACATCAGTGATAAACCAACTAGCAATTCCAGTTATACATATTTCTATATGATTTCCAACATCATTGCAATAAACCACTTCTATAATGCTATAAAAGCTGTTAGTAGAATTTATAATTACACTATAACTATACAGAGATACCAGACACGGACGGTTAACATTAGACTTCTTCTTAAAATGCTTAGGCACTGCCCAGCAAAGTCACTTTCGCAGACTCCTTTGGCCTGATTTTCAAGCATTACTTCATTAGACCTCTTGCATAACCTGTTCAAAACTATGATTTTATTGTCACCAATACATAAAAATACTCACGGAGATCATTGTTGCGACGTTTTGCAAAAAATTTCTAGCTCAGAATGAGGTTATGCAAGAGGTCTATTCATTTCTTTGTAAATATATATAATATCTGACTCAGAAATTAACTGAGACTCTAAAAAATCATGCCCTGCAAACCATCAAAGCTTCACTTCATATGTATATAATAGATATATATTAGGAATAAATTGATTTACGCAGCTTTTGACAAGCAGATTAGTTTGGACATTATATGATCGATTTTTAAGCGATAGAGAATTTAGTTCCCACTTGCAATCTTGGACCTCTCTTTCATGAATAATGTAAGCGGTTTAATCTCAATCTGTTTTTCTTTCAGCGTTTCCATCCACTTTTGAAGAATCTCTATATTAGCTTGATATGGACGTATTATACCAACTGCAACTCCTCTTGATTTGGCAATCATCTCAAGATCTGCAATTTTTTCTAATATATCTTCACTACTACCTCCATTATCGAGCGCAATATCTATCAAACATATATTTTCCATAATATTTAATTCAGCAGCAGCTCTAGTAATAGGCTTTTTATCATATTCATCAGAATACAAAAACACTAATGGATTTTTCGAGGCATCAAGCAATATAGCAAAACTTTTCAGTATGTGACGAACATTATCTATATAATCTGTAATAATCTCACCAGGGTTAGTATACACACCAACTATATCGTCAGAGCGAGAAAAAACTATCTGTACTCTAGAGTCGTTTTCATAATCACTTAAATCATCAAGCAAAGTATAAGGACCAAGATCCTCCATTGGATAAGATTTAGTCTGCATTGGAATTTTTATGATTGCTTCAAAACCTAGATCTACTGCTCTTGCAATTAACTCTGTCACATCATCTGGATAAGGTGAAAATCCTAAAGTAACAGAATTAGGTAGTTTAATTATATTCTCAAATGTAGATTTATTTATACCTATGTCATCTATAATGATTGCAATATACATCTTTCTATCCTGAGCAACATTATCTGTTTGTGATGTAGAAGTAGATTCATCTTCTACTGCTATATCACCCTTTTCACTCATAACAGCAGATGTAGTATTACTATCAACAACACTATCATTATCATTAGAAATGTCGCGTAGTGCTATAAACCCGAGCCCCAATAAACAAATTATTAGAGCCACCGCATAAAAAACTCTTTTCATCAAAAATATTTCTCGAGTTATATTTATATTTAATTCTTTAATATAAGCCTAGAACAGCCATGACCTAATATCATTCTGATCACGAACTTTTTATGATTCTTTGTTTTTCACAATATCTTTTATAAAATCGCATCTACAAAAAATACAAGCAAAAAAATATTGAATCATTATAGTAAATTTCCAATTCAATCTTATTACTCTATAAAAAATCCCAATTAATTAAAATTTTAAATGCAATATAAAATATATAATATTTGCAGCATAGTGAAGCATAGAGCAACAAAATAGGCTCTTCAAAATAAAAGAAACTACACAAACGACTAAGCAAATTCCTGATTAGTACCAGGAATATATAAAAAGATTCTAAATATAATTTTTCTAGTTACAAGCGAATTTTTTAACTATAGAGCGTATTGCATTTTTGTAACAACATAAAGAGTGAAGTATTTTTCTAAAATGAGCTATTACTCTCTGTGATTTGCAAAAAAACATTATAGTTAAGGAAGTTAGAGACATTGATATATTGAAAAAAAAATCAGCAACGCGCTGAAGCGTTTGGAATTTGTGAACTGAGGATCTAACTTTAGCTTTGAAATTTCAAGCTATATAGTCGTCATACTTTTCAAAATTTGCGTTCCGCCAAGAGCACTAATTATATATTGATCATTACATGCAAAATGCACTCTTCCTAGGCACTGCGCTCAAGTAAGTGATACGCGCGCGAATTTTGAGGGCATGATTTTTTAGAGTATAAGTTAATTTTGTGAGTGAAATAATTATATATATTTGCAAAAAATTAACGAAATAATACTTGAAAATCATGCCAAAGGAGTCTGCAAAATAACTTTGCGAGTTTCGTATCAAAATCTGAAATACCAACTCTTCTTGTATATCTTGCACTTAATACTCTACAAATAATATTATAAAGCATTACCGAATCGCAAATCACAAAGCGCGAAAAGACTATCAATCACTTTATTCAGTATCAGATTCAGGATTTAAAGTTTTCTTCCCTTTACGCATTGAAAAATGCAATTGCGGTGATTTTACAGAACCAGTCGCACCAACTAGAGCAATTGACTGTCCTTGTTTCACAAATGCACCTTTCTTTACTAAAATTTTCTCATTATGCGCATATGCAGAGAGATAACCGCCATCATGCTTAATGACAATCAAATTACCATATACTTTTGGTTCTCTACCAACATATATAACTTCACCACCTGCAATCGCAAGAACTTTAGTACCTGCAGGCGCAGCTATATTTATTCCCTCATTACTCTTACCTGCAACTTGACTATACCTCGATACTACCCTCCCATGCAGAGGCCAAATAAATTCGTCAGAATTTAAAGGTGTTGAGTATTTAAAGCCACTTTTTGTTTGAGTACTAGCGGAACCTTTTGTAGCAACATTCTTTGAATCTGCATTCACAGCAGCTCTACTATCTGCAATACCGCCTTTATCACCTTTGGTCATTCTAGAATCGTTTTCTAAAGCACTTCCAGCACTAACACCACTTTTCTCTAAACCAACATCATCTTGTTCACCCATTAAAGACCTTACTTCTTCCACATACTCAGGTTCTTTATCACTTGAATCTGGTATAAAAACGACTTCTCCCTCAAGATGCGTACTAAACATTGGGACCCTTACAACCTGCCCGGCATAAAGATAAGCATCTGTGCGCAAACCATTTGCTCTAGCAATCTCAGATACTGGTACACCCTGTACTTCAGCAAACTGTTTTAATGAATAATCTTGTTCAACTGTGACAAATTTTACTACACCACTACGACCGTAATATAACTCTTGCTTGTTTTCTATCAAAGGCTTCTCTTTATTTGATGTACAAGAAGTACATAAAGCCAGCAACCCCAGTAAAACTATAATATTTCTCACAAAACTCTCCATCGATTATATAACCAACTATTTGGCGGATAATAGACTGCTTTAGTAACTCTATTTCAGCTGCTAATTATTTTGCCACTCCTGGTACTAAGAATGCTCATATACCTCACGTATACCATGCTCCTTACACTTGCCTCACTTGTGAAACAAGTTTCACAAGAAATATAATGTAAGAACTTAATATAATTCATTTTATTTTTCTACATCGAAGATATCCCGTATATGTTTTTCTCTATGCATCTTATCATCATAGTTGCTATATCCTTCCCTGTAATTGTCTCTACTCCCTCAAGTCCAGGAGAAGAATTCACCTCTATCACTTTTGGACCATCTTTTGACCTTATAATATCCACTCCCGCAACTTTTAACCCCAAAGTTCTTGAAGCAGATATTGCAATCTTCACCTCTTCTTTTGTAAGTTGTACTTTATATGCTCTTCCTCCCAAATGAAGATTCGATCTAAAATCATCTGGGGCAGAACGTCTTTGCATTGCAGCTACAACCTTATCTTCTATAACAAAGCACCTGATATCTGAACCACCAGCTTCTTTAATATACTCTTGTACAAGAATATTAGCTTTTACACTTTTGAATGCATTAATAACACTAGCTGCAGCCTTTCTAGTCTCTGCAAGTACAACCCCCCTACCTTGCGTTCCTTCCAGCAATTTTATTATAACAGGAGCACCACCAACAGTCTCTATTAAATGTTGAGTAGCATCAGGAGCACTTGCAAAACTAGTAACTGGAAGATTTATACCTTTACCAGCTAAAATCTGAAGGCACCTAAGCTTATCTCTGGAATTTGATATAGAAACTGCATCATTTAAACAAAACGCACCCAAAGAATTAAACTGCCTTGTGAGAGCACATCCATAGAATGTCATAGAAGGTCTCAGTCTTGGAATAACTGCATCAACTTCCTTTAACTCCTTTTTAGTAACTGCATGGTATATAGAATAACCACCATACTGCACGTTAATATAGCAGTCTCCAATATTCACAAATGAAATATTATGATTTCTAGCACGCGCAGCCTCCATAATACGCTTATTTGAGTATAATTCTGGATTTGAAGCAAGCAATATTATATTCAAACCAGATCTGGAAACTACTTTGCTGCTATATAACTGTAGCGCCTTTTTATCAGAAATTTTATGAGTTAAAAATGATGAATCTGGATCTACAAAAACTCTATTTCGCATCCCTTCTCTTCCAAGTATCATTCTATACCCCATAGAGTCTCTATTCGTTAGACTTACATCTATATCCCAAATAGAGTCACCCATTTTGATCTTAGTAGAAATGACAAATCTATGTTCTAGTACATCATTCGAACTTCTTACAACTTTCTTGGATACAACAGGAGCAACACAAGACTTCACTATACGCCTATTATCCTGTATTGGGTGTATATCAAACTTAACATATTCAACACCATTTTCTATATATGGTATTATATTCACCGCATGTAATGCAGAAGTTTTTGCACCAGAATCAATTCTAATTTTGATGATTGGCAGACCTAAAGATGGAAGTGAACACCATTCCTCAGAGCCTATAAGAAATTTTTCGTAGTACGGAGTAGAAGCACCAAAGTTCTGCATTATCACCAGTCATTTACAATTATATAGAATTACAAATTCTTCTTTGGAAAAAATTTGTAAAATAAAAAGGTATAGCAAAACTATCTAAAATTACCATCACAAATAAAGACAAAGATTTATTAAAAAAAGCTACAAACAATAAAAATTACTCTACTTTTTTATATAAGCAAGTAATAATATCGGCAAACAAACCTAAAATCTGCTAGCTTCAGTAACAGATTTTATAACTCACAATAAAGGCTATATTTCATAACATAACTTTTAATATACAAACATTATTGCTATATTTTCTGAATTCCAAACATCATTATGCTGCACGTATAAATACTCACCTTGATACATTACTTCATTAAAGCAATAAAATTTCAGATGAAATTATCATTGTTTACTTCTGCAGTCTATAGCGTCTAATTTGCCACTCGCAAAAACTTAATACGTAATATGCTAAATTGAAGCAACTATACATAATTTAAGCACTGCTTGCAAAATCATTGTTACAAACTTTTTCTGCCTAATTTTCTATATTACTCAGTTAATTTTTTGGCAAATATGTAAAAATTGTTATGCAAAAAAATTAATTAGTCTACCCATCAAAAATCGATTTGCTAAGCAAATAAATTTTTGCGAAAAGTTAAATGTAGTAAAATTAGCTTAGCAACCGCCATGTACCAATTTTCAGCTATAATATTCCTGTACTTGGCAAACACTATTCTCACAAAATCCATAAAATTTTGAGCAATTTTGTCAATTTTTCTGCTGGACTTTTTGTGTATCATAATTACTTGCAGGCAAAGATAAATCACTCTAGCTTCTTAAAGTTATGACGCAGGCGACTAATTATTACTCTAAAAAATCATGCTCTCAAAATCTTCGCTTAGTGCACTTACTTGAGGTAATGTTTAATAAAAATATCACTATAAATGCATTCAATTATTCAAAAATCTGTCAAGCAAAATCCAAATCAAGCTTAGCAAGCAATGTAGTTCCAGGGGCGAATATAAATGCAGCAACATAATAAATCAAGATTTAAAGATGCATATAAAGCAAAGAAATTAACCTAACAAAAGTGCTTATTATTATATTTAACTTCAGTATGAAATATAACAAAAAACAGTCGAGATTATCATATAAAACCTCATGCTTTTTGCTTTATCCGTATTACAAAATATGTTTTAATACTTCACCCTTAAAATCTTTAATTTTTATTTCAACAAATACGTACCAATATACATTAGACCTCTTGCATAACCATATAAATTGATTAAAATCCTTGATTTTATCAAGGATAACATGAAGTTTGAAAACATCAAAGATGAATACGCAGAAGAGTTTCGCAGGCTTACTGGCATTAAACGAGGAACGTTTGAAGTTATACTAAGTATATTAAAAGAAGCTGAAGCTATTTTAAAGTCTCAAGGTGGAAAACCCAATAAATTGGCTTTAGAAGATCGATTACTCATGACGCTTGAGTACTTGCGTGAATACAGGACATATTTTCATATTTCCCGCAGTTATGGAATAAGTGAAAGTGCCTGTTATCGTAATATACGTTGGATTGAAGATACTCTAATTAAAGATAAACGATTTTCACTACCTGGACGTAAAGCATTACTAAAAAGCGATTCTGAATACGAACTTGTGTTAATTGATGCTACTGAAACACCGATAGAACGACCTAAAAAAAACAGAAGCACTTTTATTCGGGAAAAAAGAGGCGACATACTCTAAAAACTCAGCTTATTGTGGATAAAAGGAAAAAAGAAATCATTTGCACTAATTTTTCTAATGGCAAGCGTCATGATTTCAGGTTATTTAAAGAATCCGGAGTTCACATCCACCCTGAGATTAAAGTTCTTACAGATACTGGTTATCAAGGCATTGATAAGTTGCATTATAATTCAGAGTTACCAAAGAAAAAGACAAAAAAGCGACCACTAAGCAGGAAAGATAAAAAGAAAAATCGTCAATTGTCTAGTGAACGTGTTTTAAATGAAAACGTCATAGGCATGATCAAACGATTTAAAATTATCGCTGATCGTTATAGGAACAGAAGAAAACGATTCGGTTTAAGGTTTAATTTACTTGCTGGTATCTATAACTTTGAGCTTTAAATAGGTTATGCAAGAGGTCTATTACCGCAAGGTAAATGAAGAGCTTGCATTTTGGATTTTTGATACAAAGCAGCGCATAGAACTAAACATTAATCAAACGAATCTAAATTACCACTGTGAATTTTGAATCAAACTAAGAATATTGAAATACATATAACACTTGGCATCTCATAAACACAAGGAGATCAGAGCCATACCTATTTATGCAATCCAGCCGCATCTATGCTAAAATAATATGTGATATTTCATGCTATATCATTATTTTCTTACATCTTTCTGTCATTTACCTCATGTATATACTTCTTGTTGCTATCTATTGCAAGTAACCATGGAGAAAACCCTAATATTATCTGCATTATCTGTGTTAAAGCGAAGAATATAGCAAAATTCTATTTTTACTATTGACTCTTCTCTTTATCGAGATATATCCTAATAGTTGAGTATACTCGCTACACTTTTCAAAATTAGCGCCTTTAGAATGATTCTTATGCATTTTATTAACACTTGCATATCATTCTCATAGCTCTTTTTGAAATCTAACTTCATATATGCATAATTTAAATAATAACTCTTCATTTGTTACTACTATCAATGCATTATCCGCCTCTCTTTCAAATAGCCTACTAAAATACTACAATTTATTTCACTTATGGTTGCGTGCTCATTTGCTATAGCTCTTTGTGAGGCTTTGTGATGAGAAATTTCGATTTATTGCTTTTAAGCTTTCAAAATCAGATAAATCATGAGGAGTAATTTATGAAAGGCGTCAGTAACATTAATTACCAAACATTACGTCTCGTCGCTCAAGAAAATCCAGATCAACTAAAAAATTTCATAAAAGAATATCGAAGTAGAGTGGAGAAATTTCTGCTCAAAAAAGATAATCATGGAAATACAGCACTGCACTTCGCCGCTTATAACAGAGACTCGCTGCAAATATTAACAAATGAATTCAGAGAAAAAGTTAAAGACTTAATTGCTATAAAGAATAATAATGGCGATAATGTGCTATATTTTGCAGCACAATTTAACAAAGATTCGTTTAAATTTCTGTTAGATGAATTTCCAGATGTAGCAAAGAGCTTATTAGGTGAGCAAAATAAATATGGAATGACAGCGCTGCATTACACTGCAGCATACAACAAAGATTCTCTGCAAATATTAATAGATAGATTTCAAGAAGAAGTTAAAGCACTACTTCCACTCACAGAGGCACATGGCTATACAGCACTACACATAGCCGCGCAATGTAACAAAGATTCTCTGAAACTTCTCATAGATACGTTTCCAGAGGAAGCGTTTAAGATGAAAGATCAAAATGGCGCTAAAATATTTCATCATGCGGCACAGCTCAATCCAGCATCATTGGAGATTCTAATAGACAAGTTTCAAGAAGATATACTTGATATTGCTGATGAAAATGGCGAAACAGTTTCATATCAAGCGATGCAGCTGAACCTGGATTCACTGAGGCTTCTTATGAATAGATTTCCAAAGCAAATGCTTACAGCAAGAGATAGTTACGGTGATACAGTGCTAAACTATGCAACGCGGCATAATGTCCATGCATTAAAAAGCCTGATACTAAAATTTTCACTAGAAATTAAAAACTTATTAGAGGAGAAGAAGAATGAGCAAGATGCTCAAACAATGCTGCGATATGCAGTAATGTACAATACAGATTCGCTAAAACTTTTAATCAATACATTTCCAAACAAAATTAGAGATCTACTCAGCGTCAAAGAAAAAGATGGCAATACAGCAGTACACCATGCGGCTTTAGATAGCAATTCGCTAAAATTATTAACAGCAAAATTTCCACTTGATGTAGCAAACTTGCTAGAAGAGCAAAATAACTATGGTGAAACCGTATTACACTTTGCCGTTCAAAACTCAGAATCATTAAAATTTCTGCTGGAACAATTTGAAATAATGCGAGCTTTTTTAGAAATCAGAGATGAAGATGGCTATACAGCTTTGCACCATGCAGCTCAACTTAACAAAGATTCGCTAAATCTCCTGATAGATCAGTTTAAGGAAGATATTTTTGAAGTAAAAGATAGCCGTGGCCACACAGTGTTGCATCATGCCGCGCGTTTCAATCCAGACGCGCTCAAGCTGCTAATAGACAAATTTCCAGAAAAAGTAGAGAAATTGCTAGAGATGCCAAATGATTATGATGACACAGTGCTACGCTTTGCAATTCCCAATCCAGAATCATTACATATTTTGATAGATAAGTTCAAAGAACAAGTAGAAAGAATGCTTGAAATACAGAATCATTCTGATGCAATAGCCTTGCACTTTGCTTCTAACTTTCCAGATTCACTGAAACTTTTGATAAGTGCATTTTCAAAAAAAATAGAAAGCTTGCTGGAACTAGAAAATCACTATGGTGAAACAGCACTTCACTTCGCAACTCACACTCCAGAATCGCTGAAACTTTTGATAAGTATATTTCCAAAACAAGTGGAAACTATGCTGGAGTGGCAAAATGGCGATGGCGACACTGTGGTACACTTGGCTGCAAAAATTCCAAATTCACTGCAGCTTTTAGTAGAAAAGTTTCCGCTTACAGTAGATAGCTTGCTGAAAGTGAAAAACAGAGATGGCGATACTGTACTACATTTTGCTGTTCAGTTTCAAGAATCTCTACACCTCTTGATGGATGAATTTTCAAGCACTGTAGAGAATCTGCTAAAAGCACAAAATAAAGATAATGATACTGTACTGCACTTTGCTGTTCAGTTTTCACCCTCTCTGCTGCTATTGATAGAGCAATTTAAAAGCACAATAGATGATCTGTTACATGAACAAAATAAATACGGAAATACTCCACTACACGTTGCCGTTCAGGTTCCAAACTCACTGAAATGTTTATTAGATGAATTTAAGAGAGTAGTGCAAATTATGCTAGATATTCAGCCAAATATTTCTGGTGACACTATACTGCATTCTTCTATCAAAGCTCCGGACTCATTAAAATTCTTGATAAGTGACTTTCCAAAAGAAGTCGAAAGATTTTTAGATATGCAAAATAACCACGGTAAAACTCCGTTGCACTTGGCAACTCTTGAGCCAAATTCGCTAAGGCTTCTGATAACCCGCTTTCCAAAGAAAGTGGAAAGCTTGCTTTGGAAAGAAGATAACAATGGCGAAACTGTTCTGCATTGGGCAGCACAGAATGAAGAGTCACTGGCGATGCTAATAGAGAACTTTAAAGTAAGTAATGGATTATTAGAATTTAGAGATAAAAATGGCTACACAGCTTTCCACCATGCCACTCAAATCTCCAGCAAATCACTTGAGATCTTAATAGAGCAGCACCAAGGAAAAATCTTGCAATTGAAGGATAAATATGGCGATACAATATTACATCACGCCGTTCAATTTAACGATAATTCACTAATACTCTTGATGAATAAATTTCCAGAACAAGTGCTGGAAGTTAGAGCGCGAAATGGCGAGACTGTGGCGCATTATGCCGCTCTACGTAACACAAAAGCATTGGAACTGCTGATTGAAAGATTTAAAGAAAGCATACTGAATACAACTGATCATCGTCGCAATACTCCTCTACATTTAGCGGCAGAATATAACAAAGACTCACTCAAACTTTTAATAGAGAATTTTCCAGAAAAAGTTCAATTATTATTAAAAAGCAAAAATAATTCTGGCGAAACTGTGCTGGATTTAGCTGAGATGAATCGAGGTTCTAAGAAGATAATGAAAAATTTTCTGAAGAGTTTAGGGATGAAAATATACGGCGCAGAAAGCGGAATTTCCATCCCAGAGATTCCTGCAGCGCTTTCTTATTATTACCAAGATCATGTAGCTTTTTTGCTAAAACTGCGGCTTGAGGATGCAAAGCCAGGTGCACTAGACTCAGTTGATGTGCTTGAGGCAAGTTATATTCTTCAAGAAAATAATAGCGATGATGTTGCTGCGAAACTCTCATCATTTATCTTAGCTTCTGCCAAAGAGACAATACTAATGCCATTTAACATAGGTGGAAGCCATTTAGTTGGAATTGCAGCTAGAAAACATGGCGATAAAGTTGTGCTCCACTACATGGATTCTGAATTGAATCCGCTGCCAGAATCGCTTTTTGCAAAAGTTAGAGCAGAGCTAGAATCTAATGGTTATACTACTGCCATTAGAAGAGCGAAAGTAGAAAAACAAAAATACAGCAACTGCGGCCCTGAAGTTATAGAAAATTTAACTGCATTTGCAAGCGGAAAGGCTCGCACTTCACAAGAAAAAGCAATACCAAAACATTCCACTCTATTTGAAGAGTATTTGCTGAAAGATTCTAGCAATGGGAAAAGCGCAAATGATAGTAGAACACATGATATTAGCGCACACGAAAGCACAGGCGATAGTAGAACACATGATATTAGCGCACATGAAAGCACATGCGATGGGTCTATCCAATTGATTGTGTAAATTTTTTAGAGCCATTAAAATCTCCCATCAAATTTGATTATAAAATGAGCCATAGCTTCATTCCATTTAGAGATAGGCATGGTCCATTTTTTGGTAATATAATCAATCGTTAGGTATAAAACCTTGAATACCGAATCATCATTTGGGAAAACACGCTTATTTCTTGTAACTTTTCTCAACTGACTATTCAGCGATTCTATAGCATTTGTAGTGTAAATTATCTTACGGATACTCTCTGGATATTGCAAAAATATTACCAGATTCTCCCAATTATTATACCAGGATTTTGATATATGTGGATATCGTTTACTCCATTTCTTATCAAAAGATTCTAGAGCAAGACGCGCTTCATCTTCAGTAGCAGAGCTATAAATAAGCTTTAAATCTGATGCCAATAATTTTCTGTCTTTATATGATACATACTTCAGGCTATTTCTAATTTGATGTACTATACAAAGCTGATGCTCAGTTTTGGGATAACTTGCGCATATAGCTTCAGACATACCAGTCAGGTTATCACTACAGGCAATTAATATATCTTTTAATCCTCGATTCTTCAATTCAGTAAAATTACTAAGCCAGAATTTAGATCCTTCATTCTCACTTATCCATAATCCTAAAATATCTTTTCGGCCCTGTAAATCTATACCCAGCGCAACATATACTGATTTATTAATTATCTGTTTATCTTGCCTTACCTTAACTATTAAACAATCAAAATATACTATAGGATATAATGGTTCAAGAGGTCTACTCTGCCAAATTCTAACCTCATCAATTACATCATCTGTAACCCTACTAATTAAACTCTCACTAACTTCTGCTCCATATAATTCTTGTAATTGGATCTTGATATCAGACAAACTCATCCCCTTGGCATACAGAGATATTATCTTTTGATCTAAACCATCTATTCTTGTTTGATTCTTGGAGACAATTACAGGTGCAAATTTACCTTCTCTATCTCGCGGAATATTTAACTCGATACTGCCATTCTCAGTAATCAAATTCTTATTATAATGACCATTCCTGCAATTCTCAGTTTCAGACCTATCATATTTGTTATAACCTAAGTGTTCAGACATTTCTGCCTGCAAGGCTCTCTCCAAAATACTCTTCGTTAATTCCTTAATCAATCCATCCTGCTTCAGTACTGTCTTTAAATCCGCTCCTCCTTCTATCAGTAAATCTATCGCTTCATTTATTTTCTTATTCTTTTCTGTCTTCATTCTAATTACCTATATTCTTTATTAATTCCAAATATAGGCTCTACTATAATTTACACAATCTTTGATAAAGACTCAAGCTTTTTGATAAGCTAGAGCAGATAAATCCAAAATTTGCTTCTCACCTCAAAGAAAATGCTGCTATTATTGCTGATTATATAAATGCTGCATCTAAGATTCCAGATTCTATAAAAAGCGCCTATGAAGCATTTTTAGCTGGCACGACCCTTGAAGAGCGGAAATTGTTGCTATTATGCCTAAATTGCTACATGTCGTCTTTTGAGTAATTAAAGATAATAATCAATTTAATCCAACATTTACTGCTTGACTCTTAAGACAGTATCAAAGTTGATTTTGGCAGGTTTTGCTACTTTTTCTGCTGGACTTTCGGTGCGCAATAATTGCTTGCAGGCCAAGATAAATCCTATGTTCCTCAGAGTTATGATGCAGGCGACTAGCTAGTATTTTATGGTACTTAAACATCTACCTTATATATTTAGTAATAATCTTTCTGGGTGTTCTACAAGTTCTTTGATGCGTACCAAAAAGGTTACTGCTTCTTTTCCGTCTACTATTCTATGATCATATGAAAGAGCTACATAAGTCATAGGACGTATCACAACCTGACCTGCCATTGCGATTGGGCGTTCTACTATATTATGCATACCAAGTATTCCAGATTGTGGTGGATTGATTATAGGCGTCGATAAAAGCGAGCCATATATACCACCGTTTGTGATGCTGAAAGTGCCACCTGTCATATCAGACATACTCAACTTTCCATCTCTAGCTTTCTTCCCAAGCTCTGATATTCTGGTTTCTAGTTCTGCAAATGAGAGCTTATCAGCATCTCGTACAATAGGTACAACAAGACCTTGTTCTGTACCAACTGCAACTCCAATGTCATAATAATCTTTATATATTATATCATCTCCTCTTATCTCGGCGTTCATATTTGGAGATTCCTGCAATGCTATTACTACAGCCTTGACAAAAAACGACATGAAACCCAACTTGATAGAATGTTTTTCCTTGAACTTCTCTTGATATGTTTGGCGTAATCTGATTACTTCAAACATATCAATTTCATTGAATGTTGAAAGTATAGCTGCAGTATTTTGAGAATCTTTCAGTCTTTTTGCTATAGTCTTGCGAAGTCTTGTCATCACTACTTTTGTTTCTGTTCTTCCGCCTTGAGCAGAGCTGACTAGGACGTCCTCTTGTGCAGATTTTACAGTAGGTACACTTATAGTAGGAGAATTTTGGCTTTGTATGACATCGCCTTTTGTGATACGGCCGGACCTGCCGCTGCCATCTATAGATGATAGATCTATGTCATTGTCTGCTGCAATCTTGTTTGCAGCTGGCGATGCTATAACTGTATCCTGTTTTGTCTTTGCATCTGAAGAAACTTGGGGTATTGCCTTTGGAGCTGCTATAGCTTGCACACTAGTATCTATAGAACCAAGAAGTGCACCTATATTTACTGTTCCCCCTACATCAATTGCAATTTCGCTTAGTACTCCAGAGTTTGGAGCGCTTACCTCAAGCGCAACTTTTTCTGTTTCCAGTTCCACCAATAATTCGTCTACAGTGACAGCTTCACCAATTTTTTTATGCCACTTTGCCACAGTAGCTTCTGTTACTGATTCCCCAAGTGGAGGGACTATGATCTGAACGCTATTTTTAGAATCTGACATTTGCTAAATGAATATGAATTAAACTTAAATATTACTAATTTTTATACTAATCTCATGCTCTTCTAAGCAATAATATAGTAGATATGAAACAACTATTGCATATTTTTTTAAATTAAAATTCAAAAGTTAGTTGCTTATTTGTCTATGCCCAATATGCAAAAATAAATCAAATTTTTACGACTATTCTATGGTTAATCATTGTATTTGAGAGAATAGCAAGCTTTTAAAGGCATTAAATCTGATGCCTTTGAAAATTTGTAATCATTCATCTGTTTTTATGAGAATGCCTCCTGCATCATTGTACCATGCTCTATGGAGTGCAATTTTCCATAACCAGCAGCGGTTGATGCTGATTCTGGGCGACCTACATAATCAAGTCTTGTATCAAAATGATTTATTTTTTGCAAAACACCTGTTATCAGATCTTTTACAAATCTAAAAGCTCCCATATTTTCGTGTTCTTCTTGACACCATATTACTTTTGCGTTTGTATACCGCAAAAGCTGAGTTTCAAGCTCATTTGTTGGTATCGGATAAATTTGCTCCAACCTTAATATTACTATATCCATAGCATTCTTTTCAGCTCGCATTTCATATAGATCAAAATACACTTTGCCGCTACATATTATTACTTTTCTAATGTTTTTATCTGGCAAGACTCCTTGATCATTTTCCGGTATTAGTGGGTTAAATTGTGTGCCTTGCCCCATGTCGGATATTTTTGATACAGCAAGCTTATGGCGCAGTAGTGATTTTGGAGTCATTAAAATCAAAGGCTTTCTGTAATTTCTATGAACCTGTCTGCGTAAAATATGAAACAATGAAGCAGGAGTTGTGCAATTTGCAACTTGTATATTGTTGTTTGCGCATAACTGAAGGAAACGCTCAAGTCTTGCAGAGCTATGTTCAGGTCCTTGTCCTTCATAACCATGCGGTAATAACAATGTAATACCACTCATACGAAGCCATTTTGCTTCTGCTGATACTATAAACTGATCAATCAAAACTTGCGCGCCATTTGCAAAATCTCCAAATTGTGCTTCCCAAATTACTAGCTTACCAGGAGCTGCAAGGCTATAGCCATATTCAAAACCTAATACTCCAAGTTCTGAAAGATAACTATTGCATATTTCAATCTTAGAAACTTGATCATCACGCAAGTTATTAAGCGGAGTAAACTTTTTTTCATTTGTTTGATCTGTAAGAACAGCATGTCTATGAGAAAATGTTCCACGTTCCACATCCTGTCCGCTCATTCTAACGCATATTCCTTCATCTAAGAGGCTTGCTAAAGCAAGTGCTTCACCCGTGCCCCAATCTATATTTTCACCCATCTCTATTAATTTGCGCTTCGTCAAAAGTTGTCTTTCAATTTTGCTGTTTAAACTAAAATCGCTAGGAACTGTTGTTAATTTTACACCTATTTCTCTTAAACGAACTTCATCAACCCCAGTAGGTGTATTGCTAGCATTTTGGTCAGCAGAAGATACATAACCATTCCATACGCCGTGTAGCCAATCGAACTTATCGTTTTTATGAGTTTTTGATAACTCATATTCTTTATCCAAAAAAAGCTTAAAATTATCATGTATACTGCTTGCTCTCTCTTCTGTGATTATACCCTCTGAGATCAGTTTATCTCTATAAATAATTGGCGGAGTTTTATGATTAGAAATAGCATGATACATGATTGGTTGTGTAAAAAATGGTTCATCACCTTCATTGTGCCCATATCTTCTATATCCTACTATATCAATGAACACATCTTTATGAAATTTAGCTTTATAATCAAGTGCAAGTTGTGTTGCAAAGATTACAGCTTCAATATCATCTCCGTTAACATGTAAAATAGGAGCACCTATAGATTTTGCTATATCAGTACAATATCTAGCAGTTCTTGAGCTGGAGGGCAGGGTAGTAAAGCCAATCTGGTTATTTATTACAATATGTATTACTCCTCCAATATTGTAAGAAGGTAACCCTGATAAAACCATAGTTTCTGCTACAGATCCTTGTCCAACTATTGCAGCATCCCCATGCATCATGATCGCAGCAACTTTACTTCTTTGAACATCCGCTATGTCATCTTGTCTCGCTCTGACTCTACCAACTACCACAGGATTAACAGCCTCTAAATGCGAAGGATTTGGAAGTAAAGATAAATGTACTTTACCTCCTTCTACCTCTCTGTCACAAGAAGCCCCTAAGTGATATTTGACGTCACCCGGGTGGTTTGCAGGAAATGCAAAATTTCCAGTAAACTCCGAAAATAGTGCACTATATGGTTTTTTCAATATTTTTGTTAGAGTATTTAATCTTCCTCTATGCGCCATTCCAAATACAATCTCTTGTAAACCATATTTTGCTGCTTGACTTATAATATATTCAGTTGCAACAACTGCAGACTCGGAACCTTCTATAGAAAATCTTTTTGCTCCAGGAAATTTTATATGCAGATATTCTTCGAGTGCAGTTACCTCAAATAAATCCTGCAATAGTTTGAGTTTTTGTGAGGAACTAAAGTATAAAGTTTTTTCTTTTTCTAAATAATTTACGAACCATTCACGCACCTCTTTTGATTCTATATGCATGAATTCATATCCTATACGCGCAGCATAAATATCGCGCAGTTTCTTAGATATAAAACCAGCATTATTGCTATTTTCATTAATAGCAATAATCTCCTGTGATATATTTTGCTTTGCTATATTCAGAGGATCAAGGTTCACAGCAGTATGTCCGTATGTTCTATATATGTTTGCAATCTTTTCTATTGTTTGCTGGATATCTACTGCTTGTATAGCAGATGTATCTTTTCCGATACTTTTTTCAGTTATAGGTTTTTTTGGAGCTGTATCGCTAAATGCTTCAGATATCTCATTTTGTAGTGGATTAGCAACAGCTTTACTTTTCTCTATACTGTTTAAAAATCCTTCAAGTGCTGAAGGATTATCTCCTAAGCTTTTAAAATATTCTCTCCAAGACTGATCAATAGCCTCAGGAGATTTTATATACATAGCATACATTCCTTCTAAAAACCCAGCACTTGCACCAAAAAGGTAAGTATTGGAATGAAAATCCGACATCTTCTAGTTCCTCTTAAAATTCCATTCTTCAGAAAGAGCATCTAGCTCTTTTTCAACATTATTAATTTTTTGCACTAGTTTAATGTTCTCTGAGGCAACAATATAACTAGGTATTACAAAATACATCACAATACTGATTGCAACTATTGCATATATATAGAACAAAGTATTTGCATCTACAAGCAAACTTATAGTGCCTGCACTAACATCGCCATATTTTAGTAGAAAACAAATATAGGGAGCTGCACCTAAGCAATTAAAACACATGATATTTTTTGTTAATGACTTATACTTTTGAAGATTGGAAAAAGCGGATACAATTGTTGGAAAAAACCACAATATTAGTGCTGTAAGCAATGAAAGAGAAATGTATGAGATAAAAATCACAGAGCACAGCAGTGCTATACATCGGAGTATTTTAGAATCTAAAATATTCCACTTTATATTTCTTTTCTCTTTTTTTATTGAGTCATCATTATATATTTTACCTTTTTCTGCAACTTGATCTTTAGATTCAATCCCTGGTGCAACATCTTGAACTTGTAGAGAGCGCATAAAACATTTTTCCAACTTAATGATTATATATGTAACAGTCGTTTCAAGTACGAAATTTGAACTAATAACAATTATAGTATTAGCATTACAAGACTATGTAAACTGAAAATAGTGCAGGATAATGTTAGATTTATACGGTGCTTCTTATATAATTAATAATCAATTAGTTGAATTTTAGCAATGAATTTTTGCTATATGACGTGATAATATGTGTGTTATCATGATTTTGATATCTTTATATATGTGATAAATTAATTTTTTGGATAAATTCGGATCTTACTTTTTAGTAGAGGCAAATATGGTTCTATTAACTAAGTCATTATGTAAGCCTTTTGAACCTAATAGACTTCTTCTTCAAACTTGTTTTAGCGACCAATTGCTTTGTCACATCCTTAGGCGCTGCCGGCAATCACCTGTACTGACCTTTTTGGCCTGATTTGCCAGTATTACTTCGTTAATTCCTTCGCAAATATAAATCTATACAAGTATTTGACACAGAAATTATCCTTCTCACACAAGCGCTCTACGGGCATTGCATATAGCAAAGAAAAGATAATAATAAAATGTTGCAGCGCAGCATTTTGTGTGTTACACTTCAATCCAGGTTGCTATTGTATATTTCTAAAGCGTATAGCACTTTAGTAACTGCTGTGTTAAAAATTTTTGGAGGAAAAAATGTATAACTTGTTCAATTGGCCATATGCGTGTTACTGGGGAGGCCAAGATGCAAATAATAATTATAAAAATGTTATGCAAAATAGATTAGAATCAGTGTCAAAGGCTGGGCAAATAATAATGCAAAATGCTCAAAATGCGGCAACCAAGAATATTGCTTTTATGCAAAAGCAATCACAAAATGGTGTAGATGCTATGAATGAACATATTAAAGCACCTGAAAAGACACAAGAGAAGGTTGCGTCAGCTTATGGCAGTTTTGTGCAGGATATGTATAACCATCTGAAAGAAATGAATGATATTGCAATGAAATGTGCAAAAGAGCTAATCGACTTAAATCAGGAAGGTGTATCTGCTGTGTGTGAGCTCTCAAAAAGTGCAAAACCAACTGCACAGCGTTAAGCTTTTTACGCTTTTTTAGTGTGGGAGTTTGCACTCTGTTGTTTTTAAAAGCTGTCTTCCTCTGGTAGAAGTGCAGCCTTCCTATTTGAGTGATTTTTTTGCGTTTAAAATTCTAATTTTAATCTTAACTAAATTATCACTATGGAAACTGCTTTTATCGGATTGGATTACATCTTTGATATAGCTTGTGATGGTGGAAAGATGGCAACATCTGCTGAATGCGTCACAAACAATAATGTGATCTCGAAGGCAAATGCTGCTATCGAATTTGCTAGAAATAATGGTTGGATTGTAATACAAGCAAAACTTGGGTTCTCGCCAAGCTATATAGAATGTCCTGAAGGATCTCCAATGCTTTCCGGAGCACGTGGTCTTGACGCATTAGGTCTATATGATTTTGGCACTAACTTTCACAAGGATCTAGACGTAAGGGAAGGGGATATAATAATTGTAAAGCATAGGATAAGTGTTTTTTATTAGACCTCTTGCATAACCATATAAATTGATTAAAATCCTTGATTTTATCAAGGATAACATGAAGTTTGAAAACATCAAAGATGAATACGCAGAAGAGTTTCGCAGGCTTACTGGCATTAAACGAGGAACGTTTGAAGTTATACTAAGTATATTAAAAGAAGCTGAAGCTATTTTAAAGTCTCAAGGTGGAAAACCCAATAAATTGGCTTTAGAAGATCGATTACTCATGACGCTTGAGTACTTGCGTGAATACAGGACATATTTTCATATTTCCCGCAGTTATGGAATAAGTGAAAGTGCCTGTTATCGTAATATACGTTGGATTGAAGATACTCTAATTAAAGATAAACGATTTTCACTACCTGGACGTAAAGCATTACTAAAAAGCGATTCTGAATACGAACTTGTGTTAATTGATGCTACTGAAACACCGATAGAACGACCTAAAAAAAACAGAAGCACTTTTATTCGGGAAAAAAGAGGCGACATACTCTAAAAACTCAGCTTATTGTGGATAAAAGGAAAAAAGAAATCATTTGCACTAATTTTTCTAATGGCAAGCGTCATGATTTCAGGTTATTTAAAGAATCCGGAGTTCACATCCACCCTGAGATTAAAGTTCTTACAGATACTGGTTATCAAGGCATTGATAAGTTGCATTATAATTCAGAGTTACCAAAGAAAAAGACAAAAAAGCGACCACTAAGCAGGAAAGATAAAAAGAAAAATCGTCAATTGTCTAGTGAACGTGTTTTAAATGAAAACGTCATAGGCATGATCAAACGATTTAAAATTATCGCTGATCGTTATAGGAACAGAAGAAAACGATTCGGTTTAAGGTTTAATTTACTTGCTGGTATCTATAACTTTGAGCTTTAAATAGGTTATGCAAGAGGTCTATTGTACTACACTGGAAGCAGTCTTGCGTGCAAATAAGGTTGTACGTCTTGTAATTGCAGGTGTTAGTAGTGCTTGGGCCGTTCAGTCAGCTGCGCGCGATGCACATGACAGAGACTATGATGTTGTTGTGCTAGAGGATGCTTGTGCAGCAGCAGATGAAAATGAGCATGATTATTCTATGCGTTTGCTTAGAAAAATTGCTAACGTGATTAAGGTGTCAGAGTTGCCATCTTTAGAACTATGTGCAGGCGAATAGTGCGCTTTTTTGCTATGGTATTAAGTCCATCCGCCAAAAGTATGGATTTTAGCTTTTGAAATGCCTTGTTACAACTTTATATTGTGTGTTTTGCTGCTCATGTAATGGTACCTGTGTCAATTTATTGTGATTTTTTATGGCAGAACGGGAAAAATGTCTGTAAGGCGTTCAAAATGCTGCGTTTTAAGCATGCGTCCTCTATTGCCACTTTGTAGCATTTGATTTTGATATGTTTAAATTCAGGTGATTAGCCAGATAAGGTGCGCTCTATCGCCTTCAGATTCATGCCTATGGCTGATATGAATGGATTTATTATATCTCCTATTATACCTCGCAGATAATTACGTCCAAGACGACCAAAATGCTTCAAATGTCCGATTATAGGCTCAATTGCACTTCTTCGCTTCATCATCTTTTTATCAGCAAAACTAAGGCTTTTCTTGGTATATGGCGTATATACTTTGCTTTTGGACTTTAAATTATTACCTCGGTAACCAAGGTCCACAAATATCTTTTTGGGATCTTCTGCAACCTTTTTCACCTCATCAACCATCTCAGATAGTGTATGTCCATCGTATGGATTTCCATGAAATGACTTTATTCCAACTATGAAATTACCTCTGCCACTCACCGCTATACCAACCTTGTTGCCGAATTCGTATGGTTTGTGCAATTTGCCTTTGCCTATGCACTCAACAGCAGGTTCATGGAAACTATATAGTACCTTATTTTCTTTTTTGTAATCCTCTTTGGCACGTTTGCAAAGTACAGATTGATTATAGATCATATTAGCTTTTTCTAGAATTGCTGCGGCTTCTGGTGAAATAGTCAATGACAGTTTTGCAATACCACGATGGCAAAATCTTATTAGACGGCCAAGCCTGCTTTTCAGCTTCTTCATCTGATTAATCCGCTTTTTGGACTTGCTATCATCACGATATTTCCAAACCTTCATTATTCCACGCTTGTAGTACTTTGCATATGTATCATTTAGCGATATACCTTGATCCTTGCAAAGCTCAACTATCTGAAAACGCGCCTTTTCCATTAGATGACAATCATGTGGATGTTTTATATGCTTTGGCTGAACTGTCGTATCAATAATCACGGCTGCCAAATCTTTTTTTTAACTGTGCCAATCTTACAGCCTATTCTGACAAGCTCCTTTAATATCTCACGACACCCAGATTCTCCTAAAGCTTGACGAAATCTTCTTATGCAACTTTCAGATACAATTATGTCATTTTTGAAATAGTCATATCCACAAAAATACTGCCAATAGGAATTTTCCTGAAGCTCCTCCTCAGTATAACAATCAGAGGCACTTGAAATGGCTTGCAACATAAACAAACCAAGCATAACACGACGGTCTTTACGGCTTCTACCATATCGTTTCACAGAAACTTTACCAAAAATTCGCTCATCAAGACCACACCAATCAACTATCGATCTTAATTTATATAACTTGTGTTTGGGATTCAAACTATTAGATAATCTCTCCTCAAATATTCTACTTTGAGTATTATTAATTTGCACTTCTTCTGATGGCATATAATACAAATCCGTAAGTTTTTTGGGATATTATAACATTTTCTTACGGATTAAAAACACTATTTTGATACTCTAAACATTATTTTATGCCTCTTCCAAGACTTTTGGTGCGTGTACTATTAAATATTGACAAGTATCGGACAAATGAGAATGCAACCCGCGCCAAAAAATCTCGAAAGTGCGCATGAAATGCTGCCACAAGTGTCAAAATAGCGCTTTAAATTTACGGATTTTGTGAAAATAGTGTTTGCGCGCGGCACTGGAGCAATTAATATATCCAAAAATTAGTACAGGGCAGAATCCTGGGCTAATTTTTGCACATTTAACTTCTATTACAGTTTCAGTTTATTTGATATCATGAAGTTTTCTAGTAAGAGGAACTGCATAGAGTAATTCTGTTTACAGGCTGTTTCAAGATATATGAGCTTCTCAAGCAAGTTTGATATGGCGTTATATGTAAGTTTGTCACATGCTTGTGAAAAAGCTGTTTTATAGCGCCAGAATATAGGAGGTTTCAATTTTGCAATTGCAGTATCTTTGCTAATAGCTTTTTCAATTTCAGATTTCACATATATCGTGCGCATGAGATAGCTTTGCATTAATTTAATGAATAGTATTGGGTTGAAGTTTCTTAGCTTTGCATCAGATATATAAGAAGAAACTTTTTTATAATCATTATTCAAAAAGCTCAAGCATATTTCATCAGCTTGTACGTCTGAATCTTGCATTAATATTGCTAAATCATCGTAAGAAATCTTGATACAAATTCCATTCTCATCCATTTTGTATAGCAGTAACTTGTGTATCTCATAATATGCCCATAAATAATGCTGTGGCAGTATATCAACAAGTGAACGAACTACATTATATTCATATTCAACTTTATGTTTTGCAAAAAGTTTTCGCACGAGTTGTTCTGTAGCATTTCTATCTTGTGTGTAACATGGTATAAATACAGCATTTTTTAAACTCTTGAGGCTGAAAAAAGCTTTAGATGTCTTTTTTATTTCAGGCGCAATAATTAATACGAAGCAGTTAATAGCACTTAAATCACATAAAGTACTAATCAACGCTTTATCTATATTATCTGGAATATTTCTGATAACGATTATATTGTAACCAGTATCAAATAAGGAGAGAGAACGTGCATCATCTTTTAAAACCTCATAGTCTTTTAGTTGTTTATAATCGTGTTCAATAATAGTAGTGCTAAAAGAGTGTAATCTAGTTAATATATAAATGATCTTCTTACATGCTGACAATATCATGCCATCGTCAGAGCCATAAATTACAGCAAATTTTGGAGTTGAACGAAATTCCTGAAAGAACTTCTCAACATTATGGAATTTTATTTCTGTCATTAATTAATCGAATAATATCTTATCGGCTGCATTCTCAATATCGTCATATTGAGATGTTTTAACTGACCATAGCATACCAAGCACACAGAGCAACAAAATCGGCATGGAAAGCAGCATTAAATAGAAAAGTATAGTCATATAACACTCGAATAAATATAAAAATATGACATGTTCCTTTATTATCTTGCAAATATGTAAAAGTATTCGATGTAGCAATTAACTTGTACTCATCACTTCCTCATTTATCAGAGGTATACTTGCGGATTGCACCTATTATAGCAGATTTTTTTGTTGTAGACAGCGCTTATAAAGCAAAATAGTAAAACTAGTATGTGAGAAACATTATACTGTGAACTTAGACTACAAATGTATTACGATCAACTATTAATTGCACGGGTTAATGCGAGATTTCCCAGGCATTGCCTAGATTTGCAGTGAAAGCTATAAAAAAAGTATAATTTTTATGCACATTTTAGTTGAACTAAGAGCATATCTTTGATATAGCTGTCTTAAGGTATGTTTATCAAAAAAATCGCACCATCCCAATGCGAACCTTCCCAAAAAAATGATAAACATGCTCTTTCGTTGTGATCTTCCCGCGGGTTTTAGGTATATGAGTTCTGACATTCACACCAGGCCGCGCGGGTTCACGAGTACTTCAAGGTGTCTAAGATATAAGAAACGCCAGTGCTCATTTTTTTCTCAAATTGCCGCGTAGGCAATATAATTGCAGAGCTGAAATCACAACAAGCAGAATAGGTGTAACAAAAACTTTAAAGTTTATCCAAATATCTTCGCTGAAGTTGCGCCATGTTATTTCATTTGCCACTGCAAGGGCGGTAAATATAACAACCCACTGTATTGTCAATAGTTTTATCTGTTTATGGCTTAAGTCAAGTGCTTGCTTTAAAATATTACCAATAAAATATTTATTGAATAGCGTTCCAATTGCTAAAGATACTGCGAGAGTTCCATATAGTATTGTTGGTTTTATTTTAATAAATCTTGCATCATTTGTTATAAGGCTTAATCCGCCAAATAAAAATAATATGGTTGCAGAAAAGATCATCATCTTGGATGGCTTCACTCTATATCTCAAATATAAGAA
The DNA here is from genome assembly GCF_964019805.1 of Candidatus Lariskella endosymbiont of Epinotia ramella. Lineage (NCBI taxonomy): Bacteria > Pseudomonadati > Pseudomonadota > Alphaproteobacteria > Rickettsiales > Candidatus Midichloriaceae > Candidatus Lariskella > Candidatus Lariskella endosymbiont of Epinotia ramella. Next base: position 610,665 of record NZ_OZ026472.1, on the reverse strand, counting down.
TAGCATGTTGCATAAAGTACAAGTCATCAATGCAAATGTTGCTGTGATGATACCAAAGAATTTATACACAGCAAAAAATATTACTAGAGAGCTTAGTTCTAATACATTCTGTATTGGCATATATTGTCTACTACTAATAAACTTAAAGGTTGCATAACTATGGGCTATCATATTACTATCCGTATATGCGTCCTACTGGATGCTTTTTAAGAGTGTGACGTACTGATAATAATAAAAGTAAGTCGCAAATAAGAAGAATATGCAGATTTGTATGCGTAATTTGAGGTGGATTTATGTCTAAGCTGTTGATGTATAATTGGTATAAATTACACAACATCGCTGCTACTATATTTTTTACATTTTCAGTGGCAAGTAGTTCGATAGCAGCTGTAGACAATGTATTTTATGTGGAGAACATACATGTTTTTTATGACGCTGGCAATCTAAAAGATTCGAAAAAGATTGCAGTAGAAGATGGGATAATGAGTGGTCTAAAAAAACTATCTCTTGCTATTACAATGCCTGCTGCGCATAAGCGTATAGATAACCTGAAAGTTACAGATTTTAAAAAATTGATCAAAAAGATACAATTTTTAGATGAGCGTATGACATCACATTCATATATGGCTACATTAAATATAGAATTTGATGAAAAAAATGTTCTATCTCTATTGAATAGCTCTGGCATACTATATCAAACAAAAATATTTGACTCATTTGTAATCATACCATTTTTAAAAAATAGTATGAATTGGCTTTGGTTTAATGGTAATTGGAAAGAGGCTTGGGATAGAATTCCAGAACAAATTGGTATGATAAGGCCTGCTGTCATAAGAGGTAATATCCAGGACATAGATAATATTGACCTTTCTAGTTTTATGACTGCAGAATATGTAAGTTTTTCCAACATATTAGAACGTTATAGGGTACGTGAGTTAGTATTAATAGAAGCTTCACAATATGGTTCTTCCATGGAGTTAGTGTTACGTATTCTTAGCAACAAAAATGACTTAAAACAGTCTTTATCATATGAGCAGCAATTAGGAGAAACAGAATTTGATTGGTATACAAGGATTGCTATGGATATTATGAATATAATAGATTCACGCTGGAAAGGTGATATGGGATCATTAAAATAAAATCTAAGATTTTTTTCACGTGATTGATGTTTAATGTCTTGCAATTTGTGCTGTTTATAAATATAGATCTAGGCTATATTATTAACTTATGTTAAGACATTGAAACTATATTATTGTGTACTTGAGTTTAAAATGTTAGATTTAATCTTTTTATTAGGGATAGCAGTAATAATTTTTATCAGGTTATTCAAGATTTTTGGGCATACTGATAACAATTCATCTACCGCTAAAGTTTTTGAGAATTCAGTTGATAATTTTGATAAAGAAGCTCAAAAACCTGCAGATATCGAAATAATTTCAGCCACTGAAGCAGCACTTGCTCCTCATATAAGAGATGTATTTGATAAAATAAGAGAAGTTGAAGGAAATTTTAATGCTGATGTATTTGTATCATGTGCAAAAAAAGCATTCATAACAATAATAAATGCCTTTACAAAATATGATAAACAATCTCTTCAGATGCTGCTGAGTTCAGATGTTTATAAGGTATTTTCTAGAGAAATGGAGAAAAGAATATCTTCTGGATATTTGTACAACAAGACTATTATCGGAGTGAGAGATGTTGAAATAACAGATGCTTATATATCAGATCACTTAGCTTCAATAACATTGAGGATAGTAAGTGACCAGGTTAGCTATGTCAAAGATAAGGCAGGAAACTTGTTAAATGGTAACACAGAAAAAATTGTTATAGTTGAAGATGCTTGGCAATTTGGCAAAAAAATTGGGCAAGATAAGATATGGTTGTTGCTTTCAACATCTGCAGTAACGAGGCAGTAGCTTTGCATCCATTCTTAGATAAAGATGGCAATTTATGAAATCCGATAAAAAAAATGAAATCCAAGAAGCGCTTCACAATATACAAAGCATGATGTCGCGAGACGATTTCAAAAAAATGCAAGATGATATATTAGAACTTACAGAAAGAGAGATAATAGATAGCAAATCTATTAATAAGTCTAGATTTTATAACGATGATTCTATAGAATCCGGTGATATGGCATGTGATGAATTAACTGCTAATGCTCTTGATTCTTGTCTTCAGAAGATTGTGAAGGATTTGTTAAAACCTGAGTTGATCAAGTGGTTAAACACTAATTTACCTGGAATAGTAGAGAAGATAGTAGAGAGAGAAATTAGGATGTTGATGCCTGATAAGGACGATTGAGATTAATATTGGATTTCAAATTGATGGAGGCGCTCAAGTTGAGGTGTGACTATTTACCAAAACTGTTAGACCACAATATGTTACGACGTTCTAATTTTGTGCTGCTTTTTTTTGTGCTAATTTGTGTAACATACGTCACTTTCTTTGAAGGTTTGTGCATAGGTAGTACTAAGGATGAAGATTTTTGGAGTGACGTAAGAAGTTTAGCAGATTCTAATAAAGATATGCCGTGGACTCCTATAAACAGAGGCAATTCAGAGTCGATTGACGTTAGTACGAGTAGCAAGCCTGCAGATAATAAGTTAGAAAAGATAGAAAGTGCATTCAGCAAAAAGCAAGTGTCTGTTGCTCCTCCGCAATCGATTGTAGATGATAATGTGAAAGAAGTGAATACTGCACTTAAGAATAAATCGCAAGATGGAGCTAAATTTTTACCTCCTCCAACACTTGAGTCACTCACTACATTACAACAGAAAAGTCAAAATAGTGACACAACTAAACAGCAGGAAAAAAGTTTAGCATTACCTGAAAAGTTTAGCGATCCAGTTGCCCCAATTGCTCCTGCTCCAAGTGCGAGTAAAGAAATTGCAAGTGATGTTACTATTCCAAGTGTAGTAGATGGTTCTGCTGATAAAATTCAAAGCATTACGCCAGCTGAGCAGATTAACAATGTTTCTAAGATCGATAGTAATCGTAAAGATAAGAATGTGTTAAGCAATAGTAGTAGTATTGCAGTGCCAGATAAAACAAAGAATGCAAAGAATGCTGATGGTTTAAGTAAGAATGCCGAAAGTGAAAACAGTAAGAAAGAAAAAGTAGTAGAAAAAAATGTTGCGTCGAAACCTTTGAAAATCAATAAAATAAGCAATGAATCAGATGCTAAAAAATCACTTCCCAAAAAAGAGAATAGTGGTTCCACAAAAGACATAACAAATGTTGATGATAAAAATAATGGAACAGCGAAAAAAAAACACAGTATCACACATAAGAAAGAATACTTGGTAGTGCCTGGATTCAATGCTAGAGTTCCAGATTTTGATGAAGAGACACATAGTATGGATTTAGACATAAACACGAGACAGCCATATGATTATAGAAAGCAACCTTTACCTCCAAGCATAAGTAAAAAGCAATATAACAGACAAAACCAGCATTTACCCAAAGCATTTTATCAAAGTGAATATTCTTCTCTGCTATTTATTGCTGTACAAAGCTCAGATATAGGTGCAATTCAAGCTTTATTAGCTAAAGGTGCTGATATTAATGCACAGGATGCAAGCAACGGTTATACGCCATTAATGTATGCCATAGTATATAATAAGTTTGATGCATTTAGATATCTAATGATGAGTGGTGCAGATGTTAGCATAACTACACTCGATGGAAGAACTGCGCTACATATAGCAGCAATTTATAACAGAGTAGATATGTTTAAAATGTTGATTTCTATAGGAGCAAATATTTTTGCAATGGATAATGCTGGTTTAACTCCTTATGAGTCATCAGGTGAAATGTATGAGGAAATTGCTATGGTGCTTGCTTCTCAGTATGATGATATAAATCAAGCATTACTAGACTGTACATTTATAGGAGCAAATACTTGTGTTGTACAGATTCTAAAAAAAGGAGCGAATGTGAATTATAGCAGTAGACATGGAGATACAGCACTCACTATTGCAATGAATCGTAAAAATATAGACTTGATTGCAATACTAATAGCAAATGGTGCTGATTTAAATCAAAGAGGTATTGGTGGTCTAACAGCTAAAGATTTAGCGCATGCTATTGGCGATCAGCAGATCATCAATGTGGTAGAAACTGCAATAGTACAAAAAGAGTTAAAAGATATACAATGATAATTATAGAACAATTAAGTATGGATCATTTTCCATAATATACATTATCATGTTTTTGTGCATCAATGTTGTAATTACGTATTGACGTTTGTTTTTTTTAAAGTTATGTAATCTAGGAAATAACTACTAGGTATTTAAGATGTATTACATGCGTTTTCTGATTTTATTTCTTACATTATTTGTTATAGGCTGCGCCAGCAATAATAGTGATAAGGTAATCCCGACGAATCCGGAGGAGCTTTATAGCTCAGGAGTAAAAAACATATCAGAGAAAAGATTTGCAGAAGCAATTAAAGATTTTTCTACCATAGAGAAAGAGCACCCTGCTCATAGATTAGCGCCAAATGCAACAATGCTAAAAATGTATGCATACTTTAAAAGTGATAAGTTTGATGATGCTACATTTGCAGCGGATGATTTTGTAAGAAATTATCCAGCTAATCAGCATGTTGATTATGTATACTATATTAGAGCATTATCACTTATAAATCAGATGATGGATTTTGAGAGAGACCAAAACTTAACAGAAGATAGCCTATTGGCTTTAAATAAATTGATTACAAGATTTCCTCATTCAAAATATAGTGCTGATGCAGAGAAAAAAAGGCAATTTGCATATGATACAATTGCTGCAAAAGAAATGTCGGTAGGAAGGTTTTATCTATTTCAGAAAATGCCATTTTCAGCTGTTCCGAGATTTCAGAATGTTATACGCATTTATCCAAAAACAGCGTTTAGAAGTGAAGCATTATATAGAATGGTAGAAGTATACACTTCAATTGGTATTTTGGATGAAGCAAAATATTATGCGGAAGTGTTATCAAAAGAATTCCCAGATAGCAAATGGAGCAAGAGAGGTCAAGCTCTTGTTTCTAGGAGTGCATTTGCCACAAACGATGATGCAACAACTAAAAACCTTATGGAATAAATCATTTTCTTACGGACTTAAAACACTTTTTGGTCCGTCCGCCAAAAATTGATTTGCGTGCGCAAAAATCAATAAGGTTTTTACGTTTATTATAACATTTTCTTACGGATTTAAAGCGCTACTTTGACACTCGGTGCACTATTTCATGCCGCTTCTGAGACTTTTGTGGGAGTACTCACTCCATAAGGGTTTTGGCAATTTTACCACTTTTTCTGCAGGACTTTCGGTGCATCATAATTTTGGAGTCGTCAAAGATTTCAGAAATCTGGTTCCCAAGCTTCGTAATCTGCACTTACTTTTTCACGTCTATTTGGTGCAACCCCATATCCAGGAGGATAATAAGCATTTTGTGTTCCTGTCAAATTTGGTATGTGCGTTTTTTTGCCTTTACTGCGTTTTACGCCATATTCTTTAAAATCTGGAACAGCATCTCTCTGATGATGTAACCAAGCAAACCAGGCACTAGGTACTTTAGTGGGTTCTACAATTCCACTGTACATAACCCAGCGTTTTTTTCTTCCAAAGAAGTTTTTTTCATCAGAACGCTCATAATATACATTGCCAAACTCGTCACTTCCAACACGAGTACCGAAAAATTTTGTATATAAAACCGTGGCTATGCACATAAAATCAATCATCTACATATATCAATAAAAACTTGCAAGCAGTCTATAAGCCGGATTCTGTAGAGCATAAAAGCTCTTTGTAGCCATTTATCTTGTTGCACAGTTACCAGTGCAATCTATGCGGCTCACCCTTGCGCTGCTAAATATAACGGCCAAAACAAAACCGCAGATCTAATAATCTATCGCGCATCTATATAGCCTTGCTTCTGACGGGGTTTACCATGCGATACACATTGCTGTGGACCCGGTTTGAGCTCTTACCTCACCTTTTCACCCTTACCAGATGATAAAATAACTTCTGGCGGTATATTTTCTGTGGCACTTTCCCTAAGGTTTCCCTCGCCGGGTGTTACCCGACGTCATTGTTTTGTGAAGTCCGGACTTTCCTCTGAAAAATAAATTTCAGCGACTACACAACTGCCTGCAAGTGGAATGTTAACATATTATAAGCTACTATAAAAGCTAATTTACTAATTATGAAAGTAGAAGATAATAGACCTCTTGCATAACCATATAAATTGATTAAAATCCTTGATTTTATCAAGGATAACATGAAGTTTGAAAACATCAAAGATGAATACGCAGAAGAGTTTCGCAGGCTTACTGGCATTAAACGAGGAACGTTTGAAGTTATACTAAGTATATTAAAAGAAGCTGAAGCTATTTTAAAGTCTCAAGGTGGAAAACCCAATAAATTGGCTTTAGAAGATCGATTACTCATGACGCTTGAGTACTTGCGTGAATACAGGACATATTTTCATATTTCCCGCAGTTATGGAATAAGTGAAAGTGCCTGTTATCGTAATATACGTTGGATTGAAGATACTCTAATTAAAGATAAACGATTTTCACTACCTGGACGTAAAGCATTACTAAAAAGCGATTCTGAATACGAACTTGTGTTAATTGATGCTACTGAAACACCGATAGAACGACCTAAAAAAAACAGAAGCACTTTTATTCGGGAAAAAAGAGGCGACATACTCTAAAAACTCAGCTTATTGTGGATAAAAGGAAAAAAGAAATCATTTGCACTAATTTTTCTAATGGCAAGCGTCATGATTTCAGGTTATTTAAAGAATCCGGAGTTCACATCCACCCTGAGATTAAAGTTCTTACAGATACTGGTTATCAAGGCATTGATAAGTTGCATTATAATTCAGAGTTACCAAAGAAAAAGACAAAAAAGCGACCACTAAGCAGGAAAGATAAAAAGAAAAATCGTCAATTGTCTAGTGAACGTGTTTTAAATGAAAACGTCATAGGCATGATCAAACGATTTAAAATTATCGCTGATCGTTATAGGAACAGAAGAAAACGATTCGGTTTAAGGTTTAATTTACTTGCTGGTATCTATAACTTTGAGCTTTAAATAGGTTATGCAAGAGGTCTAAAGAAGGAGTCAATGGTCTACGGATCCATCAAGCTTTGGTGCGCTCTTACAACACCACAAATATTTACACAATATCAAGAACAAACCTTATCTATCTTTATGTGAAAACTCTCGAAAAAATATATAAAAAATTAAATAAACAAAAAGGAAAAAAGCTCGCAATGGGCATATATATATGGGGCGGCACAGGACGCGGAAAGTCCATGCTAATGAAAATATTTTTTGATAATTTAGCAATAAAACAAAAGCAGATTATGCATTTTCATAAGTTTATGCTGGATTTTCACACTAACTTAAATAATTTACAGAAGAGTAAGATTATAGCCTCATCGCTAAAACCTTTGGAAATTGTGGCTGGTGATATAATAAAAGATTGCAAAGTACTATGTTTAGATGAGTTACAGGTGAATAATATAGCAGATGCTATGGTTTTACTCAGGCTGTTTGAATTTATACTATCTAATGGTGTGTTTGTGTTTATCACTTCGAACTTTGAGCCACAAAAACTCTTTGAAGGTGGATTACAACGTCAGCGATTTCTACCGTTTATGGACTTATTAGAGCATTCACTGGATATATTTCATCTTGATAATAACCATGATTATAGAAGTACAAAGGTGAAAGGTATTGAGAAGCTTTATCACTTTCCACTCGACGATACAGCATCAGATTTTATTAAAAATGTGTTAAGTAAATTGATTGGTAGTAATAATATTCTAGCAGCACGTTCTATAGATGTTCATGGGAGTAGAAGTTTAACAGTCAAACGTTCTTTTGAATCTATTGCTTTATTTGACTTCGCAGAGCTTTGTAATGTGCCGCTTGGAGTTAATGATTATATTGCTATCTGCAAAGTTTTTGATGTCATTATTATAGAAAATATACCTAAAATGTGTGAAGAGAATCATAATGAAGCTTTGAGGTTTATTACTTTGATAGATGAGATATATGAAGCAAAAACGAGATTAATTTGTACAGCAGATGTCAGTATAGATAATTTATACTCTGGGAAGAAGCATAAAACAGAATTCGCAAGACTTGTATCAAGACTATATGAAATGCAATCCATAGACTATTAAGTCGCCTTATTTCTTTGGAAGCGTTTTGCTAGTTTGAAGTGAACTTTTGGTGTGTGTACAAGCAAATCGATTTTGACGGACAGACTTCAATAAGCCTATTTCGCACTTATTTCTTGCTGCCAACTAGTAGAATCCTGCAACAATATTTAAGCCATACATTTAAGCACAAAAACTTATATCAATTTGTTTTTTGATTAATCGCTACCTCTGTTTTCTTTTTTACGCCTTCTATTTTTTTAGGTTCTATTATATCAGATATGGTATCATTTACTGTTTCAGGTCTTGCATTATCATCTATAACACTTTTTGTAATGATAACTTCTTTCACATCACTTTGACTAGGAATGTCAAACATTATATCAAGCAGAGAAGACTCAAGTATTGCACGCAAACCTCTAGCACCAGTCTTTCTAGATAAAGTCTTCTTTGCAATGGCACTCAATGCTTCGTCTTCAACAGTTAATTTTACTCCATCTATCTCTAATAACTTTGTGTATTGTTTTAACACTGCATTCTTAGGTTTTGTCATAATCTCAATTAAGGCTTCTTCATTTAAAGGCTCAAGTGTAGCGATAACAGGCAATCTACCAACAAATTCTGGAATCAATCCATATTTTATCAAGTCTTCAGGCTCAACTTCAGATAACAACTCATGTGCATCATGTTGCGTTGAATCTTTTATTTTTGCACCAAACCCTATAGAAGAGTTTTGTTTTCGATTTGCAACTATCTTCTCAATACCTTCGAAAGCACCACTACATATAAATAAAATATTTGTAGTATCAACCTGCAAGAACTCTTGCTGTGGATGTTTTCTTGCACCTTGTGGTGGAACTGAAGCTACAATGCCTTCCATAAGTTTAAGCAATGCTTGCTGCACACCCTCGCCAGATACATCTCTTGTTATAGAAGGACTATCAGCTTTTCTAGAAATTTTATCTATCTCATCTATATATACTATTCCCTTCTGTGCTCTTTCTATATTATAGTCTGCAGCTTGCAATAACTTCAAAATTGTATTTTCTACATCTTCACCCACATATCCTGCTTCTGTCAAAGTCGTTGCATCCGCGATAGCGTAAGGCACATTCAAAATTTTTGCTAATGTCTGTACAAGCAAGGTCTTTCCAGAGCCAGTAGGACCTATTAATAATATATTTGATTTAGATATCTCGACATCACTAATTTTAGTATTCATAAGACGTTTATAGTGATTATGTAGAGCAACTGCCAATATCTTCTTTGCTTTCTCTTGTCCTATGACATACTGTCCAAGAAACTCGTATATATCTTTTGGTTTTGGTAAACTATCGTTAGGAAAAAATGCTCGATTTCCATCTTCTATTGCATCAATACAAAGCTCAACGCACTCATTGCATATATGAGCTGAGGTGCCAGTAATTAATTTCTTTACTTCAGGCTGACTCTTCCCACAAAATGAACAATATAATATATTACCTCTCTCTATATTATCTTTTTCCATGGCTAGGCTGCTCCATAATCACATGTCGTTTTGTTATAACGTTATCTATCAATCCAAAATCTTTGGCTTCTTCGCTACTCATAAATTTATCACGCTCAACGTGTTTTTCGATCACTTTTAGAGAGTTACCTGTATGGTGAACATACAACGTGTTCATTTTATGTTTTATACGTATTATCTCTTTAGCATGAATTTCTATATCCGTAGCTTGCCCCCTATAACCTCCAAGTGGCTGATGTATCATTATTCTTGCGTTTTGCAAAGCACTTCTCTTTCCTGTCGCACCAGCAGTAAGTAGCATGGAGCCCATGGAACTTGCTTGTCCTATACAGATAGTTGCAACATCACACCTTATGTATTGCATAGTATCATAAATTGCCATACCTGATGTAATGACACCACCAGGTGAGTTGATATACATACATATATCCTTCTCTGGATCTTCAGATTCAAGAAATAATAGCTGCGCAACTATAAGTGAAGCCATGGAGTCTTCAATCTCACCATTTACAAAGACAATTCTCTCTTTCAGCAAACGCGAGTAAATATCAAACGCCCTTTCGCCTTTAGATGTTTGTTCCACTACTACTGGAACAAAATTCATAACACTCATATTAATAACCAGCTTTAATTTATGTAAAATCGAAATCTGAGTTTTACTCAATTTACTTGTTAAAATTCATATTGCTAAAAATGCTATTGCATAAAACACTATTCAAAATAACTATGATAACCTGAAATCCCTGTATTATGCTATCTCTATGTAATATTCTTTTTCAAATTCTAAAATAACTATAGCACTAAGTCCTTGCGTTTCATAACCAATATCATTTTAAAAATACTCATTTATATCATAAATTGCTTATCAAAAAGCATTATATCAAATGAGTATTGGAGAAAATATGAAATGATAATGATTATAAAATAGTAGTAAAATAACGAGTATCAGTTAAGAATCAGCATGTCTCAAGGGCACTGCCGGCAAAGTCACTTGCACAGACCTTTTGGGCTTGATTTTTCATACAAGCTATTTATTACTCTTGATGTTCACAAGGTAGATAGTTCAGCAGATGTTCCTTATTATATTCTAAAATGTATCTAATCAAATAGACTAAACAAAGAAAAAGAACACATAAACAGCTGCTTTATAAAGCAAAAAGTACTTAATGTCATTTCTATACATTCGTATCTTTTAGGTACTTATTACTGAATTCATCCATTGATACATAAACTATATTGAGATTGATGCGAGATAATATAAAATCTACAACTTTTTCCTCTAAAAGCGGACCACGTAATTTTTCTAGATTCTCAGAATTTGAAAAAAATTCTAAAATTTCTTTTTTCTGATTTGGCGACGATGCAACTTGAGCATTGATAGCATTTTTCATATCTTCTGTACTCACTGATATGTTATTTTCTTCTGCTATATTTGCTATAATTAGACCTAATTTCACACGCCGTTTAGCTAAAGCATTAAACTTTTCTTCTGCTCCTTCCTCAAACTCTTCTAGCGTGCCTTCTTTCTCAGCACGTTTTTTAGCCTCAGACAAAATTGATTCATAATCAACCTTTACAAGTCCAGTTGGTAATGTGAAATCATACATAGAATCAATTTTGTCAAATAGCTGCTTTTTATTACGCATCTTGCAATATACAGCTACATCTCCAGTGACTCTTTGCTTTATCACTTCTTTCAGCATTCCTAAATCTTTTAATCCTAGCTTATTTGCAAGTTCATCATCAAAGACAACTTCAGGACCAGCTTTCATTATTTTCTCTACTTTAATACTAAACTTTGCTTCTTTTCCTGCTACAGAAGACTCTGGATAATCATCAGGCAGCTTTACTGTGATTTCTTTTTGTTCTCCTGCTTTTACTCCAATTAAATTCTCTTCAATCTCTGGTATGAAAGTATGAGATCCAAGCTGTATTCTAACATCTTGTTGTACGCCCTTTGTAAAATCTTGTCCATCTGCTATCCCAGAGAAATCTATGATAATTATATCATGCTCTTGAGCGGCATATCCCTCTTCACCTTCATTAAACGGTCTTAAGATTTTGGCAAACTGTTGCTCAGCATTCTTTATCTCTTCATCACTAAGCTTAACTTCAATGGATTCAATCTCTATTTTTTTATAGTCCAGCTCTGGAATGTTAGGCATAACATCCATAGAAACATGGAAAGTAAATTCTCCTTCTGCTTCAAAATTTTTTACATCAATTAGCGGTTGCATTGCAGGCTTAACATTTTTGTCAGTAAGTAATGACTGCATAGTTTCTCTGATTACTTCAGAAACTTGTGATGATAGTATATCAGCTCCAATATGTCTTTTGACTATACTGATAGGTACTTTACCTTCTCTAAAGCCAGGGAGTTTAAATGTAGCAGCTTTCTCCAAAATTTTACGATCAACACGAGAAGTAACAACAGTAGAAGGCATAGAGATTTTGTATTCCCTTTCAAGGCCTGAATTTTTTAACTCTTCTATTTTCATAAATTGCAAACGATATTGATTATTTCATAAATGCTATCAACAAGCTCTAAAATCAGCAAACACTCTTAGAGAAAAACAAAAAAGCAAAGGTGTAATTCATTCTCTCTAAGCACTTTCAAAACTCGACATAACAAACCTTAAGCAGAGGTCTCATATTCAATTACCAGAAAATTGTGCTGTGTGAAACACTTTTTTTATAAATTATACAATTTTGTATAGGTAAAGCTGTATATTTAACCAATTGATGGTTAGCACTCCATTGAACAATAAAGGATAACTTGGAATGTACAATTGACTTATGGCTTTAAAATAATTGATCCTCTAGTATTACCAGATTCCAAAAGTTGATGAGCTTTTGCTACATCACTAAGAGAGAAAGCCTGTTCAATCTCTACTTTTAACTTGGAAGATTCTATCATTGAGAATATATCATGCGCACTCAACAATAACTCCATACGATTCGATTTATAGTGAAATATCGATGGTGCTGTGACAAAAATAGATTTATTCCTTACTTTATCCATATCTATATTGCTGACTTGTCCAGTAATATCACCGTAGCTTATCAAAACACCCATCCTCATTAAACACTCAAGTGATTTGTCAAAAACTTCTGCTCCAAGCCCATCATAAACAGCAGTTACGCCAATTCCCTTTGTTAAATCCAAAACGGACGCTACCCAATCTTCAGATTGTGTGTTAAACACTTTGTGACAACCAAACTCGAGTGCAATCTGCTTTTCTTGTTCAGATATAACTGTTCCTATGACGACTGCACCCTTCGAATTAGCAATTTGTGATAAGAGCCTACCAACTCCACCAGCTGCGCCATGTATCAAAACAGCTGTTCCTTCTTTTATTATAAATGCACGTGCTGCAAGGTAATGTGCAGTCAACCCCTTAAAAATACTAGCAGCTGCAATATCTTCTGTAATAGAATCAGGAACGGTAATTAAATACTTATGATGAATACATCGAAAATCTACATATGCACCAACTTGCGCAGTTGCATATGCAACTTTATCTCCTACTTTAAACCCATCAACATTATCACCAAGTTCTTGTATTACACCACTTGCTTCATAACCTAGTACCAAAGGTTGTTTCAATTCACCAAACGTTTTTTGCCCAGACCTCATCTGTAAATCAATACGATTAACACCTATTGCAGAGTGCTTAACAAGCACCTCACCATTCTTTGGGGTACAGGCCTTCACATCCTCTACTTGTAAGACATCTGGAGGACCATATCTATTTAATGTTACGGCTTTCGACACAAAAACTCCCTCTACATAAACAACAAAAGATATCAATACTTTATTCTGATTTCTTTGAGATAAGCTGTCAAGTCTGTACAATAAATTGTAACAATCTTGGTTGCAAGTAATTATAGTGCGTCGAAAATCCTGCAGAAAAAGTAGCAAAATTGCAAAAAATAATGCATTTTGTTAAGTAGTATTGCTAGGTATAGGACAAATTATATATCAGAAATTTTAGTATATTTTACTTTCCGCAAAATTTGACAGACAGAATCAGAGTATATAGCTACTATGCATTGCCGGAATAACAAACTAAATTGTGAAAGCTTTCAACACCAAGATCTCGCATTATAGCGCTCCATTTATCTTTTATACGCTGAGAAAACAAAAAATCCGCGGTAGTTGGAACAAGGAACCACGCATTGGATTCTACCTCAGCTTCAAGCTGCCCAGATTCCCATATAGCAACACCCTTTGCGAACAATAGCTTTTCCTGCAAATGACCTTTTGAATATTCATGTAGAAAATGTTCAAGATCAGTATATAAAGTAACTCCCTGATGTTGTCGTAATATCTTCTCTTTATGCTTATTCATACAAAGCACTACAACTTTATCTGTGTAAACAGGACCGCCGAATAGTACCGGAAACTTCTTATCAATTGAACCTTTAGATTGAATCTTAGCAAACTTTGCAAGTTCTTGTGCAGTAATTGCACCTATCTTATGGTTAATTATCACACCAATTGCACCGTCTTTGTCGTGTGCACATAAGTATACGAGCGACTTTTCAAAACAGTTATCATCTAAATTAGGAGAGGCCACAAGTAATTTACCCTCCATACAGTTAAAACCTTGCTCTGCATTATTTTCCATAAACATCAAATCCATTTTACATTTGGAGGCAAAGACATAAATATAGCATCGACATTTCCACCTGTCATTAACCCAAACCTAGTACCTCTATCATACAAAAAATTGAACTCAACATATCTTCCTCTTTTCAACAATTGCTTCTCCTTTTCTTCTATACTCCATTTTTTATGCATGTGAGATCTTACAATCTTACAAAAAACATCTCTTAATGCTACGCCAACATCTTGTGTGAAACCAAAGTCTGAATCCCAATCTCCAGAGTTTAGATTATCATAGAATATCCCACCAATTCCGCGTGGTTCATTTCTATGCTTTAAGAAAAAATATTCATCACAATACTTACTGAACTCAGGATAATAATTTATATTATATGTATCACATGCTTTTTTAAAGCTATCATGAAATGTCTTTTTATCGTCTTCATTCAGAAATGTTGGTGTTAAATCAGCTCCTCCGCCAAACCATGAACATGTTGTAACTATCATTCTAGTGTTCATGTGAACAGCTGGAACAAACGGTGAATTCATATGTGCAACTAATGAAATACCACTAGCCCAAAATTTTCTATCATCCGCTGCACCTGGGATTTCTTGTGCAAATTTTTCAGAAAATTCTCCAAAAACTGTCGATATATTAACGCCAACCTTCTCAAAAACCTCACCACGCATAATAGAGATTTCACCACCACCACCACCTTCCCTATTCCAAGTATCCATAATAAAGCTTGCAGAAGAACCATTCTCTCTTTCTATAGATTCAAATTGCATGCATATATCATTGCGCAATTCCTTAAACCAGTTAGCTGCTAAACTCTTTTTATCTTCTATATTATTGTATAGTGAGTATTTTTTCACTTATTACTCTCAAAATATATGTAGATGCTCATCTTAAAAAAAGTGAAAGAATTTGAATAATTTGACACTTTATACAATACCTATCTTAGAAAGATATTTAGCTGCATCCAGCGCTGCCATACAACCTGTTCCAGCAGCAGTAACTGCTTGCCTATAAATCTTATCTTGAACATCTCCGGCTGCGAACACTCCAGGAATATTTGTTCTAACACTTCCTTGCTCTGTTTGAATATAACCTTCAGAATCTAGAGTTAACCAATCCTTAAACATTGCTGTGTTTGGACTATGTCCTATTGCTATAAAAATTCCATCTATAGGTTTCTCTTTTATATCACCTGTTTTTAAGTTTTGCAGCACAGCAGAAACAACTCTAGTAGGATTCTCTTCACCCTTCACTTCCATCAGCACTGTATCCCAAACCATCTCCACTTTAGGATTTGATAAAAGACGTTGCTGCAATATATTCTCAGCACGCAAGCTATCTCTTCTATGCACAAGATAAACTCGCTTTGCATGGTTTGTAAGGTATAAAGCTTCCTCCACAGCTGTATTTCCACCGCCAATCACTATCACTTCTTGATTCTTATAAAAGAAGCCATCACAAGTTGCGCAACCAGAAACACCGAAGCCTTTATAACGCTCCTCACTTTCAAGGCCAAGCCATTTAGCATGAGCACCTGTACAAATTATGACAGAATCTGCTGTAAAGTTCTTGCCACTATTACAATAAATCAAAAATGGAGCTTTTGAAAAATTCACAGAAGCGACATGATCATCAACCAAATGTGTTCCTACATGTTTGGCTTGTTCTCTCATCTGCTCCATCAGCCATGGTCCTTGTATTACATCTGCAAAACCAGGATAGTTTTCTACGTCAGTAGTAATAGTTAATTGCCCACCTATTTGATTTCCAGATATTAAAATAGGAGAAAGACCAGCTCTGGCAGCATATATTGCTGCAGAATATCCAGCTGGACCAGAACCTATTATTAGAACTTTAGTATGCATATACTATATACTCCTGTTTATGCGCCAAATTAGCATGTAGTGATAAAAAATTGTTTAAATCAACACTATAAAAATCAATCTTTATGTGTGTTACCTTGAGTATATAGCAACTTTTTATTAGACCATACCTTGCAGCCAGATACTGAAGAGCGAGATATAGAAAAGCATCATTACATCTGTAGCAAAAAAGAATTAGCACTATCCTATAACTAACAGGAATGCTTCCTGATCTAAAACATGCTCTACTTCTAGCAATAGATCATTGTCCACAGAAAAGCGCTCACCATATCTATACGCTTGTATAATATGGACAGTGGATAACAGTCAACTATATAATAGTAATATAAAAGAAAAGCTAAACACAAGGTTTAACACACCACTAGACAGCATTAGAGCTTTAAAGCTGACCAGCATTATCTTTTAGATAATTTGCTATACCATCCTGAGTAGGAGTAATCGCAGGTTTTCCTTTATTCCAATTTGCAGGGCAAACCTCGCCATACTCTGAATGATGTATTAGCGCATCAATCAAACGCAACATTTCTTCTACATTTCTACCAAGTGGAAGATCATTTACTGTTTGGTGCCTTACTATGTGGTTTTCATCTATTAAAAATGTAGCCCTAAACGCAGCGCCTATTCCAGACAGTACATCGTAATCTTTTGCTATTTGTCTTGTAATATCTGCGACAAGCGGATACTTTACTTGACCTATTCCACCATTCTCTATAGGCATATTTTTGTATGCAAAATGCGAAAAATGTGAGTCTATACTAACGCCTACAAGCTTAACACCCCTCTTTTTAAATTCTTCTACCTTTTTATCAAATGCTATTATCTCAGATGGACAAACAAATGTAAAATCTAGCGGATAGAAAAACAGCAAAGATTTAGAACCCTTTGTATACTCCCTGAAACTAAAGAAATTTTCAATGCTATTATCTGACATCACAGCAGCGGCTGTGAAATCTGGTGCCTCCCTACCTACAAGAACTCCCATATTAGATACCTAATAAATTGTTATTTGCTAAAAATACAGCGCCATAAATTATAAAAAATTCTAGGTGCGCTAAATTATATATAGGGAGTGTTAAACAAAATCTCAAGACATAAAACAAGTTCACATCAAACATTAAGTACATGCTTGTATATTAGACCTCTTGCATAACCATATAAATTGATTAAAATCCTTGATTTTATCAAGGATAACATGAAGTTTGAAAACATCAAAGATGAATACGCAGAAGAGTTTCGCAGGCTTACTGGCATTAAACGAGGAACGTTTGAAGTTATACTAAGTATATTAAAAGAAGCTGAAGCTATTTTAAAGTCTCAAGGTGGAAAACCCAATAAATTGGCTTTAGAAGATCGATTACTCATGACGCTTGAGTACTTGCGTGAATACAGGACATATTTTCATATTTCCCGCAGTTATGGAATAAGTGAAAGTGCCTGTTATCGTAATATACGTTGGATTGAAGATACTCTAATTAAAGATAAACGATTTTCACTACCTGGACGTAAAGCATTACTAAAAAGCGATTCTGAATACGAACTTGTGTTAATTGATGCTACTGAAACACCGATAGAACGACCTAAAAAAAACAGAAGCACTTTTATTCGGGAAAAAAGAGGCGACATACTCTAAAAACTCAGCTTATTGTGGATAAAAGGAAAAAAGAAATCATTTGCACTAATTTTTCTAATGGCAAGCGTCATGATTTCAGGTTATTTAAAGAATCCGGAGTTCACATCCACCCTGAGATTAAAGTTCTTACAGATACTGGTTATCAAGGCATTGATAAGTTGCATTATAATTCAGAGTTACCAAAGAAAAAGACAAAAAAGCGACCACTAAGCAGGAAAGATAAAAAGAAAAATCGTCAATTGTCTAGTGAACGTGTTTTAAATGAAAACGTCATAGGCATGATCAAACGATTTAAAATTATCGCTGATCGTTATAGGAACAGAAGAAAACGATTCGGTTTAAGGTTTAATTTACTTGCTGGTATCTATAACTTTGAGCTTTAAATAGGTTATGCAAGAGGTCTATTGAATCAAAACATAGTTCATCCAGAGATATAGCGCTTGCTTTTGGAGTTCCTCCTCAATTACTTGGTATTCCAGGAGATAATACATATAGTAATTTGGTAGAAGCAAGGATAGCGCTCTGGGAACAAAATATAATACCATATGTAGAAAATACAGTAGAGCATTTAAACAGATGGTTCATGCCAATTTTTGGGAACAATTTAAAGCTATGTTATGACATAGATGCTGTAAGTGCTCTCTCAGCAAAGCGTGATGCACTATGGAATAGAATAAATAAAATAGGCTTTATGACTATAAATGAGAAACGTAATATAGTTGGCCTTCCTCCACTAAAGGGCGGAGATTATATCAAGTGTGAAACAAAAAATTAAGTCAATTTCATACTATCTAACTTGAGTGATCGATTAATTTTTCAGCAACACAAATAGATGTGTCGCAAGTAAATGTAGAGTGGATTAAACTTGCGTGCGTACGAAGTTAGACTTCAAAAAGAGTTGATAATAATATATAATGCATATTCTAAATGCGCCAATTTTTGAAATATACTGAGTATACAAGTTAATTTCTGCGCTTAATACTTTTTTACATATTTGCAAAGAAATTAATGAAGTAATATTGAATAGCAGGCTTCTTCGGACACTCCATTTTTTAGCGAGCTGCTTTGTCGATATCGTGCTCAAATTTTCATATGTATTAAATACATTCCGGTTTTGCATTTCTAAATTTCTAAGTTGCTAAATTATAAAATAATCTGTGTGTTGCATTTAGAATGAAAGCTATAGATTGCCTCTAACACTATAATGTTCTGAGAATATGCTGCGATTCTCTTACCTGATCACATTAAGCAGTACACTAACGAATTTCTAAAAACTTCGTTGTTTAAAAGCACGTGCAAGCAAAGACAAGGCTTTTGGGCACATTAAGTTATATGCTTTACATTGTGATCATCAAAACACGCTCATAAAAATACAAAATTTATCTCTTACGTCGAACTATGGTTATCTAGTATTCGTGCTACCTGTAATTGACATGATACTTTTGTTATATTAGTGTGTGTCTGGATAGTGTTAGCAAAAGTGTTGTTGTAATACACTATTGGTTCATTGTTGTCGTGTATTATGTAGATATACCGCAAATAAATGAAAAGTTGGTATTTATTATGTATATACGAAGTTAAACTGATAAAGAAATAGCAACATAAATTACCTAGAAATAGTCGGAATTATATCATTCAACTCGCTTATTTTCATTTTTAATCTCAAAGAAAGGACAAAGCAGTGCTCCGTAAAATGCCATTTGTTTTGGTGATAATCATTATATCCATTATATTTTTAAATCCTTTGATACCGCTATATTATCAACAGTTAATATACTCAGTAAGTTTATCAATAAAATCTATTATAGTATTTCTACTACCATTTATTATTTTTAGTTTATTGTTTAGAGCTGCTGTAAATTTATCGAATAATGCTACTCGTATCATTTTTATCATTTTGATAGCTGTATGCTGTTCAAATTTTTTATCAACTTTTATGAGTAAGATAGTAGGTTCTTTAGTATATCACTTTAACTTATCTATTATTTTACCAGATAATTTTGATGGAATGGTAGCAAAGCCACTCTTTAATATATCGCCGCTAATTGCTAATGACAAAGCGATGCTGCTGGGAGTCAGCTTAGGAATTTTAATAGCTAGATGCAAAGCATTTATGGCACTGATAATTTCTGAAAAATTAGAAAAGATGGTTTCTATTATACTTAAGTTATTTACTTATATGATACCAGTATTTGTTGCAGGATTTATGATAAAACTGCAAGCAGACGGAACAATGAGTACTATAATTCGTGACTATACACTAATTTTTGTCATCATTGCTATTGCCAAGTTTAGCTATATTACCATTGCCTATTATTGGCTGAATAACTTTAAAATCAGTGGTGCTATCTTTAATATTAAAAATATGCTGCCTGCTGCAATAACTGGTTTTAGCACTATGTCTAGTGCAGCTAGCATGCCTCTTGCCATCATTGGTGCTGAAAATAATGCTACTAACAAAGATCTGGCTCGCTCTGTTATTCCTGCAACAGTAAATATTCACTTAGTTGGTGATTGTTTTGCTATACCAATTTTTGCATATGCAATACTAAAGAATTACGGTATTTCGGAACCTAGTTTCACTGCATATTTAATATTTGCTTTCTATTTTATGATAGCAAAATTTTCTGTGGCTGCAATTCCAGGAGGAGGTATTATTGTAATGTTGCCAATTCTTGAAAAGTATCTTGGATTTAATGCTGATATGTTATCATTAATTACAGCTCTATATATCTTGTTTGATCCAGTTATTACTTGTGCAAATGTCTTGGGAAATGGTGCTTTTGCTAAAGGAATTGAAAGATTGATATCAAATAACAATCTAAAAAAATATTATAAACCTATTAGTCAGAGTTACAAAAGCTCTCAGTAGTCATTGCGTAATAACTCTTAAAATATAGGATTTTTCATTTTCCGCAAAAATTTATTTGCGCAGTAAGTCAATTTTTGACGGATAGACAGATCAACGTGCCTTACACGTAGCAATAAAAGATGAAAATAAAGGATGTGGATTGAATGGAGATGATTTAAATTCAGGGTGAAATTGCACACAAACAAACCATTTATGTTCTGGAATTTCTAGTACTTCTGCAAGACTATCAATCTTAGATTTTCCAGTTATTTTCATACCAAATTCCTCGAGCTTATCTATGTATTTTGGATTAATCTCATATCTATGTCTATGACGCTCAGATATCAGACTTTTACCATAAATCTGGTTAGCAATGCTTCCTTTTTCCAAAATACATTCAAATGCTCCGAGACGCATTGTGCCACCGATATTTGAAGTATGACTGCGAGTTTCTTTTCCAAGTTCTGTTTGCCACTCTGTAATCATTCCAACAACATTATTCTTGGTATCTGCAAATTCTGTAGAGTTTGCATCTGATATATTTAGTACATTTCTAGAAAATTCTATAACAGCAACTTGCATACCAACGCATATACCAAAAAGTGGAACATTATTTTCTCGAGCATACCTCACTGAATGAATTTTTCCATCTATGCCTCTTGTGCCAAAACCTCCTGGTACTAAAATACCATCAACATCTCCAAGCATATGTTTGAGATCACTAGTCACTATATTTTCAGCGTCTATCCAGACATAATCTAACTCTACAGAATTCTGAATTGCAGCGTGTTTTAATGCTTCTACAATTGACTTATAAGCATCTTGTGATTTTGTATATTTTGCTATGATTGCAATACGAACTTTGCACGTTGTATGCTTAACCTTTTCTACTAATTCTTCCCATTTTTTTATCTTGGCACCTTCAGCATTTTTTATACCAAAATGCTTTAGAACTTGAACGTCTAACCCAGCTTTATGATAAGCAATCGGGATTTCATATATTAACTTCTGATCTATAGCTTCTATCACATTTTCTTGCTTGATATTACAGAAAAGCCCTATTTTTTGTTTTACATTTTCAGTGAGATTGCGATCTGCTCTACACATTAATATATCTGGTTGAATCCCTATAGCACGAAGTTCCTTTACCGAATGCTGTGTTGGCTTTGTCTTTAATTCCATGGAAGTAGCTATGTAAGGAACAAATGTAACATGTATATAAAGAACTTGTTCTCTGCCGAACTCATATCCAATTTGTCTAGCTGCTTCTAAATATGGCTGCGCTTCTATATCACCTACTGTTCCACCTATTTCTGTAATTATAAAATCAACTGAATCATTCTCTCTCAATACAAACTTTTTTATTAAGTTTGTTACATGAGGAATAACCTGTACTGTATTACCGAGGTACTCTCCCCTTCTCTCTTCCTCAAGTAGCGTGGTGAAGATTTTTCCGCTTGTTATATTGTCATCCTTGGTTGTTATTACTTCAGCAAACCTCTCATAATGGCCAAGATCCAAATCAGTTTCTGCTCCATCATCTGTTACAAAAACCTCACCATGCTGCATGGGGTTCATAGTACCAGGATCAACGTTAAGATATGGATCCAATTTGCGTAGACTCACCGTATAATCAGAAGCTTTTAATAATGTACCAAGAACAGATGATACTATTCCTTTACCAAGTGAAGAAATAACACCGCCAGTGATAAATATGAATTTAGCCATAAACATCTTTTATGTTAGATAAAACAGCAGGTAGCGTTTCTAAAAATGACTTTATATCAAGATTATAATGAATCTATTATATACTTATCATACTTTTCAAAATTGGTGTATGTAGAGCGTTTGTTATGTATTAGTTATACATTGCATTGCACTCTTCATAGCTCTCTAATTTCGTCATGTACATGATAAATAACAACCATTCATTTGTCAGGAGTATAATGCTGATAAGTAGTTTTTAAGTAAGATAAACACATACCCTTTAAACGCTAACTGTAAAACAGCCGCGGCTATACTAACATCTATATTATGATTTATACAGAATTTTTTGCCAGTCTTCGAACGCAAAATTATATAAAATATTATTGCTTGTTCCAAGGCATTTTGTTGAGCAACTTGGAAAGGCCGCAGCATCCTGTAATTCCTGCGTATATTAAGCCAATACCAACTAGCCCTGATAGTATGTAAAAATCTTGGTGAATATATAATCCAAGTATTACTCCTAATAATATGATAGATCCTGTAATAAGCTGAGTTTGCCTATCAACTGGCAATATTTTGCAGCTTTGCTTTTTTGTGGCAAAACCTTCTCCTTTCCACGCTCCAATGCCGCCTTCTAAATAATAAATTTCGCGGTCTTGATCTTGAGCTAATAGCTTTTTACAAGCTTCTATACTTCTTGTACCAGACTCACAATGTAGAACAATAGGCTTGGAATTACTAGGTAATTTTTCAAGTGCTATTTCATCAAGCGCTATAGAACAAGCTCCTTCTATACTCTCTGATTTATTTTCACTTCGTTCTCGCACATCAATCAATAACACCTCATTTTTATCTATCTTTTCTTTTAATTCAGAAGAAGTTATCGATTTTGGTGTAATCTTTTTAGTGCTCTTTTTCATAAATACACTACCGTGTGAAATGTTGTATACATATAAAAGATATATTTGAAAAGAGTTTTGCGCAAGATATTAAAATAATATTAACCATAAGTATTGAAAGGAGTAACATGAAGGTAAAGCTCTGCACATACCCCATTTACAGTGTTACGTATAGAAAATCTTCCGCCATTATCCATAACTAGCCTTTGTACTATAGCAAGACCGAGTCCTGTTCCAGTTGTTTTTGTAGTCACATATGGTTCTGTAATACGATCAATTATTGACTTATCTATTCCAAGGCCATTGTCGCAAATACTGACTATGATGAATTTTCCTGTTTCAGTAAATTCTGCTTCACTTAGTAATATTGTAATCTCACCGCAGAACGATTTCTCTGCAGTAAGCGTCTTTACTTCTATAGACTCTGCAGCATTCTTTAGAAGGTTTGTAAGAATCTGTGATATCTGAGCTCTATCACAATATGCGACCCATTCTTTATCTTTAAAATTCATAATGTATTTAATGCTTCTAAATACATTATTTTGAGAAAATACTATATCTTTGATGATATTTGATAATTCACAGAGTGCAAATTTGGGAGCTGGTGTTCTAGCGAAATTCAAAAATTCACTAAGCATAGTTTCTATATCGCTAACGTGACGAATTATTGTATCTATATATCGTAAAAATGTTTCATTATCGTGTGATATTTGACTGCTATATTTCTTTTTCAAGCGCTCTGCAGCTAATTGTATAGGAGTGAGTGGATTCTTTACTTCGTGTGCTATACGTTTTGCAATCTCTGTCCACGCGGCTGCTTTTTGTGCCACTACGAGCTCTGTTATATCAGCCATTGTAATAATGATACTTTCTAACTTTTCTTTTGAATCTTTTACAATTCCAACTCTCAGCAAAATATTGTTAACATGCCCATATCGCCTTACTACTAAGTGTTCTTCTATATGCCCTGTACTCATGAATTTTTCACTTGATAACATCTTAGAAATTTCAGGGAAAATCTCTTCTATTTTTAGTGATAAAATGCTTTTTTCTTCATTAATTCTTAAAAGTTTATAGACAACATGGTTATAAAGCGTGATGTTATATTCAGGATTTAAGACCAGTACTCCAGATGATAGTTCTATCAATATTGTTTCTATAAAACGTCTTCTTTTATCTATGAGATTATTTGCTCTAATCAATTCAGCACGTTGCATAGAGATCTGCTCTATCATGCTATTAAAAGCTTTTGCTAGAGTTTGAATCTCTTGCAATGTTCTATTTTCTGGCACTCTAGTAGTAAAATTTCCGTCCTTTATAAGCTTAGTTGCATCTACCAATTTAATTAGTGGATTTACTATAAAATTCGAGAGTCGATTTGATATCAAAATTGCAGTTAGGCATAATATAACAGATACAACAATGAATAAAGCGATGAGTTTATTTCTCGTAAATTTAATATTTCCCCAAAGTATCGAGTATTGAGCAGCAGAATCTGAGGTTTCTTTTAGATGATTAATGATTTCAGGATCAATATACTTTCCTATCAAAAGATACGTTCCTTCTATGAAATGTGGCAAGCGCATTATAGCGCGTACTCTATCATCGGTACCACTTTTTAACAGAACAGCTTCCATGCTATCATCTGCTGCTTGTATGTCTTGCATTGGAACTTTTTCAAATATCAGTGAAAAACCTAGAGTATTACGCGCTATTACTTTTTCTCTATTAAAAATGGCAACTTCAGATAAATTTAGTAAGTTACTCTGTTTATCTAGTAGAAGTGGTAATAATGCAGGATTTTCCAATACTATTTGACGATTTTTTTCTAAAATATTGGCTGTAGAGTATATATCTGTCTTGATATTATCTTTATGCTCTTCAAGGTAAAGATGTGCAACATTTACAGTCTCTGATATTGCTTTGCTAACTTTTTCATTAAAAAAAGATTCGACACCTAAATAATAATAGAAAGAGGCAAGTACGGCTACCAGAATCGTAGGAGCAGCAGTCGCAACAATTACGACTATTAATGAGATTTGGCGTTTTAAGGTTAGCTCAATCATCTACTATTCAACGATATTTTACGAGAACCCGCTAGTACAAAGATATTCAAGATTAGCAAGCAAACTGTGAATAAGTTGCTGCTTAATGCTTCTGCAAATGAGTATGAAAACAACAGGGAATGGGGCGAGCAACGGAGATCGAATCCGCGACCTCAAGTACCACAAACTTGCGCTCTAACCAACTGAGCTATGCCCGCCACAAACTAAACATATGATGCGCAAACTTTATACACAAGCTATATCAAGTGGTAGATTATATCAAAATAATTCCTTGGTTTCAAGAGGATACTTTAACGACAGATAGACTTTCAAAAGCATAACGAATATACAAATGTTTCTTCACTGATTAGTTAAGCCCATACGTTGCATATCTTAAAAATACTGACCGTACTAAAGAAATATTATTAACAACGCTCATACAAATTTTTCTAGCCATTTTTAGTGAAGCAATATCATTTGAAAAAATATTATTTAAGAAATCAGTCGCAAACATCATCAAGAATACATCGCTTTTTCTTTCTGCTTCATATCTAGAGAAAGCATCAAATGCTACAGCATCTAGCCCAACTCTAAAATTCTGTAGTATAATATCACAAAGCACCGCAGCATCACGCAAGCCTAGATTCAAGCCTTGCCCAGCAAGTGGGTGTATAGTATGAAGTGCATCTCCAACAAAAACTATATTTCCATCATAGTAATCCTCTGCTTTTTGCAATGATAGTGGAAAAGATTTTATACGCGAATCCAACTTTAATTCTCCAAACTCTGGAACCTTAGCACTTAATAATTCTATTATAGAATTTTTCGACAGCGACAAGACAGCGCTGGCCGCACCTTCAGATAAAGTCCAAACAATAGAAGAGCTGTGCTCGCCAACTTTTGGCAATATGGCAAGTGGACCACTTGAAAAAAACTTCTCAACTGCAATACCACAGTGACTATGCTTATGCAGAATATCAAATACTATAGCTGATTGTTCATACGACTTTCTATGAGTCTTTAGCTTCAGCATTTTTCTAATAGAGGAACACTTTCCATCAGTCGCTATAACACATGACGCACGCAATACACTTTTACTATTATTTCTGATATCATTTAAAGAACAAGAAACAATACCATAATCATCTTCTACAATATCAACCAACTTTGTTGAATCTAATAACAGAACATTCTCAAAAATTCTCACTCTCTTCAATAATGCGCTCATCAAGTCATGTTCCTGCACCATACAGCCGAAATAATCTAACCCTAAGTCACCTGGATTGAACTCAACTTTACTATTACCATCAAAAACCTGTATTCCATTTATGGTCTGTACACAAAGATCTTTTAAATCAATCACATGGAAACGTTTCAGTATCTCAAGTGATCCAAATGAAATAGCAAATAACCTGCCAGTTTCGTCTTCTTCAAGTTTTTTGGAAAACTTATTACTCTCAACAATGCATATCTTTCGACCGCTTGGCGCAAGCATTAAAGCCAAAACTAGCCCTAAATATCCACCACCTATTATTGCAACGTCAAATAAATCATCATAATATCTCATTCCATACCCACAATTTTATGCAACTGCATAGAGAACATTGCATTATTTTTCATAGCAATTTCAATAGCAAGATTTATATTAGAACGATTTTTTTCCTCATCATACTCGTCCATAGGCTGAACATAAACTGGAACTCCTATTTCACTCTGCCCTACTTCTGCTATATTACTATAACCTTCCAATGAGCTTGACACTATAAACTTGATACCAACTGTGTGTCTTAGTACATCGTCTCTTATTTTATAGTAACCATTTCCATTATTCTTTGGAGAGCAAATAACATGCACTTCATTTGGAATCTCATTGTATAAAAGTCCATTAGTTTCAATATGTACTTCAAAGTTTGATTTTATTAAAAGATCACATAGCATACCTATACGCTGTCTAAACGGTTCTCCACCTGTAATGACAATCAACATTCTTTTGTTCAGGTTTCTATTTGATACTCTGCAGACATCACGAACTCTATCTAATATTTGCTCTAACTCAAGGCTCTCATACAAATCAAATTCCGTATCACAAAATGAGCACGCAAGGTTACAACCTGATAACCTTATAAAAACAGCAGGTCTTCCAGAATATGGTCCTTCTCCTTGAATTGTGTAAAAGATTGAATGTACCTTTAACACTTTACCATCGAAAAACTCCGGAGGAAGCTTAGGATTTCTTCCAAACATATCAATAAATTCCTCATATCAAATTTCATCATGAAAAATGTAGGACACCATCATCTAATAACGCATTACAAATGCTTAACAGACGGAATTAAAAATTGCATAAGCCGCTGTATATCATAACACAAATATAACAACTACCTTTAAACTGATCTATATGTATAGCAGAGCATACCAGGTATTTTCTAAACAATTTCAACATGTTTACAATAAAAAAAATTCTAATATTATTTTATATTGATAACAGCAAACCTAGATCTCTCTGAATAAATCAAAAATAAAATTATATATGTATATAATCGCTATATTTTAAAAACTTGCGCTTTTAAAATGCTACTTATGTATTTTATATATACATCGCCACTCTTCCTAACTTTTTTTGAAGTCTAATACTAAACAGCATATATGTGCACAAGCTAAAGACTAACTCTTCATTCGTCAGAAGTATATTCTGTTAAGTGAGTCTTTATTAGCAACTCTACTATTGACCTGTAGAACCAAACCCAGAAACACCACGACCTGTTGTCGGAAGTTCATCGACAATATTCCATGATATATGTTCATATTTAGAAATGATCATCTGCGCAATGCGCATACCGCGTGTTACAACAAAATCTTCTGCACCTAAATTGATCAGGATAACTGCTATCTCACCACGATAATCTGCATCTATAGTTCCTGGTGTATTTAGTACAGTAACACCATGCTTTACTGCAAGCCCTGATCTTGGACGCACCTGAGCCTCATATCCTTCTGGCAACGCAATAGCAATTCCAGTCTTGATCAGCGCTCTTTCCATCGGCTTAATAGTTACTAACTCCTCATTATTAAGCGCAGCCATAAGATCTAAACCAGCACTTTGCAAAGTTGCATATGTAGGCATAGGCAAATCGCCTAAATTATCAAGCTTTTTAATATGTATTCTCATCTTTTTTAAATTTATAAATAATTAATATTCTCAAAATCCTATCCAAACTATAAATAGCCAGTCCTTCAGAATGCAACTCATATATAGCTTAAAATTTATGACAAAAAGAACAGAAGAGTTAACAGCAGCTAGTTTCACAATTATTTTTAAAGCTTTGCAACTCTATCTGTATAGTAACATGCGAAATCGGGAATCTAGTTTTTATTTCCTTTTCAATTTTTCTAACAAAAGTCTCTTGAAATGCTTCCTTAGTCACAACTAAATGAACCGATAATGCTGTTTCTGTCGTACTAATCGGCCAAATATGTAGATCATGAACTCCTATCAATTCTTTATGCTTAGAAATGACAGCATTCAGCTTCTCTAAATCAACTGAAGCCGGTGTTGCAAGCAACATGAGATTAATAGACTCTTTAATCAAACCCCATGAACCAAATGTAATAACAAAAGCAATGATAAAACTTACTACTGTATCAATCCAAAACCATGATTTCCATAAAATGAAAAGACCAGTCACAATTACACCAATAGAAACAAAAGCGTCAAACAACATATGCAAAAACGCCCCACGGATATTAATATCATTGTGGCTATCATGTACAAAAAAATATGCAGTCAAGCCATTGACCACAACCCCAACAAATGCAACCAATATTACTGTAATAGAAGATATAGGTTGATAAACATTAACACGCTGCACTGCTTCCAATACAATTCCAAGAACAGCTAAGAGTAACAGTATAGCGTTAACAAATGCTGCAATTATAGTAGCATTTTTATATCCATAAGTGAATTTCTTTGGCGCTTTTCTATGCGCAATCCAATAACCAAACCATGCTATTAATAAACCAAATACATCTCCTGCATTATGCACAGCGTCTGCAACTAGAGCTAAAGAGTTGGACTGCAAACCATAAAATATTTCTGCAATAATAATGATAGAGTTGAGAAATATAGCAGCAACGAATTTTTTATTAATATTACTATTACAAGCGTGAGCCATATATTGTCACTATAGTATCAATCAAATTTTTACTCCTTATCTAGCAAAAATTACTAATCTTTGAAAAACTTTCTTCTAGTTAATTTGCAATAGATCTATGGCATAAAATAGAGCACAGATTTTCCAAGATAACAATTAGATTATGATAGAGATTACATATTATTAGAAGTTACTCAAAATAACGAACATTAATATCGGATTTAATTTAACTAATATCAGACTAATTATCAAGATTGTAAAACCATTTCTTCTATGCTAAGCAATTTTTGCAGAATTACTGTGCTACGAATAATAGATGTATTGTACTATTTCTCATATATTTCTAACTATGGCACTGTCGGTAAAGTCATTATTGGACCTTTTTTGCCTGATTTTTTAGAGTATAGCTAAAGCAGCATAAAAAATCATGCCAAACTTGATCTTTTTGATAAATCTTAAGTTAGTTTTTCGCCTGAAATAGCGGTTATATTACAGATTACAAACGAATAAAAATTCATTCTAAATACTCGCTTGCCATACTTACTTTATAGTACTTTAGCTATATCACAGGGAAATGAAGAGTTTGTATTTCGGATTTTGATATGAATCTATATTCTTAACCAGAATTATGGATTAGCAATATGGTATGTATTAGTAATATAGGGCTTATATACATAATAAGCAGCCTCTCTGAGAGGTACAAATTTTTAAAAGTATTACAAGTATATATCATCAAGATCTTTTCATACCTTCTCCCTTGCCCTGCTGCTCTTCCTGCAATACTCTTTTCGTATGAACACCTAATTCTTCTCTTTTTGTACCGCTATCTAATTCTTTTTTCCCAACATCCAAGTCTTTTCTTGGCTCAAGTCCAAATAGTTTAAAAATAGCATCCATCAACTTATCAAACCAATTTGGAGAGTTAATATTTTCTTTAGCATCTTCTATAATTTTATCAAGACCAGACTTCAGTCTCTTATCGGTACCAGCATTCAATCTATCTATATCTCTTTGGAACTTTTCCATACCAAGCTCGACTTTGCTTTTGCTTGCTTTGCCTTCAACCTCATCATCTATATCGATAGACATAAATGTTGCATAAACTTCATTTAGAAACTCAGTTCTATCACTAGAAGTTTTTCCCTCCATTTTCTTCCATTGCTCTTCGAATTCTTCAATCCGGTCTCGCACTTTGTTTGCATTTTTCATAAAATTTTTATGAGAATTATTATACTATATTCTCTTATGCAATTTAGAATGAATAAGATATGTATAGATCGTATACATATACAGAGAGATTGCAATATATTTTTAATATGCCGCATTGAAATGCTCTGGTATATTAAACAAACAATACTGCTGCGACTACAAAAACTCATATAAAACTGCTAACACTGCAAGCTTTGCAACAACAGCTTGTACATGATATAGCGGCATCAGATTTTTCAAATCAAATGCATTTTCAAACTTCATACCTGTAGAATTTAGATTTGATAGATTATTCTTCTTCGTATTATATCGAACTATGGTACTAATTATATTACCATTTGCAAAATAGAACATACTTTCAGCAGCAAAGTCTTGAAATGTAAATGCTGTTTTTACACCTTCTTGAAGTAAAACTGCTTCATTTTTTACACCATCCTTTATAACGAACATACTGTTTCGCATTTTTTTGTTAAAGAACAAATCGCTATTTATTTCCTCTGTGTTTGTAATACCCATACCAAATGTACCATTATCTGCTTTAATAAATACATAAGGCTTCTCATCCAGAGATCTATCGTCATAACCTTTGCGTATTTTGTCTAACATTCCAGATATCAATGCACGCAACCTATCAATACTATTCTGATCCTTAAAATTTATATCATTACAATCTGCCACTTCAGTTGTAATTAACCAAGGGTCAAAATTAAAATGTTTACAAAATTCACTTGCAATATTGTAATAACACCTCATATGATGAGACTTACGCCTCAAATACCACCCTCGATTTAATGATGGAACAATGGGTTTTTTAATATCTTTTAATATGTCAGGAATTCCAGAGGTTAAATCATTATTCAAGATAATAACATCTGGAGAATAAGAATCAGACTCTATAAAAATATCTCTATGTTCTTTTACTATCTTCTCTATATGTAAATCAGCATTTTTATATACTATATCACTTGATCCAACCCTTATATCAAATTTTGCTTTTTTAAATATATCAACAAGAACAGAGACGTTTTTAAGATAATGCAAATTCCTATTAAAACCTTCTGGGATTAATAGCAACTTCGAAGATCCCGGAAAATTGGCATCAATAAAATGGCGAAACTTTGTTGCTACATCTGATATTTCACGTTTATCTAATAAATGAAAACCAGCAGGAAATATATTTGTATCTACTGGAGCAATTTTAAAACCTGAGCATCTTATATCAACTGAATTATAAATCTCATACTTTTGCTTTCCTGCTCTTGTCCTTATCCAAGAATCTATGGAAGCAGACTCCAATTTGCAGAATTCGTCAAGCTCAAGTAAAGATTTTGTAATACTGCCAATTTCTTTTATCATGCATTCCACCTTTCTAGTAACGATTGATATATCGCAATACCAGCTATGATAGCAGTTTCAGAGCGCATTATATGCACGCCAAAGGTCGTAGGAATCACACCTGGAAAAGATTCTATATATACCTTTTCTTCACTTGTAAATCCACCTTCAGGACCTATAAGTATGGCATTATTTTTATAAAGTTTTGGCAGATTTAACAAAACATCTTTTATGCTGCGTGCCTCTGAACGCTCACTAAAAAAAATTATTCCATCGTATTTAGGAGAATGGTGTTGAAAAAAAATTGCTAAATCCATCATAGGATGTATAACTGGCAATAAAACACTCTCGGATTGTTCAGCAGCCTCTATTGAGGTTTTAATCATCTTATCTATACTTAATTTACGCACAACACTTCGCGCTGTGAGCACTGGATATATCTCGCTTACTCCCATCTCGGTTGCTTTCTCTACTATAAAGCTAGGCATAACACGTCGTACCGGAGCAAAAACTAGCGCCAGTGGTTGAACAGGTGTCTGATTTAACTTTTTATCTATTAAATTAAGCCAAACAGTATTTTTTGCTTCAATTTTGATATTTGCATTCCATTCTCCATCTCTGCCATTAAACACAGATATACTATCACCACTTCTGCACCTCATAACATTCAATAAATAATGTGACTGCTGAGCTTGCAACAAAATATTTATATCTGATAACAAGTCACAATCAACAAATAATCTAATATTTCTGTTAGAATACCTCTTTGGCACTTTATGCATTGGATCTATTTATCAAAAGTTGATAGCTATGACACTCATTAAGCGCAAAAACATTTATTATACATTTCCTAGCTCTTTTTGAAGTCTAACTTCATATGTGCATAATTCAAAAATAGCAACTCTGCATTTACCTGCGGCATACTACTAGCACTATCACTCAAAGCTTTCATGACAGTCTATTCCAGCGGCCAATTGCTTTGTGACTGTGTTGGATTCATATACACCGGGCTCTTGTATGTTCCTTGCACTTACCTCACTAAGCACTGCCGGCAAAGCCACTTGTGCAGTTTTGCCTGATTTTCAAGTATTACTTTGTTAAATTCCTAGCAAATATATATAATATTTTAATATTTGACTCAGAAATTTACTTGTACTATAAAAATCATGCAATTAAAATCTTCGCGCGTACAATTATACAAGCAGTGTCTAAAATAAGTTTAAAGAATAGATCCATTTACACACACAAGTCAAATGCTAGCATTACTTCTTCTAATAATGCATGTAATCAATTCAACTATAAAAGCATAATTTTTTATCTCGATGATATATTGTCGTAGTAGTATTATTTCTTAGATAATTCCCTATCTATCAACTGAAGTCCATATATCGCAAATTATAATCTATTTTGCCACTGCTCCACACTTATCCACGGCAACAGAATAAAAAGTTTTTCTGTTATTTAAGAACTCCACTTCAGAATCAGTCAATGCACATCTAGATTTAAACAATGAATCTATATTATCTAGCTCTTTTGTTATAACACCTTGCTCAAAGCCATCTACAGCTACCGCATCATCGACACAAAGAGTACAGATATTAGACTGCACATGCAAATGACCATCAGATATATAAAATTTTGAGATTGTAGAGTCTAAATGGTGAATATAAACAGCACCAACTTTTAGTTCTGCTATAAAATTCTCATGCCTTGCCATTACACCAAGCTCTCCATAACGCCCAGGTAAAATAACCATGTGAACCTCTCCCTCGAAAACCGCATGGTCTATACAAAGTATTTTTAGTATAAGATTGTATTGATTGTTATCATCACGCATCCTTTGCCTCAGATTGTAATTTGCTTGCCTTATCAACAGCCTCATCTATACTGCCAACCATGTAAAATGCGGCTTCTGGAAGGTTGTCATACTCTCCGGCAACAAGACCTTTAAAACCGTGTATAGTATCTTCAAGAGAAACTAACTTTCCTGGCGTACCTGTAAAAACTTCCGCAACTTGGAATGGTTGCGATAGAAATCTTTGTATTTTTCTTGCTCTATTCACAGTCAATTTATCTTCTTCTGACAACTCGTCCATACCAAGAATTGCAATTATATCCTGCAGTGACTTATAGGTTTGCAGAATCTTTTGAACATCTCTTGCGACTTTATAATGCTCTTCACCTACAATTTCTGGAGTCATCATCTGAGAAGAACTATCAAGCGGGTCAACTGCTGGATATATTCCAAGCTCTGCAATTTGTCTGTTCAGTACTGTAGTAGCATCCAGGTGTGCAAATGACGCAGCAGGCGCAGGATCTGTTAAGTCGTCCGCTGGGACATATATAGCTTGAACAGAAGTAATTGAGCCCTTTTTAGTAGATGTTATACGCTCCTGAAGAGCACCCATTTCTGTTGCGAGTGTAGGCTGATAACCAACAGCAGAAGGAATCCTTCCAAGTAATGCTGAAACTTCTGAACCAGCCTGTGTAAACCTAAATATGTTATCTATAAAAAATAGAACATCTTGTCCCTCAGCATCTCGAAAATGTTCAGCTATTGTAAGTCCAGAAAGCGCTATTCTCGCTCTTGCACCAGGAGGTTCATTCATCTGACCATAAACAAGAGCAACTTTAGAATTTTCAAGCTTAGCTAAGTCTATCACCTTAGAATCCACCATTTCATGATATAAATCATTGCCCTCTCTGGTACGCTCCCCTACCCCAGCAAAAACTGAAAAACCACCATGGGCCTTTGCTACGTTATTAATTAGCTCCATAATTAGAACTGTTTTTCCAACACCAGCACCACCAAATAACCCTATTTTCCCACCTTTTGCATAAGGCGCCAACAAATCAATTACTTTAATTCCCGTAACTAAGACCTCAGAGGCAGTTGCTTGATCTTCAATACTTGGTGCAGCTCTATGTATAGGCCTTCTTTCCTGAACGTTCAGATCACTAATTCCATCGACTGGCTCACCTATAACATTTAAAATACGTCCCAAGGTCGCTCTGCCAACTGGAACTGAAATCATATCACCTGTATCAACTACAGCAACTCCTCTCTGCAACCCATCAGTACTATCCATTGCTATAGCACGAACAACATTTTCACCCAAATGCTGCGCAACTTCTAAAACGACTTTTCTATCACCGATCATACAAGTTAATGCATTCAGTATTGGAGGTACAAAATCAACAAATTTAATATCTACTACCGCACCTATTACTTGAATTACAGAACCTTGATTTAGCATACTTACCTTTAAATATTTTTAGATTTGCTAGTTTTTTAAGCATTCAACTCTAATTTTGCATGACCACTAATAATTTAAATAAATGGACATTTTTTATACGTCATCTTAACTTACCTTGAACAATAACTCTGTTAACAAAGTCATTGTTCAAACCTTTGTTTCCTAATTTGCCATATTACTTCGTTAATTTTTTCGCAAATATATAAAATATTTAGATGCAGAAATTAACTTATATTCTAAAAGCCTTCACGCGTGCACTTTGCGTGAGATACCAAATACGTAAAAAACAAAAGCGTATAGCTTTAAAGTATACAAATTTTAAACAGTCTGTCTGTCAAAAATCAATTTGCTTCACAAATAAATTTTTGCGGAAAGTTAATATGCAAAAATTAGCTTTTAGAACTGCCCTGCGCTAATTTTTGGCTATATAAAATACTACTTAACAAAATCCATAAGGTTTTGGCAATTTTGCCACTTTTTCTACTGGACTTTCGGTGCAGCATAATTACTTGCAAGCCAAGATAAATCCTCTAGCTTCTTAGAGTTATTACGCATGCGACTAGACAATCCACTAAATAAAGCAGCTCATGGCTTATATTCATAGAAAAATGCCAGGAACAACTATTTATTATCACAACCTGCTATATTTGCAAGCATAACTATATAACTTGCTATTAATTCTTATATTATAATCATGAACTAGGATGTATTGATATATTGAAATACAATACCAATATGCTAATTTGTGAAAGAAATAAGTAAAAAATATAATGTATTAATATACTAGCAAAAATTTATCATTGAGGCTAAATATACTCATCATACTTCAAAAAGAGCTGTGAAACATGCGAGTCGCCGATTATAAAATAATTAGCAACTCGTCTCAATATATGTGAAAATTGAGCAAGTAGCATCTTTTATATAGTTTTCGAAATATAAAACTCAACGATTTTTGCAGGATAGACATGTTGCAAGCCATTATTAAAGTAGCAAAATAGTATTGAACTATTAATCAAGTCATTATGTAAGTCTTGGGTAACAGGATCATATATAAAGATATACCAATTAACTTAAAGAAATTATTACAAAGCACATTTATATGACTGATGGAGTTGTTATTTTACATGGTATTTTTCGCACTGCTTTTAGTATGAATGGATTAGCTAAATTCCTTGTACAATCTGGATTTCAAGTATTAAATTTAAATTATCCATCTACGAAATATCACATAGAATCATTAGCAGATATTACTAATAAAAATATTGACGCTTTTAATGTAAAGAGTATGAATAAACTACATTTTGTAGGATATTCGATGGGTGGATTAGTGATTAGAGCATATATTAAAAAATATAAGCCATCTAACTTAGGTCGAGTTGTAATGATAGGCACTCCAAATCAAGGTAGTGAAGTTGCAGATTTTTTAAAAAATTATTTATTGTATAAAAAATTATATGGTCCAGCAGGCCAACAACTAATCACTGACCAAAGGTCGTTTCATAATATTTTTGCAAAAACAAACTTTGAGCTTGGAATTATAGCAGGAAATAAATCAATCAATCCAATTGCATCATATCTAATTAATAAACCAAATGACGGAACCGTTTCTGTAGATAGCACTAAATTAGATGGCATGAAAGAGCACATCACCTTGCCATGCAACCATTTTTTCTTTCCATATAGCAGAGCAATGTGGAGACATGTATTATCTTTTATCCAATATGGAAATTTTGAGCACCTATTAAGAATCAAGACATAAGAGCGCTCCAAAAAATCAGCGGAATATTTATTATTTATTAGCAGTATCAAATCTTGAGATTTCATATAGCGCTATTGCTGCAGCACAAGATATATTCAAACTCTCCATCTCTGAACTAATTGTTATCTTAGCAAGCAGGTCACAGTTCTCAGATGTCAATCTCCTCATACCACTTCCTTCTGAGCCCAGCACTATCGCAATCTTTCCGTCAAAATACTTTTGAAAACTGCTTAGATCTTCCTTCGCATTGCCAGATAGCCCAATAACCCAATATCCAGAAGATTTCAATTGTTTTATTGCGGACGCAAGATTGACTACATCAATCATAGAAACTTTCTCAAACGCACCAGAAGAAGCTTTAACCAGCGCTGAAGATTCTTTTGCAGCCTGATTTTGTGGCGCAATTATCGCATCTACACTAAAAGCAAGCGCACTTCTAATGATAGCACCAACATTATTTGGATCTGTTACCTGATCAAGTATAACAACACATGAAGTTTTTTTAGTATCCACCCTCTTGAGCAGCTCATCAATTGAAGGTTGACACAAGGTTTCTACAAATAGTGCAATGCCCTGATGAACAGCATCATGCAAGCCTGTTACCTTACATATGGCTTGGTGCGTCATAACTTCAGCACTAACCTTATGTTTAAATTCAGCAGTAGATTTCAGCTCTTCTAGCGCGCTTTTTGTGCCTATCAACCTCTTGCAAACTCTGCTGCTATTTTCTAGAGCAGAGATGACGCTATGTCTTCCATAGAGCCAATAAGCACTATTTCCCTTGCGCATAAATCTCCAAAATCATTCAGGAAATCTCATCCTCTATCCAAGAGAGTATTGAATCCTTTGGCAATGACCCTATTTTTGTTGATAAATGCTTACCAGCTTTAAAAAGCATTAGAGTAGGAATACTGCGCACTCCAAGCTTAGATGGTGTAATAGTATTGCTATCTATATCCATCTTAAAAACTTTCACTCTATCTTTTAGCTCAGAATATATTTCA
This sequence comes from Candidatus Lariskella endosymbiont of Epinotia ramella, assembly GCF_964019805.1. Taxonomy (NCBI): domain Bacteria; kingdom Pseudomonadati; phylum Pseudomonadota; class Alphaproteobacteria; order Rickettsiales; family Candidatus Midichloriaceae; genus Candidatus Lariskella; species Candidatus Lariskella endosymbiont of Epinotia ramella. The sequence continues at coordinate 572,635 of NZ_OZ026472.1, read as the reverse complement.
TCTATTATCGGAGAAAGCTGCTTGCAAGGACCACACCAATTTGCCCAAAAATCTATCAGTACATAACCATCAAAATTAGTGACCTCAGATTCAAATAATTCATCTTTTAAAACTTCTGTCATATTCCCCAACAATAAAAATTGTTCATAAAACCTCTTATCCCACACAAATTAACATGTAGTCTACTAAAAAACTAGTTTGAAAGATTATAATCTTTTAAGTGATAATTCACATGCTTTTGCAAAAACAATGAATAGCTTACTATCTATGCTTATAAAAGTAAGCAAAACATACAAATGTATTAAATCAACACGGATGTCTGATAGGTATTTATCACAGGTGATATGTTATGTAAAAAACACTGTAATGTCAATTTATCAAAATCCATACTTATTCCACTTTTGAGTAACAATTTCTTTGATATCGTCACTCATATTTATTAGGCGGCCCCATTCTCTTTTTGTTTCTGGGTAAATTTTATCAGTTGCATCAAAACCCATCTTTCCACCTATTTCCGGCTCTATTGATGCAAAATCAAGATAGTCTATCGGAGTATTCGACACATTTAATACATCTCTTTGAAAATCCATTTTAGTAGATATTGCCCACATGATGTCTGGCCAGCTTCTTGCATTAATATAATGATCAACAACTATTATAAATTTTGTATATGTAAATTGTCGCAAAAAAGACCAAACGCCCATCATCACTCTTTTCGCATGAGCTGGATATGATTTTTTAATTGATACTACTGCTATTCTATAAGAGCAACCTTCAGGAGGGAGCCAAAAATCTACTATTTCTGGAAATTGTTGTCGAATTAGCGGTAAAAAAATTTCATTTAACGCCTCACCAAGAACAGAAGGTTCATCAGGTGGCCGCCCAGTAAACGTTGAGAGATAGATTGGTGATTTACGAGTTGTTATACATGTTACTTCAAAAACTGGGAATTTTTCGACTGAATTATAATACCCAGTGTGGTCTCCATATGGACCTTCATCACCATATTCGTCAAAGCTCACATATCCTTCTATGACAATTTCAGCATGTGCTGGTACTAGAATTGGCACAGTAATGCATTCGGTAAGCTCTAATTTTTTCTTTCGAAATAGTCCTGCAAATTCGTACTCTGAAATTCCGTCCGGAACTGGTGTAACAGCTGCTAGCATTGTAGATGGGTCACACCCTATAACAGCCGCAGCCGGCATTTTTTCAGAGCCAGAAGCAGACCACCTTCTGTGATGTTCTGCACCACCCCTATGTTTTAACCAACGCATCAGTGTTTTATTCTTGGATAACACCTGCATTCTATAGATGCCAACATTATAACAATCATCTTTTTGACCTAAGAACCCTCTAGTAATAACCATTGGCCATGTTATAAGTGGTGCTGGTTCTTGAGGCCAGCAAGTTTGTACCGGTAAAATATTTAAATCTACATCATCTCCTAAATATTGTATTGCCTGACACGGAGGGTTCTTTATCACTTTTGGCTTCATTACAAGCACTTCCTTTAGTATAGGAAGCATTTTAAATGCCTCTTTCAAATCGCTTGGCGGCTCTGGTTGCTTAAGAAATGCTAGTTTTTCACCTATCTTTGATAACTCATTTTCTTTAATGCCAAGAGCCATTGCAATACGCTCCTTTGTACCAAACAAATTTACAAGCACTGGCATAGTACTTTTTCCATTTTCCGATATCACATTTTCAAACAAAACTGCAGGTCCTTTTTTTTCTATCAACCTATGATGAATTTCTGTGATCTCTAAAATAGTACTTACTTCTTCTTTAACCCTAACAAGCAACCCTTCTTTTTCAAGTTTTGCAACAAAATCAGATAAAGATTCATAAACTTTTTCCTTATTCATTTCCTTTAGATTTTCACAAAAAATTTTTTATATGTTACTTCATTTTAGTTATATGACTTCATCATAATCAAATGGCAAGCAATAAAATATGCTTACTTAATATACATTTACGAGCCTCAGCGCAATCTCTCTTATAAAAAACTTGTTCATGCCAAACATTTTTATCCACTAACGCATTATATGTTTTATCAATACTTATTAGCATATTATTTTATAGAAATAACTTATTAACAATATCACAACAATAAAAACATTATATCTCCAAAACATATCGGATACTACAAGATAATTCCATTATATGCGCAATTTTTCAATAAATAATAAAAATTTATATCATAACAAAATTATTATTTAAATATAATATAAGAAAAATTCAATTAACTTTTAGTTGTATATCGTATTTGTAAGTGTTATAAAATCAGTAATAATTGCACACATTCATCATTAAATACTGGCAACTTTTAATTGTATATGATATAGTTGGCACTCTGCTAACTGTAGAATCGTATTTCAGTGAAATCATGCAGTTACTATGTGTATAAAATTAGTTACAGAGGGAAATAATGAAAGTTAAAAATTTATTTATTTCATTAATAGGATTTGCATGCGTTTCAGAAGCATATGCTGCCTCACAACATATAACAAATAACATCAATTATAAAAATTTATATGTATCTGGAGAAACGGGAATCTCTATTCCATCATTCTCTAAAGATGACTCAAATAATGAAGAATATTATAAAGGTGCCAAACCAAAAGTTGGAATCCCATTTGGAGCTGAAGTAGGTTATAGGTTTTCTAATGACTTAAGAGTTGGTCTTAATATATCATATAGATCGCATAAGATTAATCAGGATGTAGAATTTGATTCTAAGGATAAAGAAGGAAAAGATAGCAAAGATAAAGCAAATGTGAATCAGAAATTTAGCAGTACACTATTTATGCTAAATGGCAAATATAGCATTTGTGATTTTTATGGAGTGAAGCCATATGTGATGGCTGGAATTGGCATGAATTATGCTGTTAATGGCGCATATACGAAGAATAGCACTGCAGATGATGGCAGCGTAGTATCAGATAAATACGCTGGTCAAAACAAAATGAAGTTTGCTTGGAATATAGGTGTAGGAATAGAAAAAGAACTTGGAAACAATTTCGTGCTTGGCCTTGGATATCGCTTCATTGATCTTGGTAAAAGAGAAACAAGTGGTGAGAAAACAGTATTAGGAGCAGCAGGATTAATTGAGAAATATGATAACGTCACTCCTATTTCTGCATCTTTAAAAGCGCATGAAATCACACTTGGCATCACTTACAATTTCTAATTATCCAGTAGGTGAAATAAGATAAATTTTAGTTAAATTTGGTATAAAAATATGGCTAATATAAAAACAGAGTTTTATGCAGCTATCGCAAGGCTACAAAAACAATTAGAGAGCAACAGTCTCAGTAAAGATGATAAAGCAGCTACAGAAAAGTATATAAAAGACACATTAAGCACTTTCAGAGAGAAATTATCTTCCAGTGAACAGAAAATGTCTGTGGATGACGTGAAGGCCCTTGCAAAAGAAATTAATAATGCAGATAGAAAGAAAGAGGACCTGGTTGATCAAATTAACACTCCAGTAAAAAAGGAAGAGATTCAGGATGTCGCAACCAATCTTGAGAATTTGAAAAAAGAGTTTGATGATCTTAATACTCAAGTTTCTAATGCTGTTCAAGAAAGACCATCCAAAGCTGATTATGAAGAACTCAAAAATGATCTATCTCAAGCAAAGTCGACTTCTCTTAATGCTGCATTAAAAGATCTTGATGATGAGCTTGACAGAGATATAAAAGATGCGAAAGCTAACAAACAAGATAAAATTTCGCAAGATGTGAGTGACCAGTTTAAAGGGGATGTAAAAAGTAAAAGCGATGATTGTATAGAGAAATTCGGAAAGGTAAGATCCAAAGGTCAAGATTTACTTACCAAAGTAAAGGCAGTTTCTGATCAAATAGCTCCAGTCCAAGATTTACATAATAAATTTTCTGATATCAAAGAGAAAATCAGCATCATGCTTGCAAAAGCCAGCGACGGGAAAATATCTGAGGAAGATAATAATGAATTATCTAAGGTGAATAATGAATTTCAAGCTATAGTTAAAGATGTAACCAGCCTTTTAAAAACAACTCAAGATAATGCACAGCAATATCCTAATCTGGAAGAGCTGAATACATTTACTAGTGCAATAGTAACAGATGAATTTGTCAAAGAAAAATTTGACAATCTGATAAACAAAATGAATGCACCAATTGTACTTGTTGAAAAAGCAGAAGAGGCAAGCGGTGAAGGTGAGAAAGAAGTAAAGGGACAAAATGATGAAGATTTGGAGGAAAGAGAAGCAGAAGACAATAATAATGATAAAAGCTTAATCAAGAAAAGCACAAAAAACGAAGAAGAAATTGAAACACTGGAACAAAGCAGTAATACGGCCGGTACAGATAACACGAAAGAGCCTACTGAGCCAGCTTCTGCTGCAGAGCCAGTAGTACCTGAAGCGCTTCAGAATTTGCAAAGAGAATTTACAGATCTTAAAACTAGTGTCTCTAATGCTATCAGTGCAAAGCCATCTCAGGATGCTTATGAAAACTTTAAAAATGATTTTAGTCAAGCTATATCTACCTACTGTAAGACTCCATGGCAAAGTTTAAAGTCTAAAGCTCAAGAGCTTATACAAGCTGTAAAAGATTTACAGCAAGATAAAATTTCGCAAGATGTGCGTAATCAATTTGTCAATGAGGTCAAAACAAAGAGCAATACTTGTTTAGAGAAATTTAATGAGACTCAACCTAAAGGCAAAAAAATTCTTGGTGAAATGCAGCAAGTTTCTGATCAAGCAGCTCAACTCAAAGCTTTATCCGACAAGCTTGCAGATATTAACACATCTGATGAAAGGGCAGAAAATCAACTGCAAACTTTAATGCATGATGTAACTAATCTTCTAGGCAAGGCTAAAACCGCTGTACAGCAAGATCCTAATGTAGATGAAGCAATTCAATATCTTAGCAAAATTCCAGAAACTAAAGATATTGAAAAACCATTCGACAATCTTATTACAAAAATCGATAAAATGCATACTTCAATAGAAGAAGATAATATTCTATATAATAACCCTTTTGCAGAATTCTTTACTGCTAACGATCATGCTTAAAGTTTTTTGCCTGTAAATATTAGTTTATTTACAGGCAGAAGCGCTTTTATAGTCGCCTGCGTCATAACTCTAAGAAGCTAGAATATTTTTTGGTTGCAAACAATTATGCTGCACTGAAAGTCCAGCAGCAAACATATAGTCGCTGCGTGTATTCTATTATTTGTAGAAATTTGGTATTATATATCAGAAAATTAAATGTACAAAAATTGGCTTTTAGAACTGCCCTGCGCTAATTTTCGGATATATAATTTGTCCTGTAGCTAGCAACCTACTTAACAAAATCCATAAGGTTTTGTAGCAATTTGTCACTTTTTCTGCTGTATTCATGTTTCCTTTAACAAGTTCACCTTGTATTTAGTATTCCTATATTATTTATTCTTGAAATAGCTCAAGTAATGTTTGTGGCTTCCATTGCTTATTTGTATACTTGCTATACTTCAAAAATTGCTACTGGCTATGTATTGATTTATACATTTATCAAAGGTATATCTGTTTAGTGATAGAGTATAGACATCAAACGCATTCTCAAGCATTAGACATTCTTCACGAATAAAAGCAATGGTAACATTCTACTGTAATATCTTTATACCAAGCTTACTCCATAAAAATGCTGCAGAAGCAACCCATATGCTGATATTGATAATACTACTTAATAATCCTATACTTAGCCATTTTCTAACACTCATTCCACTGCCATTAAAAAATATAGGAGCGCTTGTTATACCATAGTGTGTTAAACATGCTGAAACATTTGCAAGAAAAGCTAGAATTAAACACGCTGCAATAGGATATATTCCCAAGTGTATCAATAAAATTGCAAAAGTTGTATACATCACTGTTGCGTATACTGTAATACTTGCAAAGAAATAGTGCATATAGAAAAACACAACCACTATACAAGCAGCAGCAATATATGGATTAAACCCATACACTATAGTTTCAGCATATTCACTGATTCTCTCCATGACACCAGATCCACTTAATGCACTAGATAAAGTTACAAATATCCCAAACCATATAAAAGTATCCCACGCACCCTTCTCTTGAATTATGTCATCTAGCGTAATAACACCACATAATACTAAGATTACACAACCTAATAATGCCGTAGCTGTTGAGTTGATACCAATGTTATAACCAAATATCCAAAGCATTAGTAGTAATACAAAAGTACACAGAACCACGATTTCTCCTTTGGAAATTTTCCCCATTTCCTTTAAAGCATGTTTTGCTGCTTCCACAGCTTCGTCACAAGAATCTATATGTGGTTTTATTATATACATCATTACAAAGGGCAATAATATAAGACTAAGCAGGCCTGGGATGAATGCAGCTTTTGCCCATGTAATCCAATCTAATTCAACACCGATACCATGAGCCAACTTAGCTATAAATGGATTACCAACCATCGCAGTTAAAAACATAGCACTTGTTATAACATTTGATTGGAAACATATCTTCATCAAGAACTGTTTAATTAATTCTGGATTGCTGACATTTTTAGCTTCTGTTGAGTATTGATCAGCTATAGCACGAGCAATTGGAAATATGATTGCACCACCTCTAGCTGTCGCGCTTGGAATAACAGGCGCTATTAATAGTTCTGTTAAAATCAAACTATATGATAAACCAATTGTACTGGAGCCCAACTTTGATATTAAAAAGTATGCTATTCTCTTGCTTAAATTTGACTTGATAATAGCTCTGGATATAAAAAATGCAAACACAACCAACCATACTATATCTTCACCGAACCCCTGCAGAGTATCCCTAACTGACATTGTATGAGTTAGAATACATGCTGTTACTGCAATCATGCTAAGAATGCTCATTGGTGCAGGATTAAATATTACTGCAATAATAGTAGTTAAAAATATTACTAATAAATTCCAAGATTTTTGTTCTAAACCTGCGTGCCATGGCATAAACCATAAACATATACCAAACGCAAATATTAAAAAAAGAGCTTTATGATTGATTATATTTTTCTTTTCCATGGCAAATAGCAAAAATTAATAGTAATAGGAAGATTAAATTATGTGAAATGTCATATAGTGACACCACAAATAGATTATTTGAGCATTCTATCAAGATTTTCTTATATAACAACTAATATTAGAGAACTTGTATATGACAAAATATGATACATTCCTTAAAAACAAAACGATTGATGAAGTTATAACACTGACAACTTGTATTCAACTGAAATTAAAAGATGGGACTATCAAGGGTTTTACTGAACATAATGAAGATATTATAATAGATAATATACTGTATAAAAAAGAAAGCGGATTTTCTCGTAGTGTAATTGCCAGAAATAACAATTTAATACCTGATAACTGTGATATATATGGCATGCTTAGAGATGAATCAATCAAAATAGATGATATTTTGAGAGGAAAATATGATAATGCTGAAGTTTCCATGTTTTTAGTTGATTATAATGATTTGAATGCTGGAAAATTTCAGATAAAAAGAGGATGGATAGGAGAAGTAAGAGCTAACGAAAACAAATTTATAGCAGAAGTGCGGGGCGTAATGCAGGCATTTGCGAGCACAAGCGGACAAATATATTCTGCAATGTGCAGAGCAAGCTTTGGAGATTCAAGATGTAAGATAGATCAAAGGCGCTATATGTTGATGTGTAACGTTATTGCCGTTGAAAACAACTCAACATTTACTTATCACTCCATATCAGATACGACTGAAATACATAAATACGGATATGTTAAATTTATCAACGGTAATAATTTTAGTTTTACATCTGAGATAAAATCACTACATAATAACAAGATTATATTATGTATTCCAGCATATCATCAAATTTCTGTAAAAGATAAGTTTGAACTCTATGCTGGATGTGATAATAGTATTAAAATGTGTCATAAGAGTTATAATAACGTGATTAATTATAGAGGAGAACCTCATGTTCCTACAGTCTCCTCTATCATATCTACAACTCGATAACGAATATACTTGTGCTACATTTCAAAAATTGGTGCTTATTAAAAACTGCTCATTATGTTATTCGCTATATACATACCTTCTTAGCTCTTTTTGAAATATAGTTTAGTATCAAAAATTCGAAATGACAACTTTTCATTTACCTGCGGTATATAAGTAAAAAATATATATCATGATTTTTTGTTTATCATACACTAAACTGTAGCGCTATTATTACACACAGCATAACGGATAATTAACATGATAGAGATAATCACTAATTTTCTTGAGAAAATATCAATAGTATTTCAACAAAATACATATTTTTCCAGCATTGTTATTACTTTATTATGTGGCACTGTTGGATATATTGTCATACTTTACACACAGAAAGGAATAAAGCGCCTGCAAAATGTATTTGCTGCTAGATTAAATAAATCAGAGAAATATTCTTGGTATCATAAAATATTAGTTGCAGCTGAGAGACCTATTCAGTTTGTTATTTTTTTCTTTCTGATTTCTATACTAGTTAGCATATTTAGTCAAAACATCAGTATAAGTGATAATTTTCTGAATTCTATAGGACTAGTGCGTGATATTGCTATTGTTGCTGCAATAACTTGGTTTTTTCTAAATTTTATTACACAGATCGAACACCACTGGCTTTCGCTTAAAGATAAAAAGTCCAATATAGATTTAGCAAGCGCGGATTTAATAGTAAAAATACTGCGTGTTATTGTAGTGATTGCTGCACTTTTAATGCTAATGCAAGTTTTTGGTATAAGTGTAAATGGATTGCTAGCATTTGGTGGAATGAGCGGAATTGCTGTGGGTTTTGCAGCAAAAGATCTTTTAGCTAATTTATTTGGCACTGTGCTAATATACTTTGATAAACCATTTGTCGTTGGAGAAAGCATTAAGGTTATCGGTTCGGATGTAGAAGGCTCTGTTGAAGCGATAGGGTGGCGAGTTACAAAAATCAGAACATATGAAAAGAGACTGGTATATATTCCAAACTCTATATTTTCAACATGCACAGTTGAAAATGCTTCAAAAATGTCGCATAGACGCATTTTAGAAAATATTATAATTCGTCATGAAGATCACGCAGCTATCGAATCCATAGTGAATGATATACGAGAATCTCTCATTATAAATCATGATATAGATCAAAGTTTTGATATAATAGTCAATTTTAGCTCAGCAACATTAAATGGATTAAATATCATGATACAATGCTTGGTTTATGAAACACAGCTTGCAAAATTTTGCATTGTGAGGCAAAGAATTATGACTGATGTATGTAGAATTATAACATCACATGGTGCCTCGCTTGCTGTTTTAAAGAACAATTATGCGTCAATTGATTGACACTATACCTTTCAAAATTGACGCATTTCAAATACTCTTTGGTTATACTATATCATCCAATGCTGCTGTTTTCTCTGAATTCCGCTTCTTATACTCAGAATACAGAACTAAAACTCCAGCAATTATAATCATAAGATATCCAAGATACGATAATAGAAACTTAGGAAATTCTCCAAAAATCACAAAACCTAAGATACCAGTGCATACTAGCTTCAAATACACGAGCGGAGCAACTACAGCCATATCTCCCTTCATAGCATAGAAAAACGCTATACTATGCATTAGATATAACAATGAAGCAGCACAAATCAACGCAAATTCATTGAATCCAATATTATCATCAAATGATGCATTAAAACCACCTGGATATGCAATAGAGAAGCTACCAATAATTAATAAGTGTTTCCATTCAATAAAAGCAACACAATATGAAATTAACGAAGCAAAAAGCATTACATAAAAAAGTTGCGCTTTATTGGAAGCTTTACGATGCCCCAAAAGCTTCACGAGAGAGCTATTTACCACCCAAAAACCCACTGTTAAAAAGACAAAGAAATAACCTTCATTAAAATCAGATACAATTTTTTCATCTGAGAACAAGCTATATAACACTTCCGGCTTAACAACAATAAAGCCACCTAAGAATGCTAATATCACTGCAATTATTTTAATCAAAGTGATGCGCTCATTAAAAAATACAGCACCTATAATGATCCATAATACCTGTTCTATGTGTGTAAGCGCTGTGACGTCTAAGAGTTTTAAAAACTTTAAAGAATACATCATACTAAGCGACCCACCTGCACTAAATACGCTACGTAGCAAATGTATCTTTATGTTTGGTGTCTTAATTACATTCAACCCATCTTTATAGAAAACCCATGGCAGGAGAAAAAGAAAAATAATAGACTTATATAAAAAAGTTGCCTGATTAGAGTTTACTGAGTATGTTATGCATTTCATTACCGCATAAAGAGAACCAAGACTTACAGCATTCACTGCCATAAACAGCATTGCAACCATATTACTATTTTTAGCATTACTATCTGATAGCATAAAACCCTCATTATAAGATAATTAGATAGCATAATACGAAATTTGTTATCACAATTAACTGCAAGCTTCACTATTATTTTTAATCAAGACATCAATTCGGCATACAATGCATAAATAAATATACTAATAATATATTTATGCAAATATTTTTTGATTAATGTTGCATCCAGAATACAAGCTATAGATTACCTCAAACACTATACTATAATATAGATGAAATGCCTGACTATACTACTATGTGTAGAATGATAAAAACTTTAGATCTGCAAGTAAAAAATTATGTAAGAGATAAGACTTCTCCTATGCTTGTTGCTGTGGATAGCACAGGGATTAGCGTTTATAATTTAAGTGATTAGCATGGAAGAATTGCTGCAGATAGAAAATATAAAGGCTTAAAACGCTCCTAGTATACGGCGCTTTGCTGGCAATACAATAGTTCAAAAATTGAGGAAGGCTAAATTTCGTGCATAGATGAGTTTCCAGTTATTTTATAATTGGAACGCGCGTTAGATATAGTTTTCTTTGCTCTTTCGGAAATTTCTCGATAGCATAACGCAGCATTGTTCTCGGCATGGTATTTTTATAATTTTCCAGAAAATTAGTAAGTTGCAATATATCTTTTTTACCTGCTTCACGCAGCATCCATCCTACTGCTTTGTGTATTAGATCGTGAGAATCATTTTGTAAAATTGATGCAATTTTGAACGTCCATTCCAAATCATCTTTACGTATGAAATATAATGTAGATACAATTGCAATTCTGCGTTCCCAAAGAGATTTTGAAGTAGCCAATTTAACAAGATAGCTTTTATCTCTATTCCAAAGATATGCTCCTACAATCAAGTGAGCAGAAGTATCAACAAGATTCCAATTATTTATATTTTTTAAGTTTTTTGTATAAAACTTAAAAAGCTCCTCTTTAAGTTCTGCTGAAGATATCTTATATTTATGAGATAAAATGATGAGCGCAAGCAATCGTTCTTCATTGATAGGTGATTCTAGCAGAATACTTAACTCATCACATGTCAATGACAAAAACTTTTTTGCAATTTTCCGCAAAATTGAAACTCTAACACCAATAAATTGATCATGTTCAGCATAACCACCAGCATATGTTTTGAAAAAAATTGCAGTACTGCCTTTTGTAGAATCAATAGATTCTAGTAAAATTTTCTTGATACAATCAATATTGTGAGACATGTTTTTTCTCGTGATCAATAAGCCATTGTTTACGCGTAACGCCACCAGCATACCCTCCAAGATGACCATTGCTGTTAATAACACGGTGACACGGAATCACGATTGCTATTTGGTTTGCGGCATTAGCACTGGCAACGGCACGGTAAGCTATTGGCTTTTCTATAGCACAGCCCAGTGCAGCATATGTTTGCGTTTTACCATATGGAATACACATCAACTCTTCCCAAACCAATTTTTGAAATTGACTTCCTAGAAGATTAATTGGTGTCTTAAATTTTATAAGTTTACCACTGAAATATGCTTTTAGTTCATCTTTAATTGACAGAATAATGTCAGTAATTCCTGGAATGATGAATGCTTCTAGTTTAAATATAAGCATGCTAATTTTGCGTTCTAATCTACATCTGTCAGTGAATTCTAAGAGACAAATACCTTTATCATCTGAAATGACTAACATATGTCCAAGCTGAGTATCTATAAAAGATATCTTAAGAATATTTGAATGCTTATCAAGTTTCACAGAAACTGTCTCTATATTTTTTAAAATGGTATCTTGAAGACAATGATATGATTTCATAGCTTTTTTACTCATTTCAAATAACTTTATTTATATTTCAAAAGTATATGGTTAGCGCAAGTTGCCAATTAATATTAAGCATCTAAGCTACTAATTACCCGTAATACGGATCAATAGATCTTTCATAAAATCCTGCCACACAGCAAGCAATTAATTAGCAACTCGCGTTAATTAATAGATTGCTACGTATATAAAACTTTATTAAATAAAGTTTTATAGTAGATTTTTACTTTACAAAATATCTCATTTGCATTTGCACTAGTGAACTATTGCAAGCATAAGAAATACAATGCGCTAGTTGCAAATTATTTTATAATTGGTTATTTGTCCTGAATACTGCGCTACAGGCCAAGTCGCTTAAATTAATTAAAAATGGATTGTAACATCTATATTCGCTGGTTTTATTTGCAAATATAGCTAATGCTCAGCAATGTTTTATTGCGAAGGAAAAAGATAAAATTATTCAACAGATAGAAGATTGCGATGTGAGATAGGCATCATGTAGTACCTTTAAAATTCCTATTAGCTTAATAGGTTATGACTCAGGAATTTTTTTGATGCAACTAACCATTCATGGCCTTTCCAAAAAGGTTATTCAGGTTTTCTATATACATGAAAATAAGATCAGACACCAAAGAGTTGGATGAAAAATAGTTGCATTTGATATTTGCAAATATAAACTATGACCTCTATGGTTAAAGAAATCTGGCGGATGGAGTGGGATTCGAACCCACGGTACGCTCTTCACGCACGCCGGTTTTCAAGACCGGTGCCTTAAACCGCTCGGCCATCCATCCAATGATAGCTTTTAACAGAACAATAGCTTCTTATCAAGCATTTTCTAATAAAATAAGTGTATACTTTGCAGTCTTTTTGGGATACAATGAATTGTTGCTCATGGTTATGTCGTTATTGATTATACCATGCTGCTGTGATCGCAATTTTTTTTTACTAAGTAAATACATGAAGTACACTGGCATAGTGAAGTGGTTTAACCACACTAAAGGTTATGGGTTTATAGCTTCCGATTCTGAAGACTGCAATGAGGGTAAGGATGTTTTTATACACAAAACTGCCCTTGAGAGAGCAAGAATTGATTCTCTTAAGGAAGGTGATAGGATTACCTTTGAGATAAAAAAATTTAACGGAAAAGTTTCCGCTGAAAATGTTTCGTTAGCATAGATCTCTGTAAAAGGGAGTTGCTATATACATATAGTTGCTCCTTTTTTTATTTTTATATATTTTTATAGATATAATATTTTAATTAGAGTTATGAAAATTCTGTCATCATTAAAGTCTGCAAAAAAAAGAGATAGAAATTGTAAAATGATTATACGTAAAGGTAGAGTATATATAATCAACAAAACAAATCCTAAATTCAAAGCAAAGCAGGCTTAGTTAGCAAACAAAAGCTAATAACTAATGGCACAATTAATCATATAAGTTGTAGCTACTATTATAGAGACTGAGATATACAAAATAAGATGCATGCTTTATGCATGTCTCTCATAAAAGACTTATATAAATAGTTGAGCCTTTAGCCTTTATAATGATAAAAAATAATATTATATCCAGCCTCACCTAAGACATTCCTAAACAGTCTCTGATATATAAAGCATAGAAACTCCAAGCATTACTCTAATGTTTCTTCGATACCTACAGATTTTCTTCACATTTAGCAAAGATAAAACCAGACGAACACAATCTATTGCATATCTTAAGTCTTTCTTATTTAACTGATAACACAGTGACTGCACGTGCACTGTCTTTGGCTAGATGTTATATTATCTATTGGCATGACGCAAAGGCTAACTGCTTTTTGAAGTCACCTGCGTCATAACTCTAAGAAACGCAGGATTTATTTGGCTTGCAAGCAATGACGATGCCTCAGAATCCAGCAGAAAAAGTTTCAAGTATCGAGCAAATTATATATCCAACAATTAGCACATGGCAGTTCTAAAAGCTAATTTTTGTACGTTTAACTTTCCGAAAAATCGATTTGCTCAGCAAATCGATTTTGACAGACAGACTATATAAATATATATACTCGCTATATTTCAAAAATTTATGCCTTGCAGACCGCTTGTTATGCATTGACTATACACTGCTTTGCGTTCTTTCTAGCTCTTTTTGAAATATAGTTTCGTATCAAACAGAAATACCAGCTCTTCATTTACCAGAGGTACATTATCCGTTATGCTTGAGGCGCGAGACTACATATACTCACGCCTTGCAGCTCTGATAGCTTTTCTGACCTTAACTGGGTTTGTACCCCCTGCACTCCTTCTGCTTATCACAGCTCTTGATGATATAAAAACACTATATATGCCTTCGTTTATCTTCGGATCTATTTCTTGTAATTCACCAAGCTCCAATAAAGAAAGCTTCTTATTTTTTTGCATAGCATGTTTTATGATTTGTCTTGTGACGCAAGCAGCACGTTCATGAGTCATCTCAGCTGAACCTATTAACCAATCCATGAGATCATAAGCTGTGGAATAACCATACTGCGCAGCTTCTTTAAATTCTTTGCGATATACAATGAAATCTGCAGTAAGAGCAGCCATTATATTAATCGAGTTGAATAATGTATCATATGAATCAAAAACAGGCTCTGAAACCTCTTGTAAGTCTTGTGTAATGTCGTTATCAAGCGACTTCATTATCGTCATAATATTGAACATATTGCCGTATACGCGCCCAATCTTCGCTCTAACGACTTCTAATATTTCAGGATAATAACGATTTGGCACAACATGATCTTGAGTTACAAGATCTTTCGAGAAAGATATAAAATTACAATATGGACTTTGCCAATGTATTAAATCTTCTACCATGCGTGTTATATGCATCATAGCAGTAGAAACTGCGGCAGTAAAATCTATAGCAAAGTCTCTATCTGTCACTGCATCTAACGCATTTTGCACAATTCCATCAAAGCCTAAAGCTTTTGATGTCATTTCTCTACTTATATGTAGAGCAGTTCCGACACCCATATACGCACCAAAAGGTGACTTATTAAGCCTTACTCTAGCTTCTCTAAACCTTTGCCTATCTCTCCCAAACATCTCGACATAAGACAACAGCTTATGACCTAATGACACAGGAGGACCAACCTGATTATGAACGTAACTTGGCACGACCATCTTAACGTTTTCTTCAGCTTTATCTATTAATGCTGCTTGCAGATTTTGTAAAACAGAATCAAGCACATCGCAAGCATCACGCATCCAAAGTCTCAGATCTCCTGAATACTGTTCTCCACTTGATCTTGCAATTTTTAGATAGTTTGTAACTTCACCAAGTGTATCATCAAGACATGATTCTAAAAACGCGTATATGTTTCTGGAATCTCCACCTATTACTATCTTTTTTGCTATTATCTCTTTTTTAAGCTTATCCAAAGCTCTGATAATCCTTTTTGCATCATGCTCAGGTACTATATTACGCTTTAGACACATCCGCATCTGAGCTTTCATAGACTCTATTGCAACAGAATACAGTCTGTTATCATATGATATAGAACTCAGTATCTTGCTACTTAATGCATCACGACTACTGGAAAAATAGCCTCCCCACAAAGACTTTGTCACCCCTTCAACTTGAGCAACAGAAGAGACAACATTATCGCGAGTATGCCCTAAATTTATTTTTGCTCCATTCATTTTATGAACAACCACACTAAATCAATTAATATTTAATTATTTAAAAACACATCACAAAACCATATCATAAGCATATTAAGATATGCATAATCCACTATGTAGTTTGAAGCAACTTTTTAATACCTTCACACAATAAATTGTTAATTTTATATGTGCAAGGTAACTTAAGCTAGGTTCATATACTAAACAAAAATGTATAGTTATATGAAAACAGCCTAGAACTACAAACTGTTTATAGTTGGACTATAAACACATACTTTAAAAACTAATGCCTGCAATTAATAGCGATAAAAATGTCCAGATATGTTTATTTTTTTGTAACTTTTCTTTTGTTTTACCCTACGGCATCTTTAGGAATCATAAATAAGCTACCAAATAAAACTGGTCTACTTATAACTGAATCCTATTCCGCTAATAAAATTTTTACTAGAAAGTTTTCAACCATAAATGATTTTCTCTCAACTGGTAAAAATAATAATATTATTATAACGAGTAATACAACCTATTATAAAAATCAACAGTATCTTATACATAGCATTAAGAATACTATGACAACGATGCAAAATGTTGACGAAGTTAAGAATTTATATAGGATGCCAGATGTTACATTTTTTGATGAATCTGACAACCAATATACAACTAAAACTTTTAATCACAGCCTTATAGTAATGTATTTCTGGGCAACTTGGTGCTTAGAATGTACAGAAGAGCTTGTACAACTGAATCAATTACAGAAAAGACTACTATACGAAGACATATACGATATCGTAATATTGCCAATCTCAGTCGATTTTAAAAATATCGATACTATATATGAACTGTATCAAAATAAGAAAATAGACAAAATAGGCTTATTTATAGATAAACAGCGAATGTTGATGAATACATTAAACATACGCTCTCTACCCAGCACTGTCTTAATCAGCAAACAAAACGTAGTGATTGCCAATATCAACAAAAACACACCTTGGAACACTAAAGAAACTTACGAAGCTTTAGTGCAATTAAGGGATTGGGGATTATAGTGCATTTTTAAATATCAGTCAACGCTATCGAATAGAAAGATATAAATTTCTATCAAAGTTTTGCTATATAAAATTCGTATAACGCAATAAAATATACAAAATAAGATCCTATATGTAAAGGTTACATTACAAGATTGTTGTAAAAATATTCTTTCATACAGAATTCCATAGAGTTTTTAGCACTTTAAAAGTACACTATAAATAAGATTTTATTACAGATGATGATCGATATACTTACATAAAGTTGCAGCTCACTAATCCGCATATATATCTGATCACACGATATCTTATGAGCAATAAGAAGAAAAAATATATAAAATATCAAATTCATTACATATGCTTATGCAGCACATATATATGCTATAAATATATATTATATAGCTCAAAATTTATCTATTTCAAGCGCGATATACAAAGCAAACGAGATATAATACAAAAATCGCATCAAAATATCAAAATGATTTTTCTTGCACACTCTATAGAACTAGTACGCAAAATAAGTCATTAATCCAAAGATTTCAACTCCTCTAAGATTTTATAATCTCTATGAATCTTTAATACTAACTACCAAAGTCATAGCATATAGTAGCCACGTATCTTGTTAGAAAATTTAAGATTAGATTTGAGTAAGCTGTGCTAGAGGCGCAGCTGCAAAGAGTACACTTAAATTTTTAAAATTTTAAAAAAGATGCAGCTAAAGCGTTCTATGATTTGTGGAGTTGGAATAAGATCATTATCGCATCAACTCTACAAACAGAAATCTTGATACAAAAGATCGCTTTATCAATGACAAACAAAAAACTTACTATTTTACGTAAGTTACTAATTATTAGACTTCTTCAGAAATCAGATTTTAGTGAAGCAAGGAGTATTCTGAAAGTAGCGTAACAACAAAGTAATCCGCAACCAGAACAAGCATTTGCAAAGAAGTCTATTCTATAAATTCGCGACTCTATCATCAAATATTCGACTCTCTAAGTGACTCCAATCAAGTTCATAGATTTTATCGCATATATCATATTCATGAATCATATTTAACATAATGCTCAATGAAGTGAATATAAAAATTTATCATATATTATTTATTCAAAAATTTTTGTAAAAGCTAGCTTACCAAATAAAGGTTTATTATATATCTTTTTATATAAGCAATTTTATCATATAACTTATATAATGCAGAAGATTAGAATATATGGCTAATAAATCTAGAAATTCGCAAAATGTTTTCCATAACATAGAAATCGACAATACAGCACTTGAAGAGGATATTGAGCTCAATAATACAAGAGCACTTTGGCGAGCAGCTATAATGCAGAAGCTTCTTGATGCAGCTAGCAACTCTAAGAAAAGATCAGCCTATAAAAGCAAGATACAAGCTATACAATGGTTAAAGGGCGACAGTAAAGATTTTACGCTTGTATGCTTTTTAGCTGATATGTCGCCAAGTTATGTAAAATCAAAGGCGGCAGCTGCTATGATGAGAGGCTGCAAATGGAGAGATGATCGGCGTATTGCCAAGCCATTGACGATCTAAAATATAGCATGATAATTTACATGATAAAATTATATCGAGCTCATGTCTGAACAAATATCTAAAAATCTTTCTTATATTTCTGTGCTAATAGACGGAAAAAAGTATGAGTTAAAAAACCTTAAGCTCATAAATTTTCATATAGAGAACAAATTTTTGTATAATAATTCAATTAATGCTTATCAATCTACGTCGATTCAAAGCTCTGAGGGCAAAAATTTTTGCGTGACTTTTGGGGGGATTTTTGCAAAATACACAAGCGAATTAGAAAAAATCGCTAAGATTGCATCATCTAATTCAGGATACGACATAACAATCGCAATAAAAGATTTCCAATCGATAAATGGCATATTTTTTATAAAAAAATATGAATTTTCCGCCTTGGAAACGTCGTTTAATGCATTTAAGATAATATTAGAATCTTCTAAATTTCAATTTTTATAGTATAACCATTATGATTAAAGCAAATATTAATCAAAAGTCAATTTTAGATAATAAAAAATGCAAATCATCTCAATATAAGAATATATATGATCAACAAGATATGCTTAAAGCGCTACTAGAATATTGCGACCAAAAATTCGCTTCAAATGAAGAAATCAAATTGCTTATAACAAATATCACAAATAAAATTGAAATAAAATTAGCTAAACTGCATACAGAATTATTTCGTTGGTTTATCGGTAGTAGTTTAGCGCAAACATCAATCTTAATCTGCAGCATTATAGCTCTTCTTCAGGTTTTTATCAGGTGAATTTGCTCAATATAATATAAAAGCAATAATGCAGCTTTTTTATAAAAAGAAACAAAATCATATTATATCTAAAATATTTTCTAAGTTAATATCTACGGATTTTAAGAGTTTTCTGCGAAAAGTTTTCCTGCAATTAAATCCAGCAGCTAAGTTCTATGACAACTGGCATATAGACTTGATAATTAATTACCTGCTTGCCATAGAAGCAGGTAAGCTTAATAGATTGATTATTAATATGCCTCCCCGCTCCTTAAAATCTGTATCTATTAATGTTGCATGGAGTGCATGGCTGCTTGGTCAAAATCCTGCCTGCAGAATAATTTCTATAAGTTATAGCAAAGCTTTAAGTCAAAAGCATGCTAATGACACAAGAATAATCATGAATTCAGAATGGTATCAAAACGCGTTTCCTTCCACTAAAATCCTTGACGGATGTAATACGCATAGCAAATTTATGACAACGCAAAACGGCTTTAGAATGGCTTGCTCAACTTGTGGAACACTCACTGGTGAAGGAGGAGATATAATAGACCTCTTGCATAACCATATAAATTGATTAAAATCCTTGATTTTATCAAGGATAACATGAAGTTTGAAAACATCAAAGATGAATACGCAGAAGAGTTTCGCAGGCTTACTGGCATTAAACGAGGAACGTTTGAAGTTATACTAAGTATATTAAAAGAAGCTGAAGCTATTTTAAAGTCTCAAGGTGGAAAACCCAATAAATTGGCTTTAGAAGATCGATTACTCATGACGCTTGAGTACTTGCGTGAATACAGGACATATTTTCATATTTCCCGCAGTTATGGAATAAGTGAAAGTGCCTGTTATCGTAATATACGTTGGATTGAAGATACTCTAATTAAAGATAAACGATTTTCACTACCTGGACGTAAAGCATTACTAAAAAGCGATTCTGAATACGAACTTGTGTTAATTGATGCTACTGAAACACCGATAGAACGACCTAAAAAAAACAGAAGCACTTTTATTCGGGAAAAAAGAGGCGACATACTCTAAAAACTCAGCTTATTGTGGATAAAAGGAAAAAAGAAATCATTTGCACTAATTTTTCTAATGGCAAGCGTCATGATTTCAGGTTATTTAAAGAATCCGGAGTTCACATCCACCCTGAGATTAAAGTTCTTACAGATACTGGTTATCAAGGCATTGATAAGTTGCATTATAATTCAGAGTTACCAAAGAAAAAGACAAAAAAGCGACCACTAAGCAGGAAAGATAAAAAGAAAAATCGTCAATTGTCTAGTGAACGTGTTTTAAATGAAAACGTCATAGGCATGATCAAACGATTTAAAATTATCGCTGATCGTTATAGGAACAGAAGAAAACGATTCGGTTTAAGGTTTAATTTACTTGCTGGTATCTATAACTTTGAGCTTTAAATAGGTTATGCAAGAGGTCTAATAATTTTAGATGATCCAGTTAGCCCAATACAAGCAATGAGCGAAAAAATGAGAGAAAAAGCTGCTCACTGGTTTGAAAATACCTTATATTCCAGGTTAAATGATAAAAGATCTGGCGCTATCTTAGTTGTAACACAACGCTTGCATACTAAGGATTTATGTAGTTTTTTACTGAATAGATACTCAAACTGGACGCATTTAAAAATTCCATTCATCGCAGAGGAAACTTCTCTAATAAATTTTGGTGAATTTCAGCATTATAGAAAAAAAGGTGATATTTTATATCCTATTAGAGATGATCATTCTACTGTTGATGAAATGCGCAAAGGAGCAGGGTTATATGCATTTTCTGCGCAATATCAACAAGAGCCAATAAATTTCAGTAATAGTATTATAAAACCTAATTGGATAATAAGGTATAAAACGCCTGTTGAACATCATATGATATATCAAAGCTGGGATTTTGCTATTAAATCTGGAGAGTCAAATGACTATAGTGTGTGCACAACATGGAGCATATTGAATGATTGTTACTACTTAATAGACGTACTGCGGATCAAAGTAGAATATCAGAGTGCGAAAATTATATTCATAGATCATTATAAAAGGTTTAATCCTGAAGTAGCTTTGGTGGAAGATAAAGCATCAGGTCAACAAATTATTCAAGAATTTAAAAACAGTGCATTTAACATCATACCTATAGAGCCAAAATATGATAAAGTTTTGAGGTTACAACTTATATCTTCTTTTTTTGAATCCGGACGGATTTTTTTCCTGAAAATGCAGAATGGCTAACGCAACTTGAACAAGAACTGTTTTTATTTCCAAATGCTAAGCATGATGATCAGGTTGATTCCATTACTCAATTCTTAAATTGGGTACGCAGCACAAGAAATGAAAGCTCAATTTATTATAAAATTGGAAAAATATAATGCAATTTGTCAATTTGGCTTTGATATAGACAGATCATTCTTAATGGGTTTGATCTCTGGAGTGGATGAGAATAGCAATGCCTATAAAGCCGGGCTCAGGAATGGTATGAAGCAGATTTATTTCATGTTGGGTGGTGCAAAAAATGATCTCAAAGATTTTGAAGTGAAGATCGAAATAGAAAATCCAGATCATAGCAAGCAATCTATAAAATATAGCGCTCTGTGAGAAATTATGCCGCCATATTATAAATAAATTTGTAATAAATTTATTATTCTCATAATGAAATTTTAAAGATCCATATAAATCAAAGAAAAACACAAAATAATTAAATTTATCGCTTGTGATGCGCTATTCACACTGCTATAATCGCCGCTAAGAAATAAAAATGCCATGGGCTTGGGGCGAATATATAATTTCAACTAACAAAAGGTAAATTAATATGGGATATGAATCATATGAACTTCAAATTAATGATATTTATGGATTTCAAGATTACGGCGATCAATATGGCATTTTCAGGTAAAGAGTCCTTTTGCTGATAGCTCTGGATATATGGAAACTGCAAAGGTTTGCTATTACACAGAGCAAGGAATTTATACTTGTGTTGGAACGGATGGACAAAGTGGAGAGGTTGGTATATGCGTTGGTGGCTGTCCAAGAGGGCCCATTATTGAAAATCACAATTTTCAAAGAGGCGGCGGTCGTATATATGGCTTCGGCCGTGGCGGATGGTAACGCATATTACCTTAGCAACAGCTAGGTAATTCTTATCCCTACTGTTTAAAAAAGGTGAGTCGAAATCCTGTAAAGTATTTACTCGCCTTTATTGCTTTTATCTACTGATGCATATGAAAAAATTTATCACTAACTTATGAGGTGAAATGCGGTATTTTATGGCTTTAGCGCTGCTTATAGGTGCTACTTGTATATATTTTGCGAGCTTTGCAAATATAGAGGCACTTGCAAAGCAGGCGAATCAGATATCTTTAGAAAAAGAGATGCAGGTTGCTGGTAATAGCAAAACAGACAAATCAAATTTGTCATCTTCCCCAAAAAAGCCTAAAGCTAGTAGTAAGGTTGTTAATTATAAGATATCAACTAAAGATGATCTTAGCGCTTTTTTGATTGATGTAAAATTTCAAGGGCATAGCTCTGGTAAAACTTTGATCTACATTCCAGCGCTTTCTGGCATAGAGTATGAGCAATCCTCATTTAGCGCCATATCTGATAAAAAAAATTTGAAAATTGAGCGTGTGAAAGGGAATAAATGCATGCGCTCTTTCCCTTATCATTGCGAATCATTGTTGATACATCATAAACCTAATGCAGATGTTATAATCTCATACCAGGCTGAACATACAGCCGTTTCATTTGCTTCACAAAATAGCATTATTTTCAGAGGTTCTGGTGTGTTGCTATACCCAGAATTGGATAAAAATCAACCCAGCAAGATTGTCATTGATTCAAAAGCACTTGGCAAAAAAAGTGCAAAGATGATGTCAGGTGCCAGTGCATATGATATGTCAGAAGAAATGCCTACTAAACTGGAAAATCTCTTCTCTAGCTTTTATATATTCACAGATCTTGATATAAACATTAGCCCACATGATAAAGAGGCTGGCGCTCTAATTGTGACAGTAGGACTTCCGAAGGAGGCTCTGAAAGATTCTCAAGATGACGACAGCACCTCACTCTCTCATCAGTATATCACATCTCTTACAAGAAAAATCTTGGGCTTTAATGCAAAGTTTATAGATGGCATCCTTGGCAAGTATAAAACAGATGAAATCAAGGCTGTACTAATAACGCAAGATAGCAGCGCAAGTAGCATATTCATGGGAAGTGACGGAGTGAATACAGGAGATGCTATTTTTATCAGTAATCTTGAAAATTTGAAAACTTTGATCTCTCATGAAAGTATACACTCACTATTCAGAAATAGAGGGTTTTTTGCAGAATTTGGTCCTAATATGCAGTTTAATCATTTATGGTTTGCTGAAGGGTTTACTGATTATTATACATCATTACTAAACTATAGGAACGGTATTATCACAGAGCAGGAGTATATTGATAATATCAACAAATCGATTGAAGAATATTATAAGCGGGATAGAATCTTTCAAAAAATAGTTAGCGCACCTTATTCTAAAAAGACACGCATAGTTGAGCAAATACTCTTAGGCAGTGGATATACAGCAAGGGCTTTTTATAATTCTGGACAACTCGTAGCAATGGATGATGCTGGCAGGCTCATCGCCATGAACATGGATTATATGATAAGGACGAAGAGTAGTGGAAAATTTAGCTTAGATGATTTTTTGCGGAATTTAGTTAAATCGCACTGTAAGGGCGCTTCTTGCAATGTGAGCAGAGAGCAGTTTTATAGTGAATTTGCAAAGCTTCTTGGGCAAGAATTTGAGGATAAGGAAAGAAAAGATGGATTATATAGCTATATGGATCGCTATATAATTGATTTTGCGCCTATCTCACCTCCAGATACTATTCCTGAGCTAAACAGAGCTTTGTCTTATAAAAGAATCGATAATGCAATTTGTCAATTTGGCTTTGATATAGACAGATCATTTTTAATGGGTTTGATCTCTGGAGTGGATGAGAATAGCAATGCCTATAAAGCCGGGCTCAGGAATGGTATGAAGCGGATTTATTTCATGTTGGGTGGTGCAAAAAATGATCTCAAAGATTTTGAAGTGAAGATCGAAATAGAAAATCCAGATCATAGCAAGCAATCTATAAAATATAGCGCTCTGGGAGAAATTATGCTGCCATATTATAAATAAATTTGTAATAAATTTATTATTCTCATAATGAAATTTTAAAGATCCATATAAATCAAAGAAAAACACAAAATAATTAAATTTATTGCTTGTGAGGCGCTGTTAACGCTGCTATAGTCGCCGCTAAGAAATAAAAATGCCATGAGCTTGGGGCAAATATATAATTTCAACTAATAAAGAGTAAATTAATATGTGATACGAATTATATGAACTTCAAATTAATGACATTTATGGATTTCAAGATTACGGCGATCAATATGGCATTCAGGTAAAGAGTCCTTTTGCTGACGAGTCCAGTTATGTTGAAACTCTTTGTAAACGTATCAATAACGGACCGGAGTTTTGTGTAGATGCAGATCTAGAAACCGTAAAAGAAATTGCTAAAGGAACTGCTAAAGCTGCTGAAGAAGCTATTAAAGAATTTGGTGAATTTGTAGGGGAAGTGATTGTAGATACTACTCATATTATTGGAGAAGTAGGTGAGGCTGTTGGAGAAATTGTTGTAGATGTTGCTGCACTTCCGCTAGGTATCCTTGGTGCTATCTTTGGGTAAGTTATATTAGCATTTGCTGAGGAAGTTATAAGGCTTTGGGATGATTTACAAATGGTAGAAAAACATTGAAGCGCAATTCACAATGGAGCATTTAAACAAAGCTATCGTTACTATAAGAAGCATATTACATGGTTCTATATATGGAGCGCAGAGTGCAATTGCAACAGCCAAGGGATTCATATTGGATAAGAAGAATGGATTATTGCTCACAAATAAGCATATAGCGAATAAAACATTAATACAGGATTTATATGTAACATTCTTCAACAATCATCATGTAGCAAGCAGCCTTTTGTATAACGATCCTGAGCATGATTTTGCAATAATTCAGGTTGCAGCTTATGAAGTCCCAGAGGCTTGCATGCAACTGCGTTTAAGTGAAGTGCTGGTGAAGCGGTTTATATGCTGCTATATAATGAAGACGGAGTGAATAATTTCAGGTATGGGGTCGTGCTGGATCCTCATGTTTCTATGGGTTACTTCTCAACGCATGTAATACTGACAAATCTGCGTGCAGGATATGGAGATAGCGGCTCTCCAATTTGTAACAAAGATGGGGAAGTGGTAGGGATTCAGTTTGCGGCTGCAAGTGGCAAGGCTGTGGCAATATATGCTAAGTATATTGCTGATGCTATGGAATACTTGATGAAAAGCGAAATTCCTCCGCGTTATAGCTTAGGCGTAACATTAGGTTATTGCAAATTAGGAGATTTATTGAAGTTCGCTTCTTTTCCGCAAGCTGACGCAATACAACATATGCAAAATTATAGCATGTGTTCTGGTAAGATGTTATGTGTAAAATCGTCTCTAAGCATTCCGAATTTACAAAACAACCTTACTTCACTGGATGTTGTGCTGGAAGCAAGCGGCGAATGGGTCGGTTGCAATCTCTATAAATTTCAACAAATCGTGAACACTGCAAGTTATGGAATAGAGCTTGTGATATTCAGAAACGGTGTGATGAAAATCTTTAGTGCACAAAAGTACAGCCTTTATAGATATGAGGTTAGTAAAGCTATCTATATTAATGGCGCAACGTTATACGAGGCGGATGAATTTACGCATATCACTACAGGCGCTCCTATAGGTAGCGTATTTGTGCAGAACGTTCCTAAAGATTCAATGCTGCATAGCATAGATATGTCGGAAATAAAGCAATTTGCTGCGATTCCAATTTCGAATATAGATGAAATGCTAAGCGCCGCATATTTTTGTATACACAAAGAGCACTTCGTACTTTACAGCGTGAGCTATAAATCTAGTTTGTATTTTAATAATGCGTTTATAAATAATCGTACAATTATTGCAAATTATATTTCTTTGCCTAAGAACACCGCAGAAATAGCGTTGTTACAGTATAGCGATAATGCGTGGCATAGAACTTCACTTCTGGATGAGACATCTAAGCATGGCATGTGTGTTAATTATGGCATGTCTGATTTTTTTGAGACTATGCCGCACGAAGAATATATACAATAAGCGCTTTCTAGCTTTGCTGCATCAATCACGTATGGATATGCAATAAAGTGCACAGAGCGCTTTAATTTTTGCTAATCAATTTCAAATAGAGAATAATATGAGACAGAATTTTGGGATAATTTTTTATATAACATTTGCAACTACACTTTATGCTTATTCGGCGAATGCTGAAAATAAAAATACAGGTCTGGCAGGCTCCAAATATGTGAAAGGGAGTGCTGGATATGCTACTGCTAGGTATAGCGGTATACAAGAGAAACAAGATCTTAGTGCTTTAGGCCTCAGCAAGGAAACAAGCTTTGTTGGCACTGTGCCACTTCGAAGCTTTACACCAGAGATTGCTTTTTGTTATTACTTGACAGATAGTATAAGAACCGAACTTGCGGTTAGTACGTCTCTTTTAAAAGGTGAAAATTCAGAAAATTTGCCAAGTGTAGGAAACGATGTGGTAGGCATACAAAACGTAAAAATACGTGAATCGGATATATTTTTAAACGGATATTATGACTTTAATACTAGTGGTAGTGTTAGGCCGTATGTGAAACTAGGTGTCGGTTATATGTTTATGAAAAAGACAAGCACTATATCGAATGCAAATGTAGACTTTGCTAATATGGAACGTAAGTTTAATAATCTCGCTGCAGCTGCTGGGATTGGCATATTATACAATGTATCTGATAAATTTTTCTTAGATATTGGATATACGGCAAAATTTGCATTCAAGACAAATGAGACATATTCGATTACACGCTCTGAAGAGAATACAAAAAAATTAAGTGATATACCTAGTATAAAAGGAGAGTGCTTAGCTAAAAACTCTTTTGGTACCCTCTCCATTGCAGTTGGTTTTCGTTTCTAGATTCTTTTGAAATTCTAAACTAGTCCATTCCGAAGAATCTGTATGGCGCAAGTTGTAAATTAAAAATTAAGCATTTATTTGCTACGCAAATCAATTTTTGGCGGATGGACTAGAAAATTTTATGTCTTACAGTTTCTGGTGCGCTAAGTATTGGCATGTTTCCAGAGAAAGATTTGGAAAGTTCGATTCAGCATGCGGAAAAAATTACTGGGCAGGTGCACCAAAAATCTCAGAAGCGGCATAAAATGATGTTTAGAGTGTCAAAATAGCGCTTTAAATTTGTAAGAAAATGTTATAATAAACGCAAAAACCTTACGGATTTTGTGAAAGCAGTGTTTGCGGGGCACATGAGTAATAAATATATACAAAAAATTAGCGTAGGGCCGATCTAAAAGCTAATTTTTGTATATTTAATTTTCTGTAAAAGTTTATTTTTGACAGATAGACTAATTAATATGGGCCTTCTCATTTTCTTTTGGCTGCTTAATATGAACGGCTCGACTCATTCCTTAAATTTACAATCGCTCATAGGATATTTTCTTATATGCAACATAAGTTTCACAAGACTCCTTATACTACATGACGACATTCTAGAATATTAAAATTATTTTATTAACAGTGCAATGATGTATAATTTTATTCAAGAGAGAATGCGCGCAACATATTTATAAAAATCATTCGAGGTTGCTGCATGCCACAGCAGTAACGCTGGGGTTTTATATGTATGTTCTTTTAAAATAAACTCAGAAAGCTCAGCAGATTTTTCACATGTTGTTTTAAATATAACATAAACCTCTGTTTCAGATTTTAACTCTCCTTCCCATATGTAATAAGACTTCCCATTTTCTATTACGTTTGCACAAGCCGCTAATTTGTTTTCCATTACAATGTTGATGAGAAATTCCGCTTCTTCCAGTGATGAAATAGTGGTATAAACAATACATAATTCATTTTTAGTCATGTTATTATTACAAACCTCAATAATGCGAGTTGCTAATTATAAAATAATTGGCAACTATTCTCAATAGATACTGCTTTCCACAATTTTTAAACGTAAAGTTCAACAATTTTTGCTGATGAGATGTATGGCACGCTACCATTAATTAAAGCGGCAAAATAATATATATATACTCGTGATACTTTTCAAAATTTGCGTCTTAAAGATCGCTTGTTATGTATTGATTATACACATGCCTCCTTACTTCTTACTAGCTTTTTGAAGTATAATTTCATATTAATTAAATACAAACTCTTTATTTACCTATTGTATATAGCATTTTTGCTCTAATCTGTAGAAGATTTTATAGCAATTTGATTCTTAGAAAACGCGATAATCTATCTAAAAAGCAATATATTTATAGAATAAATATAATATTTATTTGATGTGCTGTGCTTTTATATCAATGCATTCAATAGTATTATTATGGATAATAGCGCTTCTTTCAGTATACTATTTGTTAGTATTAGCACGCAATTTTCTTAGGATCCTTGTTGACTCTTACAAAACATCTGTTATGATTTCCATTTTCTAGAAAATAAACTAGTTAATTAATCGTCTCAAAATGGCAACAAAAAGAACTTATCAGCCTAGTAAATTAGTAAGAAAACGTAGACACGGTTTTCGTACAAGAATGGCGACTCCTAGTGGTAGGAAGATAATAAATAACAGAAGAGCTCAAGGTAGAAAGGTTTTGAGTGCATGACTATAATAAAGTCTACGCTTGCCAAGGTCTTTTTAGAATTGTTCGAGCTTCTGACTTTGCTATACTTAAGAAAAATGGCAGCAAAATTGTCTCGAAAAGTTTCGTGCTACTTTACAGTGTTTATAGCTCTGAAGGATTTTGCATAAGGTTTGCACCGATAGCAAGTAAGAAAATCGGAGGAGCTGTGATTCGTAATAAAGCAAAGAGGGTCATTAGATCAATGATGCTTGAAGTCTTCAGATGCTCTTATAATAGATTTAATGGGATGTTAAGTCTTTTGATCATAGCGCGCCCTGCTCTACTTTCTAGAAATCATGCTACTTTAATTAAAGAGGCAAAGTATTGTATCAATAAAATTACGAGTGAAGCTCTTTAGGTCATTATGTGGTAGTTGCATTATCACTCTCAAGGTATAGGGTTTATATTTGTTGTAAACAATTATGATGCATCAAAATCCATGAGAAAAAGTGGCAAAATTGCAAAAAACCTTATGGATTCATGTTAAGTAGTATTTACTAGGTACAGTACAATTATATACCCGAAAATTAGCGCAAGACCGCGTATTTGTGACGGATAGACTTTATTATATTTCTGCATTGCTAATGAGTATAGACAAAAAGAAGGCATCTTCCTCTTATTTATACGGATTAACTTCCGAGGTGCTGGTAGCAGAATATTTAGTTGCAAATAGCTATGCTGTATTAGAAAATAGATATAGGACTCCGTATGGTGAACTTGATCTCATCGCCACTAAGAAAGGTATATTAATATTCTGCGAAGTAAAGGCAAGAAAGAAAGCAAATGTTTTCTGCTTAATATCTGAAAGACAAAAACTCAGAAACACTAATGCTGCATTATTTTTTCTATCGCAGTCTCAAGAATACGTACATTATGAAGCGCGCTTTGACTTTTTTCTAGTACTGCAAGACAGGATTGAGATGCACATAGAAAACGCGTGGGAGTGTCATATTGATCTTGCTGTCTAATAATACCTATATGGCTAAAGCAGTATAAAAGAGTCATGCTAAACTTTGTCTTTCTGATAAATTTTAAGTCAACCTCTAGCTTCAAGTAGAGTTATATTGCGATTTTAAGCGAATAAAAATTTATTCTAAATACTCGCCTGCTACGCCTATTTTATAGCATTTTAGCTATACATCAATTTAAAATAATCATTCCAGTTCTACTTTTATTATATATTAAACTCTGCAGATGTTGACGTCTAGATAATGTATCTTAATACCTCTGCAATATATTGGTGTAATATTTTAGTATATATGTTACAATCAAGTTGTATTGATTATGTATATATGACGATAATATTTCACTTAATAACATATTGAGAGCTTGCTTCATTGTCTTAGTAAAATTGTTAAGCGGTCAACATATGTGAAGTGTGTGTTATATAA
Source organism: Candidatus Lariskella endosymbiont of Epinotia ramella (assembly GCF_964019805.1). NCBI lineage: Bacteria > Pseudomonadati > Pseudomonadota > Alphaproteobacteria > Rickettsiales > Candidatus Midichloriaceae > Candidatus Lariskella > Candidatus Lariskella endosymbiont of Epinotia ramella. Next base: position 542,293 of record NZ_OZ026472.1, on the reverse strand, counting down.
ACTAAAGGTTATAGCTATTGTTGATGTACTTATTCAATTGAATATTAGTAACAAAGCACAATTTTCGAAGGTTATAAAATGATATATAAGTTACGTGATAAAATAGAACGCTGCATAACAAATTCAACAAAACTTGATGAATTGGATGTATATTGCGTGTTCTATGGTAGAAAACTTTCATCATTAAAAAGCGCAGCGTTTTTTAATGCTGTCTCTGAACAAGTCATAGATGATGCGGAATTTATATCAGCTCTAAATAGTGTAGTGCAAAAACAAATAAAAGAAGCTTCAAAAATTGATTCATGGCGTGATACTTTAAGTATTTATGCTGAAAATTTTCGTATAATTAAAAAATGTGTAAATGAACAACATAATATAATAGATAAATACCTTACTTTGAATGAAACAAAAGCAGAACATTCTACTGATGATAGCCTATGTACACTGATCCCAAATTTTAACATCAGTAAGTTATCAGATCTTGGAAAGATATTGCCTTATTTAGATTTTGAATTACAAACTTCAGCATTACATGTATTTGGAGATTGGGTTGTGCGGCAAGCTATAAAGTCTGGAAGAGAAGAAGAGTATAATTACATTGTTGGTAAACTAAACTATACAGATCATTATGCTTTTACGAGTTCATGCTTAATGAATACTTATGGAGATTATTCCTGGTGTGTTACACAAGCAAACGAACACATGTTCTTACAAGCTGAATAAATTGCAGTTTGATACGTTATTCAGTGCTATTTCTTAGAAAGTAACTTATATATAATAACACAAGTAAAAGTATATTCTCACCTATTAATAAGCATCACAGACTCTGTTTTTTGATTTACCCAGTAGAAGAGTACGCTCCAAATGTATAGTTTTGAGTCAAAATACTAATGTTTTCTTATAAATCTTTACAATGTATTTCTCATATTAATTTATATAAATCCTGAAATAGTAGGATTTATATGTAATTACTGCACTAAAAAACGCCATAATTTATCTGTGCCTACCTTTATACCAATACGCGTAGTAGCAATAAATTTTGGTTTATAGTTATGATCTGTTAAGAACAAATTTTTTGAATCTAATACGCTTAGACCATTATGTTTCATATCAATTCCTAGATATTTACATAATTTTCCTGGTCCTTGTATAGTGATATCAGTAGGAGAAATTAACTTGAGACCTCTGATCAGTACACCAGCAGGAAAATCTCTAGCTTCAGTAATAATATTAAAACAATAATACATTCCATATATTAAGTATACATAACAATGTCCACCTTCTTCAAACATTATGGATGTTCTTTTTGTTTTACCTTTTGATGCATGACAAGCAGGATCATCTTGCCCTATATACGCTTCTGTTTCTGTAATAATGCCTTGATAATTATCAAAATTTAATATTTTTCCAAGCAATAACTCTGCTACTTGTAATGTTGGTTGTAAAAAAAACTCTTTTGTTAATCTCATTGACATATAATAAAGGTAAACTTTGTTTATTGATTTGATAAAATAGCTCAATCAAAATATTTCTTTGCAGTATATTCACTATATTTCAAAAATTTGCGCTTTGTGAGACCGGTTATTATGTATTTATTAATATATAATATTTGATTAAGAAATTAACTGGTACTATAAAAAATCATACCTTTAAATACTCACGCGTGCACTGATAAAGGCAGTGCAATAAATCAGTTAATCTCTATTCTTGATATGGTTTAGTTCATAAATTAGAAGACTGCGTTATAAAAAGATGAATACATGTCTTAGAAACAGTGTGTAAAGATGCTTTAAAACGAATGGAATCAATTGATAATAGACCTCTTGCATAACCATATAAATTGATTAAAATCCTTGATTTTATCAAGGATAACATGAAGTTTGAAAACATCAAAGATGAATACGCAGAAGAGTTTCGCAGGCTTACTGGCATTAAACGAGGAACGTTTGAAGTTATACTAAGTATATTAAAAGAAGCTGAAGCTATTTTAAAGTCTCAAGGTGGAAAACCCAATAAATTGGCTTTAGAAGATCGATTACTCATGACGCTTGAGTACTTGCGTGAATACAGGACATATTTTCATATTTCCCGCAGTTATGGAATAAGTGAAAGTGCCTGTTATCGTAATATACGTTGGATTGAAGATACTCTAATTAAAGATAAACGATTTTCACTACCTGGACGTAAAGCATTACTAAAAAGCGATTCTGAATACGAACTTGTGTTAATTGATGCTACTGAAACACCGATAGAACGACCTAAAAAAAACAGAAGCACTTTTATTCGGGAAAAAAGAGGCGACATACTCTAAAAACTCAGCTTATTGTGGATAAAAGGAAAAAAGAAATCATTTGCACTAATTTTTCTAATGGCAAGCGTCATGATTTCAGGTTATTTAAAGAATCCGGAGTTCACATCCACCCTGAGATTAAAGTTCTTACAGATACTGGTTATCAAGGCATTGATAAGTTGCATTATAATTCAGAGTTACCAAAGAAAAAGACAAAAAAGCGACCACTAAGCAGGAAAGATAAAAAGAAAAATCGTCAATTGTCTAGTGAACGTGTTTTAAATGAAAACGTCATAGGCATGATCAAACGATTTAAAATTATCGCTGATCGTTATAGGAACAGAAGAAAACGATTCGGTTTAAGGTTTAATTTACTTGCTGGTATCTATAACTTTGAGCTTTAAATGTATTAGTCGATATTTTATCTTACATTTGGTAAACTAAATTAGTTATTAAATGGAGATAAGCAATGAACTTAAATCAAAAAATAATCAAACCTAAAATTGGTTTACTTGAATTGGCCAAAAGCCTTGGTAGTATATCATCTGCATGTAAGGCAATGGGTTATAGTAGAGATAGCTATTACAGATTTAAAGAACTATATGAAACAGGAGGAGAAGAAGCGCTATACGAAATAAGTCGTAAGAAGCCAATAATGGCTAATAGAGTAGATCCTAATGTAGAAAAAGCAGTAATTGATATGGCGATAGAGTACCCAGCATATGGACAACTTAGAGTATCAAATGAGCTGAAGAAGAGTGGTATACTTGTCTCACCTGGTGGAGTCAGGTCAATTTGGTTACGTAATGATTTAAATAATATCAATAAAAGATTGAAAGCATTAGAAGCTAAGATGGCCCAAGATGGTATTATTTTGACTGAAGCACAGCTGCAAGTACTAGAGAAACGTAGTAATGAAAAAGAAGCACATGGAGAAATTGAGACACAACATCCAGGTTATCTAGGTTGCCAAGATACATATTATGTAGGAAATTTCAAAGGGATAGGAAAGGTTTATGCTCAGGTGTTTATTGATAGCTACAGTAGATTTGCTGATGCTAAACTGTATACTGAAAGAACTGCAATTACTGCAGCTGATATGCTAAATGATCGAGTGTTACCATGGTATGAGAGTCAAGGGATACCAATGCTTCGTATTCTTACAGATCGTGGAGGAGAATATAAAGGGAATATAGAGCACCATGCTTTTGAGTTATTTCTCAGTATAGAAGGTATAGAGCATACTACAACTAAAGCATATTCACCTCAGACTAATGGTATGTGTGAACGTTTTAATAAAACTATGAAACAAGAATTCTTTGATACAGCTATGCGTAAAAAGATTTATACAGCATTAGATGATTTGCAATTAGATCTTGATATTTGGTTAGAACATTTCAACAATGCAAGACCTCATTCTGGTAAATATTGTTATGGAAAAACTCCTATGCAAACTTTTTTGGATAGTAAAAAGTTTGCTGTGGAAAAGAATAATGAAATCTTGTATCTCAGTTACATATCTGACAGTCAAAACTTAACTGACAAGCAGATATAAAATTTATAACTGTCTGTAAGATCAAATATTGACTTCTACACTTTAAATAGGTTATGCAAGAGGTCTAATATATAATCCTCATCATGGAATTGCGACAATTATCATACTACATACTTAGAGTCAATTTTAAGTTGTTTTTAATTAAATTATACCTTGATAAATATATCATAAAAATTACATTTTTTGATTTGATAAAATTTCCAATGTTGCTATCATTTATACACATTGTCTACAACCATAAGGTTAAAGAGTAGTTCTATATCTATCTTTTAATCAAAACAAATGACAGTTAATGCATGTATTTAAGAGTCTATTGATAAAGAGCGAGTAAGAAAAATGATGTGAAGAAGTGCGATGGCATGAGATAAGAAGCATGGTCAGACCAACCTACTGTAGCTAAATTAGATGAATAGCTAGAGGTATGATGCGCTTGAAATAACATATGAACTTAATTTGATGACCTTATAAAACAAGCAATAATAAGTGTAGCTATGTTAGAAATCGGAAAGTTTTTTTAACATAAAATCTTTCGCAATAATTATGATTTTTTGATCTAACAATAAGCATATAAGTCTATGACAAAACGCATTACAAAATCTTTTGATATTGAAGAAAGCATATCTATAGCATGATACTTGATTTCATACTTTATTTCACTGCTATAGACATTATGAAAATTAATATTTTGAAACTATAAGTAATAATATGCACGAGAAATTTTCTGCTGAAATAAGATCTCAAATTGCTAAGGTTTTTAATGCTAAGCCAAAGAATGGGATCGCACAAATTAAAGATATTTGTAATACATTACAAATAGATAAAGAAAAACAAATTGCAGCTTTCTTTACAACAGAAAAACAAAATCTAGATTTATCTGAAATTGGAGATTATCTAGGCACCAAAGCAACAGAAAATCAAAGTGTACTAAAACATTTTGTTGCAAGTATGGAATTTAAAGATAAACCATTTGGTGATGCATTACGTGATTATTTAAAGAGTTATAAGTTGCCTGGAGAAGCACAAAAAATAGACAGACTAGTTCAAGAATTTAGCGAAGCTTATGTGCAACAAAACCAATGTCAAGATTTTAATCACCCTGATGCGGTATATCTATTAGCATTTGCAACTATCATGCTGAATACTGACTTGCATAATCCATCTATTCGAAACCATATGAGTTTTATACAATTTCAAAACAATTTAAAAAATGTAAATCAAGATAAAGACTTTGATCATGAATTCTTGCAACATCTATATCAAGATATCAAGAATAATCCTATTGAAATGAACTTTGTAAAGGTGCCTATGGGCATGCAAATAAATTCCTTAGCACTTCAATATGATAAAACTTTTACTATGTTATCTACATACATAGCTAATATGAATGTATCACGTATACAAGATGTGTTTCCTGTATTAAATGGTAGAGATTTAAAAATTGAAGTACATGCTCCAGAGTCGTGGTTTAGCATACTCATGGGATATCAAGGGACTATTACAGTAACTGATAAGAATACTGCTGATCAAGTCACCATACAAACATACAAACCATCTATCATTTCTAGACTCTTTTTTAATGATAAGCCTAGTCTCATTATACAACCAATATCTATCAGTAATGAAACGCAACTTGGCTCTTTGCAGCTTGCAGCTCAATGTGCAGCTAGCTTTAAACCTGAAATTAATACTTTCAAGTCTACATATGAATATGAAAGACTTGAGCTAGAGCAGGCGTACCGTGAAGCGAAAAATATACAAACTAAAACATTGAGCCATCAGCAACGTCTAGCAGAAAATAACTTAACTACTGAGAATAGTATGTATAAATGATTTTTTTTATTATATGTGTCTATCAATCAATAAGTAAAATTTTTTTTGAATTGAGGCATAGTACGCGCACCAAAAGCCTCGGAAGCAACATAAAATGATGTTTAGAGCGTAAAAATAGTGGTTTACATCCGTAAGAAAATGTTATAATAAACGCAAAAACCTTACGGATCTTGTGAAAGTAGTGTTTACTAAACACAGGAACAATTAATATATCCTAAAATTAGCGCAGCAAATCAATTTTTGGCGGATGGACTGCAAAATTTATGTTGTCAAAAAATTATAGTATATCAGAATCGATCTAGATTTTTGAGCATATACTATAATTTAGAGCTTACAGCTTTTTATAACACATAAACTGTGGTAGCGAAGGAGGGATTTGAACCCCCGACAAACGGATTATGATTCCGCTGCTCTGACCAACTGAGCTACTTCGCCATAATAAATATTACTTTGTATAACATAGCTATAGTAATCTAAAAGATCTTGGTATGAAAGACACAACTATAACTATATTTTCAAAAACACAAAGCTATAAAAACAATTACCCTAACATAAAAATAATAACGCCTAAGTGAAACATAAATTTATGATTCACATAAGATATAAGAGAGGTAAAGACCAATCTTGTCTACCAATTCTGAAGCCATATGTCAACTTTTAAAAGGTATAACAATAAAATTAATGTATATAGCTGGTAAATAAAGAGTTGATATTTCGGATTTTGATATAACGCTATATTTCAAAAAAAGCTTGAATTGTAGCATTCCTTGCAAAATGCAATAAAATGCTAGAGAAGGCATTGTTTTTCTATCCAATCTTCTTTCACTTTTACGTATAAGAATAAATGTATAGGTCTATCTAGTATATTTGAGATCTTTACTCTACTCTTTGATCCTACTTCTTTTATCTTCGCTCCTTGTTTGCCAACTATAATGTTTTTTTGAGATTCTTTTAAAACATGTATCACTTGATGAATCTTTGCACTGCCATCATCAAGCTCTTCCCACTTTTCAGTTTTTACCTCTATAGAATATGGCAATTCCTCTGCAAGCGTCATGTATAGAGTCTCTCTTGTAACTTCCTCTGCAATTTCACGCTCTGTTTTATCAGTTACCTCATCTTCCTTGAAAAGCCATGGCATTTCCTTTGCATTTTGTGTAATAAATGACAAAAGATTGTCAATTCCATTTCCACGCAGCGCAGAGATCATAAAGATAGAATGAAAAATGCTGAGTTGATTTAGAGACTCCATAATTGGCAATAGAGTCTTTTTATCACGTAATTTATCTATCTTATTTATTACTGCAATACAGATTTGATTGTTATTTTTCACTCTCTCTTTAATTGTTAATAAATATTCAAGAAAATCTGAATTTGGATCGATCAAAAAGCATATTATATCAGCTTCGTTTATTCCATCCCATGCCGACCTTACTATTTGTTTTTCAAGAGGCTTTTTAGGTTTAAAAAGCCCAGGAGTATCTATAAAAATTATTTGTGTTTCTCTTAAATTTACTATTCCTCTTGTATTAAATCTTGTTGTCTGCACCTTTGGTGTAACTATGGAAATCTTTTGTCCTACCAACAGGTTAGTTAACGTAGATTTTCCAGCGTTTGGCATTCCTGCCAATGCTACTATAGATAATTTTTTAGACATTCTTTTTAATTATATTAACCACTTACATGTGTTATTTTTTCTAGCATCATACCAGCAGCCTTTTGTTCCGCTTCTTTTTTAGAACGCCCAGTTGCAATTACTTTTCCTATCTTATGAATTTCAACCGAAATACTAAATATTGGAGAGTGAGGATCACCTTCCTCATTTTCTAAAACATAGATTGGATTTGTCTTATAATGTTTCTGCATCCACTCTTGTAATTTAGTCTTCTGATTTTTGTTTTCGATTTCTGGATTGCCTAAAACATCACGCCAAAGCTCCTTTATAAAAGACTTTACTGTTTCATAATCACTATCTAGAAAAACTGCTCCTATTAATGCCTCCATTGCATTCTCAAGATTTCTTGGATTACTCCGCCCACCTATGATCTCTTCTCCGTGATCCATCATGATAGCTTCATTTAGATTAATACTTAATGCAACCTTCGCAAGGCTTGTTGTATTCACAGCATTTGCATGTATTATTGATAGCGGTCCTTCAAGAAGATCCGAATACTCATGGTAGATTATATCTGCAATGACCATGGAAAGCACACTATCTCCAAGAAACTCTAGCCTTTCATATCCATTCTTTGGCGCATTGCTTATTTTATTCTTACCAAGACTTGGATGAGTTAATGCAAGCCTTAATATGTCTGGATTATTGAATTTATAATTAATGAGTAACTGTGTCACTTAAACCTCCAAACATTCTACCAATATCCATGCTTGAAAAAAATTTTTTAAAAGAAAAATCACCAGGCCAGATTATTACATCAGCCCTGCCCATTAATTTATCTTCTGAAACATAGCTTATGCCACTTGAATATCTACTATCTGCAGAATGATTTCTATTATCACCAAGAAAAAAGTAATGACCCTTTGGTACTCTATATATTGGTGTATTATCCTCATCAAATCCATTATTTGAATCAGAGTTGCTTTTGCGTTGATGAATCTTGTATACAACATCATTTGGAAGAATTTCTTCATATACATCATATATAATACTCTCTCCACGCTCACCAATTTGAGTTGACGCACCTATTCTTTTTCTTTGTACTGAAACATCATTAATATACAAAATTCCATCTTGAATTTGTATCTTATCACCAGGAAGCCCTATTAGTCTTTTTATATAATTAATCTTATCACATGGAAGTCCTATGAGTTTTTTTATACACCAACTTTCCTCATCTGGCGCTTTAAAAACTATTACATCGCCTCTTTCCGGTGGAGTGAAAAATACTCTACCTTTAAAACTCTCTGGCGAAATAGGAAAACTAAATCTTGAATATCCATAAGCATATTTAGAGACAATGAGCCGATCGTCAATCATAATTGTAGGCACCATAGAAGATGTAGGTACCTTAAACTGCTCAAAAAATAAAGACCTAAACAATAAAGCGATAATCACAGCCCATATAATAGTCTTTGTATACTCAATGAACTTTTCTCTACTTATACCAAAACTCTTTCCATGCTCAGATGTACTTACTTTCATATATCTTTTAATTCATTCAAACTTTTTATAAGTAACGCGTTATATATCATCCATTGCTAGAGATATTACGTCACTAGTTAAACAACTGTTATTGTTAAAAACACACTAGACTTCTTCAAACGCTTATTCCAGCGACAAATTGCTTTGTCGCATCCTTTTAAAGCCTGGAGATGCTAATGTATTTTATATACACTGTGTTCCCCAGCGTTCCGTATGCTACTTTTATTTGCCCCACTGAAACAAATTTTTAAAGAAGTCTAGTGTGTAGCATACAATAAAGAAAGCAACATTACAATTTTGCTTGAGGCGTATTGAAAACAACATATACACTACTGACTAATGGTTTCTTGAAAGAAAGATGAAACTACTATCAATTCGAACACTGCTACATACTCTCTACTGCTTTTATTCCTATAATATCTAAACCAGACTCTATTGTATTAATAAACGTTTGTATTAAAATCAACCTTGCAGCTGTTAGCTCTCTATCGTTTTCTACTATAAACCTAAATTGAGCATTATGAGTTCCATATCCCCAAATTTGATGAAATGTTGTTGCAAGGTCATATAGATAGTATGGAATCCTAAAAATTTCGTAAGACTTTGCAGCACTTTCAACAACCTTTGGAAAGATAGCTATTTTCTTTATCAATGTCATATCTTGTTCAGAAACAAGTCTTTCTAAATTAGCACACTCTATATCTTGTGTAATCCCAAGTTCTTTAGCTTTTAATAAAACTGAATGTGCTCTTGCGCTTGCGTATTGTATATAAAAAATATGATTATCTTTAGATTGTTCTTTCATCTTCGTGAAATCAAGGTCTATCACTGTATCATTTTTTCTGCTAAGCATTCCAAATCTTATTAAATCCTTGTCGAGTTCAGATAAAATATCTTGTACTGTTAAAAAATTTCCAGCTCTCTTTGACATTTTAAATGGCTTTCCGTCTTTCATTAGATTGACTAATTGATTAATGATGACATGAATTTCAGCTTCATTGTTGCTAAGTGCACTAACGATAGCTTTGATTCTTTTTGTATAGCCACCATGATCTGCACCGAGCAATAGTAACATATTAGAAAATCCTCTGTTCAGCTTATCTAAGTGATAAGCTGCATCTAAAGCAAAATATGTGTAACTTCCATCTGAACGCACAATCGGTCTATCAGCATCATCACCAAATTTCGTTGCTCTAAATATTGTTTGCTCTGTAGATTCCCAGTCATCACTAGTCTTAGATTTAGGCGCTTCTAAAACTCCACTATATATTAAATCAGCATCTTGAAGTCGTTTTAAAGTTTCTTCAACTAATCCTTTTTCAAGAATATCACATTTTTCAGACGTAAATTTATCATGAATCACGCCAAGATCCATCATATCTTTGCATATTATCTTCATGATCTGATCAACAGCAAATTTTTTCAATATCAAGTCACGTTCTGCATCTACAATGTTTAAAAGCTTATTTCCATGTAATACTACTAATGTTTTTGCTATGTCGATCAGATATTCACCTGGGTATGAGTTTTGTGCAAGTGTTGCATCTATTCCAAGCTCTTGTTTATATCTTATGAATAATGAGTGAATCAGAGTATCTATCTGCTTTCCAGCATCATTTATATAGTATTCTCTAGTAACTTTAAATCCACATTTAGAAAGTAATTTTGCAAGTGCATCGCCATAAATTGCACTGCGTGCATGTCCAACATGCATAGGCCCAGTTGGATTAGCAGAAACAAATTCTATATTAATCTCTTGATTTTTTCCAATTTTACTATCACCATACTCTTTCTTTGATAAATAGGTTTCGCGCAAGAAGTGTTGCCAAAAGCTATTGGTAAGTTTTATATTGACGAAGCCAGGACCTGCTACTTCTGAGGACAGTACATAATCAGACTTTGATAGCTCTGTTGCTATCGATTCTGCTACTCTCTTCTGAGATTGTCCTGTATGATTTGCAAAAATCATTGCAGCATTAGTTGCTAAATCCCCATTTTTAGGGTTATTTGGCACTTCTACCGTGAATATAAAATTAGAGTTTTGTTCATGCTCAAATTGCAGCAATATATTTGTTATATTTTCGTAAAATATAGAGAAGATATTCATAAAATAGATGGTCTTGTATATTAGATAATAAATGGATTTGGAATTTTTGTGTAATATGATGTCTTTTCAGCATGCTATGCATGTTTATATGCTACATCAAAACAATAGATGCTATAAAAATAACAAACTTCAGTTTTATGCTAACTACCTACACAATTAATTAGTCGGGTTCTTCGGCCTATTTATCCTTCAAAATGACCAAGATAGAAAGGGTGTAAGGTGTTTTACATAAACTACCAAGAGAGGTAATGAAAAAACATGTCAGACATGATTAATAACATAATAAAATCAAGAAGTGTATACTTTGCTTGGCTTACTGCTGCACTTTTCTTTTTTTATCAGTATGTACTGAGAGTTTCACCAGGTGTAATGCACCATGAACTTAGAACTGAGTTCTTGCTCACAGCACAGCAATTTGCATCACTTGGTTCTATTTACCTCTTGGCATATTCTATATTGCAAATACCGCTCGGTGTGTTGATGGATAAATATGGAGCAAAAATTGTAATTCTTGTTTCTATACTACTTTGCAGTATTGGGTCTATAATGTTTTTCTATGCAAATACGCTTAGTACCATGCAGCTTGCTAGGTTTTTAATAGGTGCTGGTTCTGCTGCTGCTTTTATGAGTGCACTTAAAATAGTTGCAGATAACATGCCACCTGGGAATAGAGCTGTGCTTTTAGGTTTGACACTAACAATAGGGGTTATGGGCGCATTATTTAGTGGTACTATAATAAGTAGCATCCTCACAGTTATATCTTGGAGAGAAATCTATAAGTATATGGCATTTTTTGGCTTTTTAATGTTTGTATTTTCTTTCTTTAGCATTAAAAAAAGCATTACTCAGGGACCTATAGTACGCGCAAATATGTCATCTTTTAGTATATCAAGTATGCTTCTTGAAATCTCAATAGTGCTGAAGAATCCTGTGATAGTGATGTATGCAATACTATCAGTTGGACTATATACTCCTCTTTCTGTTCTTGCAGATTTAATGGGAGTTGCTTTTATAGAGCAGAAATTACTTGTGAATAATGTTATAAGCGCACGTACCACAATGCAACTATATCTCGGGCTTGCAGTGGGTAGTATCATGATTCCATATTTATGTGAAAGATATAATATTATCAATCGTGGAATACAAGTATGTGCAACTGGAATATTAATAAGCTTTTGTACACTGCTATATTTCCCTGATCTCTCTTTAGAAGGCGTCTCTTTTATACTATTTATAATAGGTGTCTTATGTGGATCTGAGATGTTATGTTTTACAGGTGCGCTTAGAGTTTCTGATCATCAAAATTCTGGTGTGATAATAGGTACAATTAATACCCTTAATATGCTTGGCTGCGCTATACTAGACCAGTTTACTGGTTATCTACTCGATCTTCAGTGGAATCACATATATGATATAAATAATGTAAGAGTTTACTCAGTACAGAATTTTGTTATTACATTTTCGTCTTTGGTAGTTGTTATCTTTATTGCAGTTATTATTTCAATGTTTCTAAGAAGACATGGCAGATAATAATGAGTTTATTGAGAGGAATAGTGGAATAGACGGATTATTTAAAATAGTTATTAGTATATAGGTAGCATAGTATCGTATAAACTTAATTTAAAAATCACTTTTGTCAAATTAGGAAATATTTATATTATTTTACTAGGTAAGCTATGACCAATATTCATTTACTAGCAGATAAGCAATGTTTGCCATATCAAAATGATATAATGCCGCTTAATAAGCATGAGATACATAAATTATTAGATCAATTACAAAATCATTGGAAAGTAAATAGTTCTGGACATGTATATAAACGCTATGAGTTTAATAATTTTATAGATGCTATGGAATTTGCAAATAAGGTAGCAATTATTGCTGAGAGAGAGAAGCATCATCCAAATTTAAGTATTGAATGGGGAGCTTGCTTAATAGAGATTTGGACGCATAAAGTAAATGGACTAACTGAGAGTGATTTTATACTCGCAGCTAAGATTGAGGATATAACTTCATGCCTATAGCTGAAAAAGTTTATGCTAGCCTTTGTATATTATTCTCCGGTCTGATAATATTAGGAAACTTAGTTTATCAAAAATTCGTTATTTTACATGTACCATCGATTTATACATTCGAGTTATCTGCTGGTGCTATTTTATACCCCCTCACCTTTTCGATTACTGATTTAATCACAGAATTTTATGGGAAAGCAAGAGCCAATTTTTGTGTGCGTTTTGCAATACTCACTAACATAGTAATAGCAACAATCATAGCACTTATAGATTATTTACCTGCCACAAGTTGGTCAAAAGTTGATAATCTAACTTTCCACAAAGTATTTGGTTTTTATAGTGTTGCTTTTATAGGTTCTATGATCGCATGTTATGTATCACAAGCAGTTGATATTGTGATGTACCTATGGATATATAAGCTTACGAAAGGAAAGCATCTATGGTTAAGAAATAATGGTAGTACATGTATATCACTTTTTATTGATACTACTATTGTTATAGTATTTTTGACAATGTTTAAGGTTTTGCCAGCTGAGCAAATGCTAACACTTATTTTTAATAGTTATGTATGGAAGCTATTTTTCACTATATGTAGCACTCCTATGTTCTACATATACGTGCGCATAATAAAGCTCATATTAAAAAATTGAGTAGCTTGTACGTTGCGCCAAAAGTCTTGAAAGTGCGCATGAAATGGTGCTTGGAGCGCAAAAATAGCGCTTTAAATCCGTAAGAAATCCATCCGCCAAAAATGAAAATTTTTTAAATTGATGTATAATATTAGCTTATAGAAAGACCTTTTGCTAAAGCTAAAGGCTTCAACATGCCTAAGCAGAATTACGAATTTTATTAAAGAAAATTCGCACTTAAGGTTTCAAGTAGAACACTTTTGCAGAGGTGAATTTTTAAAATCCATAAGGTTTTTTACAAGTATCGGACAAATTATATAGCAAAAGCGTTATAAAAGGAGTATGAGTGAAGGATTTGCTATGCTATGCTATCAAAGGTATAACTATAGAGAAAAAAATGACCTATCCGCTCTCATTCAGAAAAAAGATATTAAAGATCAAGGCAAAAGAAGAGTTATCATTTTCTGAGGTTGCGAAGAAATTTGGAATATCCAAAGCTGCAATATTTCGTTGGAGTCAAAATATTGAACCACAAAAGTATAGGCATAAGAAATGGAGCAAAATAGACGTTGTAGCACTCAAGAAGGATATAGAAGAGTATCCAGATAGCTATTGCTATGAAAGGGCAGCACGCCTGTGTGCTAGTACAACCGGGATAAGAGATGCGCAATATCGCTTAGGTGTTAGCTATAAAAAAAACTCTAAATCATCCAAAAGCGGATCCAGAAAAAAGATCTATGTTTTGCCAAAGGATTGCTGATTTGGAAAATGAAGGGAAGCAAATTGTTTATATTGATGAAAGCGGCTTTGCTCACGATATGCCTAGAACACATGGTTATTCGATTAAGGGACGGCGTTGCTATGGCAAGCATGATTGGGGTGCCAAAGACAGAACGAATGCTATTGGGGCTTTGATGGGAAGCACTTTAGTTGCTATTGGGTTGCTAACAGGATCGGTTGATACATCAGTGTTTACATGTTGGGTGGAAAACATTTTATTACCCAATATTCCCCCAAATTGCGTGATTGTAATGGATAATGCAACTTTTCATAAAGGTGTTGATATGCAGCAATTGATTGGAAATTCTTGCCACACATTGCTTTATTTGCCTCCATATTCTCCAGATTTAAATCCTATTGAGAAAAAATGGGCCCAAGCTAAACAAATTCGACGTAATACCAACTGTACGCTTGATGAACTCTTTACAAACTATTTGTCATAATCTTTTTATGACGCTTTAGCTATATATCCGAAAATTAGCGCAGCAAATAAATTTTTGATGGATAGACTAATAAAGCTTTTCTTTATAAAACTGTTCACATATTTTTATTTCATTTTTACCGTTTTTTATCCTCCAAGAGTTCGTATCACGCAATGAATATATACAGCCGCAGTATTCTTGCTTATAAAAATTCTCTCGCTTTGCTATTTCATACATCCTTGCACTACCACCATTTTTACGCCAATTATAAGTCCAATATTGAACACCGTCATAATGTGAAGCAGCTCTCTCTCCGCATTCATTAATTTGTTCCATATTTTTCCATCTTGATATTCCCAGAGAGCTTGTAAAAATCGGAAAGCCATTTTCTTTTGCATATAGAGCTGTACGCAAAAATCTCATATCAAAACACATTGTACATCTAATCCCTCTTTCCGGCTCATTTTCCATACCTTTAGCCCTGGCAAACCAATTCTGCACGTCGTAATCAGCATCAACAAATGATATTCCAAAACGCTCAGCATATCTTATATTTTCACTTTTTCTCATCTCATACTCTTTCAAAGGATGAATATTAGGGTTATAGAAAAAGATAGTAAAATCTATCTCAGATGCTAGCATTGCTTCCATAACTTCACCAGCGCAAGGTGCACAACAAGAATGTAGTAAAACTTTTCCGCTACATGGGGGAATTAATTTTTCTCTAGATAGCATATCAATATATTAAATTCATAAAAAATTCTTAAATAATAATCCAACGAGCAAACTTATAAAAATACTCACAAATACGGCTGCGCCAGCATATAGCAATGGGTTTTGTGTAGCAAGATTATCTAACTTTAAATACAATTTATCTTTATGAACAGAAAATGTTAAGTACTTAATTTCTATAATCTTATTATCTTTAACAGCATAAACTTTTACAGTATATTTTCCTGTAATTGCACTCGCAGGAAGATGTATATCATATACAAACATTTTATCTTTTTTATCTATTTGTGAAACATTTCTAATAAAAAATCCATTCTTAGATTGAATTTTTTGAAACACTCTCTGAGTATCTGCAACATCAAATTTCTTTGCATGATGTGTTATTATCTCATTTAAATACCGTATAAAGTTCGCATTTATTGATTCAGTTAACGATTTTATTGTTTTGTTATTTTTATTGGTGGCTGCAATAGAGTAATATGAGTATACAGAAGGTATTACAATATTTATACTATTCACCCAAAACACTATTTTCTTTTCTTTTTTCCAGATCCTATACGTTGCAAGTGGCCCATAAACCTCAACGATAATATCAATATTATCATCAGATATTTTACCAGATACAGACAAAACCTCCTGCTTGAAGTTATATCCTTTTACAATATTCTTCTGAGACAGTTTTGCAGTGATATTAGATCTTCCTGTAGCATTCTCTGCAAGAGAAGTCATCAATATTAGTGATGCAAGAATGATTCTTATGTTTCTCATTGATTTAAGAATTCAATATGATACAAATCTTTTGGCATCACGAATAGATTTATAGCTACTCTTAAGCAAAGCATTATTATAAGAAATCCAAGAAGTACCTTAAAGGTTTCTTGATTAAACCTAGCGCTTATTCTTGCACCTATATGCGTACCAAAAACTGAGCCGATTATCAATGCAAACGATAATACAATATCGAGACTTTGAGAGGTCATAGCATGCAAAATAGTTGCAAAAATTGCAGAAAAAATTACATGAAACTGAATTGTTCCAACGGTATAACTTGGCATTGTCCCAAGTATATGCAGTGCCATTGGAAGCATCAAAATACTTCCACCTATACCAACAAATGATAGCGTAAAACCTCCAACCATACCAACTAATAATGGCAATATCACGCTAATTTTAGCTCTAATACTTGGAAAATAGACGCACAAAATACGAATATGTTTAGCAATATTTGATATTTGTGATTCAGGCAATTTTATTTTCTTATATTTGTAATATATTATTCTTGCTGCATCTTTTGCAGCAAGAAAGCCTGCTATACTTAGAGTTAGAACTAGACCAATTGATACAAAAAGATCCACATGACCCAAGAACGATAAGAGAGAAAATAGCCATATCCCAGTCAGAACACCTATAATGCTACCGCAAAGCATAACTAAGGAAAGTTTATAATCAACTAAAGCACGTCTTGCATATACAAGATATCCAGAAAAAGATGAGGCAATCATTTGATTAGTTGCAGTCACTATTGCAACCTGCGGCGGAATCCCTATAAAAACCAATACAGGAACACAAATCATACTTCCACCTATGCTAAACATGCCAGATAGGAGACCAACTCCGAGCCCCAGAGCAATGAGTACAAGAACGTTAATACTTGTCCCAGCCACTGGCAAATATATCTGATATATGTCCTGCAAGGCTTCCTCCTTCCTCTTTTGCTAAACTACTTTCAATATAAAATCTTTCTAATAGTTAAACACAGCAACAAACCACTTGTATATATTCTAAAATTTGTACTGTGACAAAGCATTATTTTTTATATTATTCTAAAATGATTTTACAGTTATCATACACTAAGCAATAATGGCATACTATAGGTTGAATATTAGAACAGTACTAAAAGGTTGTTTGTGATACTTACAAGCAATATACTACCATTTTGCTGTAAAACTGCTTTGTATTAAAAATGCTCCACTATTCATGTTAAATTGTAAACTATTAAAATAACTAAAATAAAAAAAATAGGATTATAAGAGCTAAAGTAGTGCGCGATGATAATAAAATAAGAACACTTTGTAATTTATTAATTATAATAAAACTACTATTTAATAAATATATAAGCTAAAAATGCTTAGTATAAAGTAAAAATTGACTATTGCATTCTATATGTTGCAATTTAGTTAGTCTTATGATAGTTATCATGTGTTTTTAAGTGTTGTTTTACTATAACTAAACGTGATTGAGGACGTTACATGCGATTTGCAATATTTAGGTTATCATCTTGGCAACAAGTTTTGATAGGACTTGTTCTTGGTATTGTAGTAGGTGTTGTATTCAAACATAACGCTTCTGTTTTAGGCTATTTAGGAAGTATATTTCTGAATCTAATCAAGATGATTACAATTCCAATGATATTCTTTGCAATATTATTTGGAATTACAAGCGTCGAAACCTCAATTGGATTATACAGAATTAGCATGAAAGCATTTGCCGCTTTCTTTATTACCTCTGTTTGCGCTGTTGCAATCGGAATAGGAGCTGCGGCTATTTTAAAGCCTGGTTCTAATGTCTCTCCTTCGATATTAGACGCATATAGAACCGCTACACCACAATCGTTTCAACCTCAATCAGATTCGACGATTATGGATATGTTAATCAATATAATACCAACCAATGTTTTTGAGGCAATGGCAAGTGGTAATATACTGCAGGTTATACTTTTTGCATTTTTTGTAGGAGTTACACTCAATATAAAGCATAATGAATGTGCTAACTTAATTAAGATTTGTCATGAAATAGCAAAGATGCTTTTTCAAGCTGTACAAATGATTATGAAAATTGCTCCGATAGGAGTGTTTGGCTATATGGCATCAATGGTTGGAGAAGAGGGAATAGGCATAATATTCTCGCTTGGTGAACTTATGATCACTATCTTTTTAGGATGTTTAGCACAATATATATTTTTTGGTATTTTAATAATCGTCTGGGGAAAACTTTCTCCTATACCATTTTATAAGAAAGTATTTGGTTGTCAAATGATCGCTTTCTCCACAAGTAGTTCAAAAGCGACTCTTGTTCCTTTGATGCAAGTTGCAGAAAAAAATCTCGGAGTTTCTAGACAAAATAGTAGATTTCTATTACCACTTTCAGCAGCTCTCAACATGGATGGTGGTGCGATATATCAAGGAGCGTGTGCAATCTTCTTCGCTCAAATGATGGGTGTAGATCTTTCTTTTGCGAACTATATGACGCTATTTTTTATGTGCACTTTTGCATCAATTGGTGGGGCTGGTATCCCAGGTGGAGTACTACTATTTTTAGGAATGGTACTGCATTCTGTAGGACTACCAGTAGAGGGTGTATTACTTATTGCAAGTGTCGATAGAATATTAGATATGGCTACAACACTTTTAAATATTACTGGATGTGCGTGTGTGACGCTTCTTGTTGATAAATCTGAAAAAACACTCAATATAAAATTATACAATTCCAAATCTAAACCAAATACGCAAAATTGATGATAATGACTTCATATAATTGCGTGAATTAATTTGTATACTATAGCCAACTAACTATAAAATAATTATAGAGAACAGTTCATCAATTGAGCAATTTTTAGACGAAAATCTAATGAATACGACATCTTTTTAACATTTCCTTTTTCCTTCTTTTATAACTATTTTATAGTTAGTTGGCTATAGTACGCGCACCAAAAGTCTCAAAACAAGCATGAAATAGCACCCCGAGTGTCAAAATAGCGCTTTAAATCCGTAAGAAAATGTTATAATAAACGCAAAAATCTTACGGATTTTGTGAAAGCAGTGTTTTTGCGCGCGGCACAGGACAAATTAATATATCCAAAAATTAGCACATTGCCGAATCCTGAGCTAATTTTTGCACATTTCACTTCTCCATAAAAATTTATTTGCTTGCGCAAATCAATTTTTGGCGGATGGACAAAATAACATCTTATACTTAGTCATCTAATATCATTCGTTTCAATTGCTATAGGCACTCAATCTTTTTTATGAAGTCTGGACCATATACGCCTCTTCGCAAGATACATGATAAGAGTAAATATTATTGTAAAGATAATCACTCTCACACCAAGAGATTTACGCTGTTCCATCTCAGGTTCAGCAACCCACTGCAAAAAATTTACAACATCCCGGGCCATTTGATCAATCGTTGGATTTGTTCCATCTGTATAGTAAACCTGTCCGTCAGATAAAAGTGGAGGAGGCATTGCGATTTGCTCTGACTGAAAGTAAGGATTGTAATGCATACCATCTCCAAGCACAATTGAAGGTGGAACATCTTTTTTATATCCAGTCAGTATGGAATAAACATAATCTGCATCCCCTTCCCTTGCTTTAATAATCAGCGATAAATCTGGAGGGTATGCACCATTATTCGCAGCTCTTGCAGCCTTCTCATTTTCGAAAGGACCAGGCAGGTGATCAAAAATTTTAGCTGGTCTTTGAAACATCGCGCCTGAATCATCTGGCCCATCTTCAACAGTATAATCTGATGCTATCGAATCAGCTTCTTCTTTGGAAAAACCGATTTCCATTAGATTTCTAAATGATAGTCTGCTTACCGCATGACAAGCAGAACAAACTTCCCTATATACTTTCAAACCCCTTTGAATTGCCTGTCTATCAAATGTTCCAAATGGCCCATCGAATTTCCATTTCTCCTTCTTCAATTCTATATGTTCACTTGCCAGTGATATACTAAATGCACAACAAGCAATAAAAAAGAAGCAGAACAAAGCTCTGACACTTATAGAAAACAAGTTCAGCATATACATATTATATTTACATAATAAACACACGTACCAACTGGCCCAGAGTTTATGCTTGCTGCGTTTACAACAAAAGCACAAATAATTATTACCACTATAACAAAATGATAAGTAGACAAACTAAAAAGCAAGCGAGTAAGTCAAAACTGAAGCTAACACAGTATTTCTAAAATGGAAAAAAGTAGTTTAGCATCATCAAAAACTTATATATAGAGAAAAGCTCAGTGCTTATAAAATGTCAAGCTTGTCTCTCACTATTACAAATAGAAGTATCAAGGTATAAACTCGACATTATAATACTCAAGAAAGTACCACGACACTAAGCATTTGTACACTGCATACAGATAAAAAATCGAAAATTTTTCACAACTTAAACAGCAACCAAGAGTACAATATAAACATGCTAGTTATTCTTAATATCTACCAAACTCTCATCATTCATATATACATTTATACTACTGTTTTCTTTAATTTCTCCTGATAAAATCTTTTCTGCTAATTTATTTTGCAGATACTGCTGTATCACCCTCTTTAGTGGCCTTGCACCAAAAGTTGGATCATAACCCCTATCTGCAAGCCATTTTTTTAAGTTGTCATCAAATGTTACGCTTATATTCTGCTGCATTAATAGCGCAGAAAGTTTGGCGAGCTGTATATCAACTATTGCGCTCATATCTGACTGCTTCAGTCTGTTAAATAGTATTATCTCATCTAACCTATTTATGAACTCTGGCTTAAAAGACCTCTTTACAGCCTCCATTACTCCAGTCTTTGCCATCTCTATGGACTCATTTTCCTGTAGTCCTGCGATAATTTCCGCTCCAAGGTTAGAAGTAAGAATAATAAGAGTATTTCTAAAATCAACAGTGCGACCTTTACTATCTGTAAGTCTACCCTCATCTAGCATTTGCAGTAGTATATTAAACACCTCAGGATGTGCTTTTTCAACCTCATCAAATAAAATAACTTGATATGGCCTTCTTCGCACTGCTTCAGTCAAAACACCACCTTCTTCATAGCCAACATATCCAGGAGGTGCTCCTATTAACCTAGCAACAGCATGTTTTTCCATATATTCTGACATATCTATTCTGACGATTGCTTTTTTATCGTCAAACAAAAAGATGGCAAGCGCTTTTGTAAGTTCAGTTTTGCCAACACCAGTTGGCCCCAAAAACAAGAATGAACCAATTGGCTTCTCTTGATCTGCAATTCCAGATCTTGCACGTTTCACTGCGTTACTAACAGATTCCACAGCAGCATGCTGCCCAACAACATATTTCTCCAAATATTGCTCCATATTAAGGAGTTTATCCCGCTCTGAGGTCAACATCTTATCTACTGGAATACCTGTCCATCTTGATACGATCGATGCAATTTCAGCATCAGATATGGATTCTTGCAACATGATATTTTTCTTTGCTTCAGAAGATTCTTTTATTTTTTGCTCGAGTTCAGGAATAACTCCATACATTATTTCTCCAGCTTTATTTAAGTCACCTGAACGTTGAGCAGACTCAAGCGACATTCTAGCGGAATCCAGTTTCTCTTTTAGAGCTTTCAGCTCATTGATTTTTAATTTCTCGCTTTGCCACTTGCTAGTCAGATCCATAGATTCGGATTCCATCTTTTGAAGCTCACTTCTAAGATTTTTTAGTCTCTCTTTTGAAACTTCATCCTCCTCCTTAGAAAGCGCCATTTCTTCTATTTTGAGCTGTATAATTTTTCGATCGAGTTCATCTATTTTCTCTGGTTTACTATCAACTTGCATTCTTAAACGGCTTGCAGCTTCATCTATCAAGTCTATAGCTTTGTCTGGAAGGAATCTATCTGTTATGTATCTGCTTGCAAGAGTAGCAGCAGCAATTATTGCGCTATCATTAATTCGTATTCCATGATGCACTTCATATTTTTCCTTGAGTCCTCTAAGTATTGAAATTGTATCTGCAACAGTTGGCTCACTAACATAGACAGGTTGAAATCTTCTTGCAAGAGCTGCATCTTTTTCTATATATTTCTTATATTCGCCAAGGGTGGTTGCGCCAACACAGTGCAGATCTCCCCTGGCTAGAGCAGGTTTCAGTAAGTTTGATGCGTCCATAGAGCCTTCTGCAGCTCCAGCACCGACAAGAGTATGCATTTCATCTATAAACAAGACTATCTCGCCACTAGCTTGTGTAATTTCATTTAGCACAGCCTTGAGCCTTTCCTCAAACTCACCGCGGAATTTTGCTCCAGCTATCAGCGCGCCAAGATCTAGCGCCATCAATTTTACATTCTTTAAACTTTCAGGGACATCTCCCATTATAATTCTCTGTGCAAGACCTTCTATAATTGCTGTCTTTCCTACTCCTGGTTCACCTATAAGTATAGGATTATTTTTTGTTCTACGAGAAAGCACTTGAATGGTACGTCTAATCTCTTCATCTCTTCCTATGACAGGGTCTAGCTTACCTGATGCAGCAAGTGCTGTAACATCTTTTGCATATTTCCTTATTGCATCGAAAGTTTGCTCAGCATTTGGAGAATCTGCCACTCTACCGCGCCTCAAGTTGTTTATTGCAGATTCAAGTTTTTTGCTGTTTAAGCCAGAGGAATCTAAGATGTTTTGTATATTACTTCCCTTCTCTTCTGCCATAGCTTGCAGTAAGCGCTCAGTTGTTATGAATGAATCGCCATGAGTTGATGCTAGTTCTTCAGCTTTTTTCAGCACTTTTGCCATATCTTGCGATATAAAAACCTGACCGCTTGCACCGCTTCCGCTGATCTTTGGGAGCTTACCTAGCGCTTCACTGATTTTAGATTGAATAAGTTCTGGAGATATAGAACAAACAGAAAGCAACTGCAACACAACGGAATCTCCAGATTTTAGCAATGCTTCCATTAGATGTTCTGGCGTAAGCTGCTGATTTCCCATTGAAACAGCTGAGACATGCGCTTGTTGAATAGCAGCTTTACTATTATCTGTAAATTTTTCTAAATCCATAACTCAAAACCAAAAAATTTGTTAAGACTTCGTGCTTTTATAATTAATATAGGACTCAAGTCTTTTTATTACAAGTATCTGATGTCTAATCATTTGCCATTAATACTTTTAGATTATATTCATCATATTTTTCAAAATTGGTCATCATCAGAATGCTACTTCTTTATGAGACTATTCTAAAAAAATTATTATGCCTGATTTTACAGGCAGTGCCTACTGTTGCATTGCTATAACGCATAAATTTTCTCTGAACAAGATTTTAATATATGCAATATACTATATTTATATCAGCAGCAGTGGCATTAAAATACTGCGAATTTATTAAGAATCTCCAAATTAAACAGATATAACAATAATATATTAGCTAAAAATTTTATATTATGTGATTTATAAGCAACATATGCAAAAATTTTATGCGGAATATATGCATATTCATTTGAAAAAGCGATTCATTCGCATTATCATGCGTTTCCATGTGCGAAACATTGCTAATTTCTTCTTATTCAGAATGTTTCAATTTACAATATATAAATAATATGGAAGGTTATATGAAAAATCTTGGGATGATCTCATATGCAGCTCTTGCGGCAACTATTCTTGCTGGAACTGCTTTAGCTGATGGCGATAAAACTAACAAATTTAAGCCGTTTTATGTAAAAGCAAGCGCAGGTTATGAAATTCTTAGTAGAAAAACGTCAGTCAACTCAGTAAGTGATAGCGCATCAATAAATGGGCCTGCAACTAAATTTTCTATTGGATACCACTTCGCTCAGAGCTTTGCTACGGAGCTTGATCTTGGTGTATTTTACAGAAAAGAAAACGATTCGCACACTGTTAAGTATAATGCCTTTGTAAACTGCCAATATAACTTCACCCCAACTTCTCAGTTTTCTCCTTATATTAAAGCAGGTCTTGGTTATCATGGTATTATGTCGCAGAAGATAAATTTGCCTGCCGCTGCAGTTGGAGTTGGAATAATATATAATGCCTCAAATAATATATTTCTTGATATTGGCTATACCTTCTCTATGTCTATAAAATCTAAAGTAGAAGAACAAACAGTGCAAGAGCTAACGGGAGATATAAAGGTAGGCAATCTCAATCTAAAAGATGTAAATGTAAAATTTAACACCTCTCTCACTGCGCATAATATAGCCATAGGTGTAGGATTCCGCTTCTAATCGCTTCATTTTTTCAAACTCTTCAGCTTTCAATCAAAACAAAGCTGAAGGGGTTTTGACGGATAGGCTGACTTAAAATTTATCACAAAGACAAAATAGTCTGTCCATCATAACTCTAAAGGACATATGATTTATCTTGACTGCAAGCAATTATAAGCAACTATGATGCACCAAAAATCCAGCAGAAAGAGTGGCAAAATTGCCAAAGACCTTATAGATTTTATTGGCAGCACTTAAAGTAGCATTTGCTAAGTATAGGATAAATTTTCCATCCGCCAAAAATTGATTTGCTAGGCAAATAAATTTTTGTGGAGAAGTGAAATGTATAAAAATTAGCCTAAAGCTGCGGCTCTATGCTAATTTTCTGATATATTAGCTCACTATGCTTAAGCAGATGCTACTTTCACAAAATCCGTAAGTTTTTTGAGTCTTTTATAACATTTTCTTACGGATTTAAAGCGCTATTTTGACACTTATGGCAGCATTTCATACCTCTTCTGAGGCTTTTGGCGCACGACTAAAAAAATTAACAGCGCAAGCGCCAGGAAGTCCATCCACTCATAAAGATCTTGAGATGAGCTTCCTAGCTTATATCTACTGATCCTACGCATGTATTATCTCACATAACGACAAGCAAACTATTGAACTGATGCAATTCCTTCAAACAATATATCCCGTGTCAACACAATTGGTAATTTTAGTCCAGTAAGATTTTTAGGGCCATATATTACATTTAGCGGAATTCCATGCTGTGAATGAGTTACAAGAAACTTTGATATCTCGTGATTACTATGCGTGTAATCTGCTCTCATTAATAAAACATTTTTCTTTTTAAGCATGTTTATTACATCCTTATTATCCAAAATCATTATCTTATTTACCTTACAAGTAACACACCAGCTAGCAGTTACATCAATCAAAACAGTTTGTCCGTTATTTACATAGCGCTGTAACTTATCAGCGTCAAAATTTTCCCATATTGCATCGATATTTTGATCATCTTTTGCGTTATCGTTGACACAATATGATAAAAGCGAAAAAGCTAATATCACAGAAGTTAGAACAACATAGCGTATAGCGGCTTTAAAATAGTGAGATTTGATCAACACTACTCGAAATACAAACAATCCAAAACATAATGCAATTATGGATTGCAAATTAAAATGATAAGATAATATATAAACAAGCCACAAAATAGTTAGCAAAACAAAGCAAGCCATAATTTTTTTTGTATGCTCCATCCAATTACCAGGTTTTGGTAGCTTGGAAAGTAGTGCTGGCTTCATTGATAGCGCTGCATAAGGTATAGCCATACCAAGCCCTATACAAAGATAGGTCAGTAGGATCATCAAAAAATTCTGACTCAGTGCAAAAGCAAGAGATGTTGCCAAAAATGGAGCTGTGCATGGGGTTGCAAGTATTGTAGCAAGAACACCTGAAAAAACGCTGCCTAAATACTCATTATTAATTTCTATGAGACCAAATTTATTATTTATAAAACTCGGTAATTTCACTTCAAAATCACCCCATAAATTACTTGCAACTAGCGCCATAATGATAATGAGTACAATTAAGAAGATTGGTGACTGAAAATGTATTCCCCACCCAATCAGCTTTCCTCCTGATTTAAATAATATAGTAATTATTGCCATTATAAGAAATGTTAATATAATACCAATAGCATTACATAAAAGGTTCATCGTAATAACTTTATGCTCTTTTTTGCTATGTTTAATAATGCCAAATAGTTTTATGGAAAGAACTGGAAATACACATGGCATAAAATTGAGTATAAAGCCGCCAAGCATTGCTCCAAACATGATTAAACATATTTCAAGAACATCAATTTTACCTGCAGCTTGAGTATTTGCATGATTAGAAGGAAGCGCCACATCTATTTTATGTTCAAAGACAGCGCAAATTACATTACAAGCAGCATATTTTACTATAATTGATAGATCTTGAGTTGCTGTATATTCTTCCTTCCCTATTTTTACTATTATACTGAAATCCTTATCATAAACATATGACGTTACCACTTCACCCGAAACATCTTCTTCATATTTATTAGCTTGAGGCCAAATAACTTCATTTATAAAAACTTTATCCATCTTGTTTTTACGAAGTAATTCTATAGAAGGAGGCATGCCTGTATCGCCAGGATGTGTACTATAAATTTTCCATTCATTGTTCAAATGGAAATTCACTATTATTACATATTGATTGTCTAATAGTATCGTACTTGCTGAAACATCTGCTGCTTGTTTGATATGTGCATGAACATTTCTTGAACTATAAGTGCAAAAGAGCAATATTATAATTGCTAATAAATGACTTATGCGCTTAAAGCTAACATTTAACAAATATATCATGTTTTTATATGGATAAAATAAGTGAGTTGCCTTAGATCTTAGTGTTTTTATTTTGTATAGTTCAAGGTTTTTATAAGAAATTTGTTTTAGGATTCTTTGAACAACGTGCTGTGCAAGCTATTATGACAAAACAAACTATTAATATATAACACAATCGCCATGACACTCCCTTAATAAGTGCACGCGCGAAGATTTGCAATGCATGATTTTTTAGAGTGCAGGTTAATTTCTGCGCATGATACTTTTATATATTTGCGAAGAAATTGGCCAGCACAATTACTTGGTTAACAGAGCCATGCCTTTACCTTGCGCGACATATCAAGGTAATGTTAAGAAGATAAAGCTAGTTACACTGAAACCTTTGTGTTTACAAGTTTATAGAAGCCAGTTATATATTTTGCTTGATTTTGAAATACAAAAGTTGCAGCAATCTATAGTTGCCATTTAAAAGCATATAACTCGTAAAATTTCCTCGTACAAATATCTCATTCATATCAAAACTTTGCAAGGATTTTACGCGTAGTAAAAGGTAAATCTATATCACATCATACATGAATATTTTTTAATCACGTATTGCTATATTCTATAACCTTAGTGTATGGCAGACTTTTTCATCAATATAAAGAAGTGTATACCACAGGTAAATTATGTAGACGCTGCCTTAAGTAAGTGCATACATAAGAAGTTAGACTTCAAAAAGAGCTAAGAAGTCTGTCCGTCAAAAGTCTATTTGATATGCAAATAAATTGTTCGGAAAGTTGAGTGTACAAAAATTAGCTTTTAGGCGCAGCTCTGCGCTCAGTTGCGGATATATAATTTGTGCTGTACCTAGCAAATACTACTTAATAAAACACATAAGATTTTTGATAATTTGCTACTTTTTTCATCAGATCTCAATAGCACGCTCTAAAAAGCGCAAATTTTAAAAGAT
Source organism: Candidatus Lariskella endosymbiont of Epinotia ramella (assembly GCF_964019805.1). Classification (NCBI taxonomy): domain Bacteria; kingdom Pseudomonadati; phylum Pseudomonadota; class Alphaproteobacteria; order Rickettsiales; family Candidatus Midichloriaceae; genus Candidatus Lariskella; species Candidatus Lariskella endosymbiont of Epinotia ramella. The sequence continues at coordinate 514,502 of NZ_OZ026472.1, read as the reverse complement.
ATGGCGAGTATATGTATTATTTTATCACTTTAGTAACAGCCGCAGCATATTTATTCTACAAAAATTGTTGAATTTTGTCTTTCAAAAACTTTAGGAAAGCTGCTCTGAACTCAATTTTAGCGTATATTCAGAGAAGTTGTGAATGATAAAATAATTGGCAAACAGTGCCCTATAAGCTTTTAAAAACCTAAGATTATAACATAGCTTTATGAGATACTAAGTATCTATAGCAATAAAATAATATTATATTTCATCTATTATTTTCTTTTGCGGCAAACATCTTCAAAACATCTCAATAACTCTCAAATTATCTCTACATAATATAGCAAGATTTATGTTTTGGACCACATTCAACAACATAAAATTATATAATACTTTTGATATCTTCTTATTAAAATAAATTAGATGCAAGGCTCTACACTGATGTTGAACTTGATCCAATAATTTATTGAATATACTAATAAATCTCGCGGTTATTGTTTTAAACTTAAAATTATGCAGATTGCAGGAAGTAATTTATGAAAAGCGAAGATATATCGAGCAATTTAACATATCACGAATTACATTACGCAGTTAAGAAAGATATAAAACTTCTAGAAAATTTGATAAAAAAATCTAAAGAACAAGTAGGTGAGTTGTTAAATGTGCAAAACTGTTCTGGCAATACTGTGCTACATATTGCAGCAGAGCATAACTCAAATTCAATCCAACTCTTAATAGAAGTATTTAAAGAAGAAGTTGAAAAGCTAATTTATGTAAAAAATAATTACGGCAATACTGCTCTGCATTGGGCTGCTCGATATAGTCAAGACTCATTAAAACTTCTGATAGATGCATTTGAGGAAAAGGTACTTTATATAGAAAATAATTATGGCAACACTGCTCTGCATTGGGCCGCTCGATACAATCCAGACTCGCTACAACTCTTTATAGAAAAGTTTGGAGAGAAAGTAGCAGAAATGCAAAATATCGATGGTGAATCAGTATTTCACTTAGCTGCTGAGAATCCAGCGTCACTTGCTCTCTTAATAAAGAGATTTGGAAAGAAAGCAATAGAAGTGAAAAATAGTAATGGAAATACAGCAGCGCATCTAGCTGCTTGCTTAAACCCAGTCTCATTTAAACCCAGTCTCATTTAAACTACTGATAGATACATTTGGAAAAGAAGTGATCGAGGTAGTAAATAATGATGAAAGTACAGCCTTATACTGGGCTACAAAGTATACGCCAGAATCACTAAAACTACTAATAGAAGCATTTGAAGAGAGATTATTTGAGATAAAGGATAATGACTTAAATACAGTTTTGCACTGGGCTGCTGAGTATAATGTAAATTCATTCAAACTCTTGATAGAGAAGTTTGGCAGGAAAGTGTTTGAGATAGTAAATAAATATAACCAAACAGCTTTGCAATTTGCTATACAATATAAACCAGACTCCCTAAAACTCCTTATAGATGTATTTGGAGAAGAAATTCTTCTATTACAAGATACACTTGATAACACAATATTACACTACGCTGCTCAGCGCAACTTCGATTCACTGAAACTATTGATAGATACATTTGGTGAAAGATTGCTTGCGGTGAAAAATATTTATGGATACACAGTGCTACATACTGCCGCTCAAGCAAGACCAGATTCTCTAAAATTCTTAGTAGCTGCATTCCCGGAAGAAGTCGAAAGATTGTTAGATGAAAAAAATAAATTTGGCGTGACTGTAATACATTTAGCTAATGCAAGAGATTTATCTCACTTAATAGATATAGATTTATTAGAAGCTACAATAGACCTCTTGCATAACCTATTTAAAGCTCAAAGTTATAGATACCAGCAAGTAAATTAAACCTTAAACCGAATCGTTTTCTTCTGTTCCTATAACGATCAGCGATAATTTTAAATCGTTTGATCATGCCTATGACGTTTTCATTTAAAACACGTTCACTAGACAATTGACGATTTTTCTTTTTATCTTTCCTGCTTAGTGGTCGCTTTTTTGTCTTTTTCTTTGGTAACTCTGAATTATAATGCAACTTATCAATGCCTTGATAACCAGTATCTGTAAGAACTTTAATCTCAGGGTGGATGTGAACTCCGGATTCTTTAAATAACCTGAAATCATGACGCTTGCCATTAGAAAAATTAGTGCAAATGATTTCTTTTTTCCTTTTATCCACAATAAGCTGAGTTTTTAGAGTATGTCGCCTCTTTTTTCCCGAATAAAAGTGCTTCTGTTTTTTTTAGGTCGTTCTATCGGTGTTTCAGTAGCATCAATTAACACAAGTTCGTATTCAGAATCGCTTTTTAGTAATGCTTTACGTCCAGGTAGTGAAAATCGTTTATCTTTAATTAGAGTATCTTCAATCCAACGTATATTACGATAACAGGCACTTTCACTTATTCCATAACTGCGGGAAATATGAAAATATGTCCTGTATTCACGCAAGTACTCAAGCGTCATGAGTAATCGATCTTCTAAAGCCAATTTATTGGGTTTTCCACCTTGAGACTTTAAAATAGCTTCAGCTTCTTTTAATATACTTAGTATAACTTCAAACGTTCCTCGTTTAATGCCAGTAAGCCTGCGAAACTCTTCTGCGTATTCATCTTTGATGTTTTCAAACTTCATGTTATCCTTGATAAAATCAAGGATTTTAATCAATTTATATGGTTATGCAAGAGGTCTAATATCAAATAATTGATAAACTCGCGTTTGTTGAATTACATATTAGAGTCTAAAAACTAGCAGTCACAGCATTTAGAACACCAAGGACTATTACCTATTGCTTCAAATGTTATCTCATGAGAAATCGTAAAATCAGGTAAAGTATTCATCACATAGTGCTCTGCTTGCAAGTCATCATTTTGCTTCTCATCCGTTTCTGAATTAGATTCTTGCTCTTTGTGATGTAAAGTATTCATCGCATAATGCTCTGGTTGCAAGTCATCATTTTGCTTCTCATCCGTTTCTGAATTAGATTCTTGCTCTTTGTGATGTAAAGTATTCATCGCATAATGCTCTGGTTGCAAGTCATCATTTTGCTTCTCATCCGTTTCTGAATTAGATTCTTGCTCTTTGTGATGTAAAGTATTCATCGAATAATGCTCTGGTTGCAAGTCATCATTTTGCTTCTCATCCGTTTCTGAATTAGATTCTTGCCCTTTGTGAGGTAAAGTATTCATCGAATAATGCTCTGGTTGCAAGTCATCATTTTGCTTCTCATCAAGTTTGGTATTTTCAAAATTGTTTAAATCAATTGTACCACTTTGAGTAGATTGTAAGTTATTAGATCTTATTTGATCAGTCTTACTTGCTTTATTTACTAAACTTGTAGGCTTTTTAATATTTCTTTCTGCTTCAACTAAACTCTCAGCTTCCGCCCTAGCGCTCCGACTCGCTCCAGTTAAAGAATTAATCGAAATCCTATTAATACTGCCTTCTTCCGCCCCAACTATGAAAATATCATCTTCTGTTTTATCTATACCACTTGCTCTAGTTATGAAGCTAGTCGAAAGCTTCTTCACATTTCCTTCCTCTTCATTAGTTACATAATCAGCTTCTGGCTCCTCAAATAAATCTTCTGACAGAACATCAGGTTTCTTACACTTATCTTCTGATTCATCATCTTTATGTAACGTGCAGCAATAAATGGCACTATTTGTGCATAATTATTTGGCACTTTAAAGTTATATGAGTTAGTTTCTTGAAAGAGATTAGTGATTAATGGCTGTGGCCAATACAAAATTATTATCTTTCACTGCTGTTTGATCAAATGTTAAAGTTTTTGAACAACCAAATTCTTTATTGATTTCGCCGATTAGTGCATCAGAGAAGTCTAATCTATTTTGGATGTATTGATTTAAAGCAAGCCATAGTAACTTCTGATTCTCGAAAGCGAATTCTTCCGTTGATAATATTTGTTTTATGACCTTACCAATTTCCTCTTTGTTATATTTATAGCCTTTTTCTAGCACCCAAATTAATTCACACATCACTATGTTGTTAATGAATAGTGAATTATGAGAAGCGGCATAACTATCAAAGATTTGTCCAGAAATTTGAGCTTGTTCCGTATCATCCTGAGTAAGATAGCGAACCAAAATATTAGTATCTATACCAATCATATCCGCCTATGTGCTTACATTTTTTATAATTTCATTTATTTCTTGACAAGTAAGAGGGATGTTAGGTTTTGCTAATATGCCTTTTAAGCTTCTGAGAGATTTATTAATTGGCAGTATTAGTATGCAACCATCCTCTAAAAGAAATTCTAACCTATGACCAGTACTTAGATGCAATTTCTCTCTTATTTCGGCGGGTATAGTAATTTGACCTCTGCTTGTCATTGTAGACTGCAACATAATATAATTTGCTCATATAAATGATATTTGCTTTATAATACACTATAGCATGATAATTCATAAATAACAATGTGCCAGCAGAATAAAGACGATATTAGATATAAAATAAGAGAGATCTGCAATAAGCGGTAATAAATTATTATTTCGGGTGCACGAAAAACACTTGTTTTACGACGCTAAAATAATAGAAAGTAAAATATCTTGTAAACAAGTCAAAAACTGGCTAAAACCATACGGAAAACATTGTCGGGATAATTGTATGTCCGAAAATAACTCTAATGAGGTTTTTCGTATGAAAGTGGGGTACATGAGAGTATCGTCAGAAAGTGAACGCCAAACAACAGACCTGCAAAAGGATGCTTTAATTCAAATCGGTGTTGATCCAAGAAATATTTTTGAAGATAGAGCTAGTGGAGCTAAGGATAACAGGCTAGGGTTAGAAAAAGCACTAGCATTTCTTCAGCCAGGAGATTGTCTAATTGTCTGGAAACTAGATCGTTTAGGACGCTCTATATCACATTTACTCAGTATCGTTAACGACTTAAATAAACAAGGCATCGCTTTTAGATCTTTAACTGAGCATATAGATACAACAACAGCTAATGGAGAGCTACTATTTAATATTTTCGCATCACTTGCACAATATGAAAGAGCTTTGATAAAAGAAAGAGTTATTGCAGGACTGGCTGCAGCTAAAAAAAGGGGTCGCAAAGGTGGCAGGCCACGCTTAATTGATCAAGAAAAAATGGACATTATACTTGAATCTTTAAAAGCAGGCACGAGTAAGGCATCTATATGCAGGACTTTTTCTATTAAACGCTCAACTTTATATGATGCTTTAAATAAACATGTTATATCTGCTCAAGATATATCTTAAGGGTATGGTTTTTAAGTATATTAAAACAAATGGATACTGGCAAAAATACAAATAACTTAAGCAAATATTCAGAAACTCAAAGAAATGAAGCTTTAAGAAGATATAAATTGATTGAGTCATTCTTGTGTAAAAAAGAAGCTTTAGCAGTTATTTGCAGCAGACACAAATTAGCTCTAAGGACAGCTAGAAGATGGATAGCTGATTATAAAAAACAAGGTTTAGAAGGCCTCATTAGACAAAAACGTAATGATATTGCTAAAAGACGCTCCATATCAAATGAAATCCAACAAATCGCAGAAGGAATATATTTACAAAATGCTCATTTGAGCATCAGCAGTATTTATCGTAAGGTGAAAGAATATGCCACTGGGCAAGATCAAAAATGTCCTAGTTACCGTACAATATGTAATTTAATCAAGAAATTACCTACACCTATGGTTACATTAGCGCATCATGGTGATAAAGCATACAAGCAAAAATATGACATACTTTATAGACATCAAGCTGATTATGCAAATCAGGTTTGGCAAGCTGACCATGTATTATTAGATATTTTTATAGTTATAGATGATAAACAAAAATCTGCAAGACCTTGGTTAACAGTAATTATTGATGATTATAGTCGCGCTATTGCAGGTTATGAATTATCATTTCTTGCACCTTCAGCTATTAAAACTTCACTTTGTTTGCGTCAGAGTATTTGGTGCAAGAAAGAATCATCATGGTCTATATGCGGCATTCCAAATGTGTTATACACAGATCATGGCTCTGATTTTACTTCAAATCATATTAGACCTCTTGCATAACCTATTTAAAGCTCAAAGTTATAGATACCAGCAAGTAAATTAAACCTTAAACCGAATCGTTTTCTTCTGTTCCTATAACGATCAGCGATAATTTTAAATCGTTTGATCATGCCTATGACGTTTTCATTTAAAACACGTTCACTAGACAATTGACGATTTTTCTTTTTATCTTTCCTGCTTAGTGGTCGCTTTTTTGTCTTTTTCTTTGGTAACTCTGAATTATAATGCAACTTATCAATGCCTTGATAACCAGTATCTGTAAGAACTTTAATCTCAGGGTGGATGTGAACTCCGGATTCTTTAAATAACCTGAAATCATGACGCTTGCCATTAGAAAAATTAGTGCAAATGATTTCTTTTTTCCTTTTATCCACAATAAGCTGAGTTTTTAGAGTATGTCGCCTCTTTTTTCCCGAATAAAAGTGCTTCTGTTTTTTTTAGGTCGTTCTATCGGTGTTTCAGTAGCATCAATTAACACAAGTTCGTATTCAGAATCGCTTTTTAGTAATGCTTTACGTCCAGGTAGTGAAAATCGTTTATCTTTAATTAGAGTATCTTCAATCCAACGTATATTACGATAACAGGCACTTTCACTTATTCCATAACTGCGGGAAATATGAAAATATGTCCTGTATTCACGCAAGTACTCAAGCGTCATGAGTAATCGATCTTCTAAAGCCAATTTATTGGGTTTTCCACCTTGAGACTTTAAAATAGCTTCAGCTTCTTTTAATATACTTAGTATAACTTCAAACGTTCCTCGTTTAATGCCAGTAAGCCTGCGAAACTCTTCTGCGTATTCATCTTTGATGTTTTCAAACTTCATGTTATCCTTGATAAAATCAAGGATTTTAATCAATTTATATGGTTATGCAAGAGGTCTATTGAACAAGTTTGCATTGATTTAAAAATACAGCTTATATTTTCTAATATCGGAGAGCCGAGAGGAAGAGGAAAGATTGAGCGTTTTTTTCGTACATTGAATCAACTGCTACTTTCTGAATTAGACGGTTATATTATGAGTAAGAATCCTGTTGCGAAACTCAATTTAGCTGAGCTAGATAAATTAATTTGCGCTTTCATAATAATGTATAATCAACGCACACATCCAGAAATACAAACAACTCCAGCAGTACGCTGGGAAGAACATGGATTTCTACCTAGAATGCCCGAATCTCTTGAACAATTAGATCTATTGCTAATGGAGTCTGTTAAACAAAGAAATGTTCGACGTGATGGTATAAGATTTCAGGGATTGCGTTATCTAGATTCTATATTAGCAAGTTATGTAGGGGAATGGGTCGTTATTCGCTATAATCCTTCAGATATCACTAGCATAAGAGTATTTCATAAAAATAAATATCTTTGCCAACCAGTATGCCAAGCACTAGATCAAGAATCTGTAAGCTTAAAAGAAATACAAGTAGCAAGAAATGAGCATCGTCGGAATTTAAAAAAACAAATAGCACAACGTTTATCAATAGTTGACGCAATTTTAGCATCTAAACAACAAACAGAGTCATTCATAGAAATTCCTAAAAAAACAATCAACAAAAAACCTGGATTAAAGCTTTATATGGTTGATAATGAATGATTTTATACTAACAAAAGAATATAAACGCTTTGTTGAGTTTTGTAATACTTGCAAAAAAGAAAAATATATTGGACTTTGTCACGGGCATGCAGGAGTAGGCAAGAGTATGTCTGCTGTTTATTATGCAAATTGGCACAAGGTAGAAGCACAGCTTATCGCTGCATCAGCATATGATCAAGGATTTCATCGTTATAATCCAATTATAGATATGAAGCCATATAACACAATAATCTACACTCCTGAAGTCATCAATTCAGCAAAGCTCATAGTTAATGATATTAAACAGTTGATACATCATTTTAGTCGTTTAAAAGAGCGTAGTATTTATGGTGAATTTATTCCACCCGAAAGAGAAGTAAGACTTAAAAAGTATGTTGAATTGCTTATTATTGATGAAGCAGAACGTTTGCAATCAAAAAGTTTAGAGCAAATCAGAGATATTTATGATCGTCAAAATTATGAATATGATGGTTTAAATCAAATAGCAGTTATCTTTATAGGTATGCCAGGCATTGAAAAACGGTTGATTCGTTTCCCACAATTATATTCAAGAATTGGTTTCACTCATACTTTTAACCCACTTTCATCTGAAGAAATATCTTTTATAATTGAGCAGCATCTGAAGACATTAGGTATAGCGTTTAAAGAAAATAATTTTATGGATCATGAAGCAACAGCTGCTGTTGCCCGCATAACTAATGGAAATTTCAGACTTATTAATCGCCTTTTAAAACAAGCAATTAGGATTATTGAAGTAAATCAACTTTCTTTTATATCAAAAGAAGTAATTAATTCAGCTAGAGAATGTTTAGTAATTGGAAATAGTTAATAGAGTGCCAAATAATTATGCACAATTAGTGCCATTTATTGTTGCACGTTACACTTATCTTCTGATTCATCATTTTTAAACTTCACTGCAGCACTTGTTTCAAAAACATCTTCTGGCAGAACATCTTCCAGCAGAACATCAGGTTTCTTACACTTATCTTCTGATTCAGTATCTTTAAACACTACTAAAGCAAGCTGCGATTCAGTAACAATCTCATAGTTTTGCTGGTGAGAGACAAGTAATTCTTGAACAGTTCTATTATCTGTATTCACTCCTACAGATATTAAATTATCTAAATTATTAGTCTTATTCGCATTAGCTTGTAAGTTATTATCCACATAAACTATTAAATTCTCTCTACTTGATAGTTCAGTCAAAAGCCGGGTCTTTCTCATTGATTGTGTAAATTTTTTAGAGCCATTAAAATCTCCCATCAAATTTGATTATAAAATGAGCCATAGCTTCATTCCAGTTAGAGATAGGCATGGTCCATTTTTTGGTAATATAATCAATCGTTAGGTATAAAACCTTGAATACCGAATCATCATTTGGGAAAACACGCTTATTTCTTGTAACTTTTCTCAACTGACTATTCAGCGATTCTATAGCATTTGTAGTGTAAATTATCTTACGGATACTCTCTGGATATTGCAGAAATATTACAAGATTCTCCCAATTATTATACCAGGATTTTGCTATATGTGGATATCGTTTACTCCATTTCTTATCAAAAGATTCTAGGGCAAGATGCGCTTCATCTTCAGTAGCAGAGCTATAAATAAGCTTTAAATCTGATGCCAATAATTTTCTGTCTTTATATGATACATACTTCAGGCTATTTCTAATTTGATGTACTATACAAAGCTGATGCTCAGTTTTGGGATAACTTGCGCATATAGCTTCAGACATACCAGTCAGGTTATCACTACAGGCAATTAATATATCTTTTAATCCTCGATTCTTCAATTCAGTAAAATTACTAAGCCAGAATTTAGATCCTTCATTCTCACTTATCCATAATCCTAAAATATCTTTCCGGCCCTGTAAATCTATACCCAGCGCAACATATACTGATTTATTAATTATCTGTTTATCTTGCCTTACCTTAACTATTAAACAATCAAAATATACTATAGGATATAATGGTTCAAGAGGTCTACTCTGCCAAATTCTAACCTCATCAATTACATCATCTGTAACCCTACTAATTAAACTCTCACTAACTTCTGCTCCATATAATTCTTGTAATTGGATCTTGATATCAGACAAACTCATCCCCTTGGCATACAGAGATATTATCTTTTGAGGGTCTTTCTCATTGATTGTGTAAATTTTTTAGAGCCATTAAAATCTCCCATCAAATTTGATTATAAAATGAGCCATAGCTTCATTCCAGTTAGAGATAGGCATGGTCCATTTTTTGGTAATATAATCAATCGTTAGGTATAAAACCTTGAATACCGAATCATCATTTGGGAAAACACGCTTATTTCTTGTAACTTTTCTCAACTGACTATTCAGCGATTCTATAGCATTTGTAGTGTAAATTATCTTACGGATACTCTCTGGATATTGCAGAAATATTACAAGATTCTCCCAATTATTATACCAGGATTTTGCTATATGTGGATATCGTTTACTCCATTTCTTATCAAAAGATTCTAGGGCAAGATGCGCTTCATCTTCAGTAGCAGAGCTATAAATAAGCTTTAAATCTGATGCCAATAATTTTCTGTCTTTATATGATACATACTTCAGGCTATTTCTAATTTGATGTACTATACAAAGCTGATGCTCAGTTTTGGGATAACTTGCGCATATAGCTTCAGACATACCAGTCAGGTTATCACTACAGGCAATTAATATATCTTTTAATCCTCGATTCTTCAATTCAGTAAAATTACTAAGCCAGAATTTAGATCCTTCATTCTCACTTATCCATAATCCTAAAATATCTTTCCGGCCCTGTAAATCTATACCCAGCGCAACATATACTGATTTATTAATTATCTGTTTATCTTGCCTTACCTTAACTATTAAACAATCAAAATATACTATAGGATATAATGGTTCAAGAGGTCTACTCTGCCAAATTCTAACCTCATCAATTACATCATCTGTAACCCTACTAATTAAACTCTCACTAACTTCTGCTCCATATAATTCTTGTAATTGGATCTTGATATCAGACAAACTCATCCCCTTGGCATACAGAGATATTATCTTTTGATCTAAACCATCTATTCTTGTTTGATTCTTGGAGACAATTACAGGTGCAAATTTACCTTCTCTATCTCGCGGAATATTTAACTCGATACTGCCATTCTCAGTAATCAAATTCTTATTATAATGACCATTCCTGCAATTCTCAGTTTCAGACCTATCATATTTGTTATAACCTAAGTGTTCAGACATTTCTGCCTGCAAGGCTCTCTCCAAAATACTCTTCGTTAATTCCTTAATCAATCCATCCTGCTTCAGTACTGTCTTTAAATCCGCTCCTCCTTCTATCAGTAAATCTATCGCTTCATTTATTTTCTTATTCTTTTCTGTCTTCATTCTAATTACCTATATTCTTTATTAATTCCAAATATAGGCTCTACTATAATTTACACAATCTTTGATAAAGACTCGATCTTGAACAAGTAGCTGCTAGTGCTACTACGCAAGATATACCTGTTGCTGCTCATTCTAATAATGCTGAGGTAGACTCAATAGATAATGTTTCGCTGGATATTACATCAAGCACGGTATATACAGATGATATAGCGTCTGAATGTGATACAAATGTGAGTACACTAAGTACACCAAACGCAGAACTTTAAGAGTTCTATTTATTTCATGCTTTTGGAATGCAATATATTCATGTATATCATGTATAGTATATAGATAATTTAGCGCCCTTATGTTTCTTAGGGCGTTTTTCTATGATGCTTTTTTAGTTTCTGCATGTTTATATCGGCTTGTATAGTAAGATACAAGTTTCAGCATTTATATAGCTGGGCTTTTGTACTAAATAGTATATAGTAGTTTTCCTTTACCTTTAATTGCATGAGCTTTAGTTTGACTAGCTTGCGTAGCTTATTCATAAATTACTATTCAATTTTCTTTTCATTTTTAATATGTTATTCAGATTCTATCACAAAACCAGGCTTATAAACGTTATACATGTATGCCAAGTATTTTTGTTATCAATAATAACCCCAAATTACTCCATCGCTATGCAGACAAAACATGATTCGCTAATACCAAGAACTGTACTTTTTGGAAATCCAGATAAAACTGCAGCTCGCATTAGTCCAAACGGCAAATACATAGGTTATATTGCACCTAAGGATGGAGTGCTCAACGTTTATGTTGCAGATGCGGACAATATAAAAAATGCGAAATGTATTACAAATGACAAGGTAAGAGGGATTCGTTCTTATTTTTTTGCATATGACAATAAGCATGTAATGTATATGCAAGATGAGGCTGGCGATGAGAATTGGGCGGTCTATAGTGTTAATATTGAGACTTTAGAAGAAAAAAGGCTGACTGCAAGTGGTGTACGCGCAATGATACATAAAGTGAGCCAAAAATTTGAAGATGAAATTCTTGTTCAAATGAATAGCCGTGATCCGCGTTGGCATGATGTTTATAGATTAAACATTAAGAGCGGAGAAACTAAGCTTGTATACGAAAACAATGAGTTTGTGGATTTAATAAGTGATGATGATTTGAATTTGCGGTTTGCTGTCAAACAAAAGCAAAGTGGGGATGTATATGTATATAAATTTGATAAAGAACTAAAAGCTGAAGAGTTCTACGTCATTCCACAGGAGGACTATTATACAACTGGCATAATAGGTTTCAATAAAGCTAATGATAAGATTTATACAATAGATTCAAGAGATAGAGATACTGGGGCTCTTTTCGAAGTTGATATAGAGAGCAAGTCTGGCAAATTAATATATAGTAATGATAAAGTTGATGTTTCTGGCTTGACTCTTCATCCAACAGAGAAGAATATTTGGATTGTCAACTACAATTACTTGAGAGATGAGATTGTAGTTATAGATGATGCTATTAAAGAAGATATAAAATATCTGAAATCCATAATAAAAGGAGATATGGAAATAATCAGCATGTCATTGGATGGAAAGCATTGGATAGTTGCAGACTCACAGGATAATGGCCCTGTAATGTATTATAAATATAACAGAGCAGAAAAAGGCGCTGGATTTGCTGAGTTTTTATTTGCTAATAGGGATGATTTAAATAAGTATAAACTGGTACATATGCATCCAGTTGTGATCAAATCTAGAGATGGTCTTGACCTCATTAGTTATCTTAGCCTTCCAAGTGGGAGTCAGAAAGATGATGGATTAACAACGAAATCTCCGCTTCCTATGGTACTTTATGTGCATGGTGGTCCAACTGCGAGAGACGATTGGGGCTTTAACTCTGCTCATCAATGGTTAACCAATAGAGGGTATGCTGTCTTAAGCGTGAATTATCGTGGATCAACTGGATTTGGGAAGAGCTTTATAAATGCAGGCAATGCTCAATGGGCTGGAAAAATGCATGATGATCTAATAGATGCAGTAGATTGGGCTGTGCAAAATAAAATAGCTGATAAAGAGAAAGTTGCTATCATGGGTGGAAGTTATGGTGGATACGCTGCCCTAGTTGGGCTAACATTTACTCCAGATGTATTTGCATGTGCAGTAGATATAGTAGGTCCTTCTAGCTTAGAGACTCTGTTCAATACAATGCCTCCTTACTGGGTGCCTGCGCTTAAGTCGATGCAGATTAAGATTGGAGCAGATCACACTACAGAAGAAGGAAAGGAATTTTTAGCATCTAGATCTCCAATTACATATGTTGATAGAATTAATAAGCCTCTTCTAATAGGGCATGGAGCAAATGACCCTAGGGTTAAGCAATCTGAATCTGACCAAATTGTTGATGTGATGAAGCAGAAGAATATTCCTGTCACATATGTTCTCTATCCAGATGAAGGTCATGGATTTGCAAGGCCAGAGAATCGCATATCATTTTTTGCTATCGCTGAGAGGTTTTTGTCTCATTATTTAGGGGGAAGATTCGAAGATGTCGGCTGTGATTTGAAAGATTCTTCTATTGAAATTAAGCACGGTGAAGAGTTCTTGCCTAAGATTAATAATAAGTGTGATGAGCAGACGGAGAAAAATCAACTATGAAAATGTTGTAAAGCTTCATCAAAGAGAGGGGGCTGCAGATGCAGCTTCCTTATGGAGTGAAAGTGGTTGTTCTTTAACGGATAGACTAGCTATAACAAACTCTTAATTAGGTATTTAATGAGATATGTTGCAGACAAGATAATAAGCATTCCTCCCAGCCATAAAATGACAAACCACATCCATTCTTTCACTCTTTTATGAGTATTTAACCAAACACAAGAGTTTTTAATACATCGCCTCATGGCTGCTTTTTTCACGAAAAACATAATAGCAATAACTTGTATAGCCTAAAATAAGTGGTAGTAACGGTACAACTCCGCATAACATCAGAGATAAGCTTGGTCCATAAGCTGCGGCGTCCCAAATTGTGTAATGATATGGAATCAACCATGGAAATATACTCAGACCTAATCCCAAGTATCCCATGAGAAATATACCAATACTGCAAAAAAACGGGCGGCGTTCATATTGAGCTTTACGCAAATCGCAAAAGAGTAAAAGAAACAAGACAGCTGTAAAGAACGGAATAACTGAAAGATAATATAAGTTTGGTATACTGAACCAAAAATTCTTGATTCGCTCGTTTATAAATGGCACAACAATGCTTACTAATATCATAAAAATTCCAACAAAACAAAGAACATAAGATGCCACGCGATGAGACCATTTTTGAGTTATATCTTCAGTCTTCATGATCAGCCAAGTAGAGCCTAAAAGTGCGTAACCAAATATAACTGCTATTCCAGTCATGATAGAAAAAGCCGTAGCCCAGTCAAATGGTCCACCTGCAAAGTTGCGTCCATTGACTTGCACACCTTGGATGAACCCACCAAGAATAGTTCCTTGACAGAAAGCAGCTCCAAGTGAACCAAAGTGGAATACATAATCCCATAGTCTGCGAGAATTTTTCCCTGCTTTAAAACGAAACTCAAATGCTACACCACGCATAATAAGCCCCAGTAACATCAATATAATCGGCATATAAAACGCAGGCATTAATATTGAGTAAGCTAGCGGAAAAGCAGCAAAAAGCCCACCACCTCCAAGCACTAACCACGTTTCATTTCCATCCCAGAATGGTGCAATAGAGTTCATCATTTTATCGCGGCATTGATCAGAAGGTGCAAACGGAAAAAGTATTCCAATGCCTAGATCAAAGCCGTCTAAAAGCACATACAGAAATATAGCAATTGCTATTATGATTGCCCAAATGAGCTGTAGATCTATTATATGAGAAAAATCAAACATGCGGCCCTCCCTTCGTGGCAATCGATTCAATCACAGAAGCTTCAATTCCATGTTTATAATATTGTTCGCCGCTTTCAGTAACAGGAATACCATTTCTTATTAATTTAACGATATAATATATGCCTGCACTAAATATCAGCGTATACATCACAATAAATGCAGCCAATGACCATGCAACCTGCGCTCCAAGAATAGCTGGAGAAACTGATTGTGCTGTTCGTATGATACCATATGCAGTCCAGGGTTGCCTGCCAATTTCTGTGACAAACCATCCAGCTAAAATCGCAATAAAACCACTAGGTATCATTAATATCCACCATATATGCAGCCATTTGCTTTGAAATAATTTGCCTCGAAAAGACTGCAGAGTGCTTACAATACCTATTCCAATCATTAACATGCCAATGCCGACCATTACACGAAAGCTCCAAAAAACCCATACTACTGGCGGTCTATTTTCTTTTGGTATATCTTTCAATGCTGGAATTTTGCCATTTACATCACCAGTTAAAATCCAGCTGGCACCACCTGGAATAGTAATGCCATACTCTGTAGTCTCTTTTTCCTGATTTGGCCACCCAAATAGAAAAAGCGGTGCATTTTCTTTATGATTCCAATTACCTTCCATTGCTGCAACTTTTGCTGGTTGATAGTGCATAGTGTTTTCACCATGCATATGACCAACAAATAATTGTATAGGAGATACTATAACAACCATAATCACAGCCATTGCCAGCATAATACGTGCTTGTGACATATCGCGTTTTTTTAAAAGATAAAATGCAGCAATACCGCCGACAAAGAAAGAAGTCGCTAAATATGCGGCTATTGTCATATGTATGAAGCGATAAGGAAAGGATGGGTTAAAAATAATCTCAATCCAATTAGTAGGAATTAACCTACCATCTGTTGTTATTGTAAAACCTTGTGGGGTTTGCATCCAACTATTAGCAGATAAAATCCAAAAAGCAGAAATTAAAGTGCCAGTTGCCACAATACATGTGGCGAAAAAGTGCATCCTATGACTGACGCGTCCCCACCCAAAAAGCATAATGCCAAGAAATGATGCTTCTAAAAAGAAGGCGGTCAATACTTCAAAACTCAATAAAGGACCTAAAACATTTGCTACACGATCAGAAAACACTGACCAGTTAGTCCCAAATTCATAAGACATTACAACACCAGATACAACACCCATGCCAAATGTCACAGCGAAAATTTTGACAAATAACCTATAAATATCCAGAAATCTTTGATCTTTGGTGGCAAGCCAGCGCCACTCCACAACCGCAAGAAAACTAGCGAGTCCTATGCTGATTGCGGGAAAGATGATGTGAAAACTTATAGTAAACGCAAATTGGATGCGGGCAAGTAAGATAGGATCAAATTCCATATACAACTCCCAATATTTATTCCATAGCAAAATTTACTATATAAACTATTTTTTTGTAAAGAAAACTTAATTTATCTCAAAACTGATTGTCTCAAAGAATGATATTGTAATAGGCACAGATAAAAATCAGTCTATATAAAAGACTTTGCATAACCAAGAATTTGCATCAATTCTATTATTGATTATTTCTTTTTATAAAGAAACACTTATATCTACAAATTAACAAGGGTTTAATATTTATTTTCGTTTATTTCTCTCAAAACTTTTGTGGCACTTATGCTTTTAGATATAATTCTATAATAGCATTTATTTGCCTCTATAGTTTATCAGTCAAAAATTAGCTCACGTGCGGACATGCGCTAAATTTTTGGCGATATAAAATATTACTTAACAAAATCCATAAGTTTTTTTGTAATTTTGCCACTTTTCCTGCTGGACTTTATGTGCAGTATAATTGCTTACTACCAAGATCAATCTTATAGCTCCTTAGAATTATGACGCAAGCGTTACCATAAGTATTTTGAGATTTCATACTTGTTGTGGTTCAATTTTTAAAATTTACAGGAAGTAATTTATGCAAAGTAAGTTTATTAGAAGTAATAGACCTCTTGCATAACCATATAAATTGATTAAAATCCTTGATTTTATCAAGGATAACATGAAGTTTGAAAACATCAAAGATGAATACGCAGAAGAGTTTCGCAGGCTTACTGGCATTAAACGAGGAACGTTTGAAGTTATACTAAGTATATTAAAAGAAGCTGAAGCTATTTTAAAGTCTCAAGGTGGAAAACCCAATAAATTGGCTTTAGAAGATCGATTACTCATGACGCTTGAGTACTTGCGTGAATACAGGACATATTTTCATATTTCCCGCAGTTATGGAATAAGTGAAAGTGCCTGTTATCGTAATATACGTTGGATTGAAGATACTCTAATTAAAGATAAACGATTTTCACTACCTGGACGTAAAGCATTACTAAAAAGCGATTCTGAATACGAACTTGTGTTAATTGATGCTACTGAAACACCGATAGAACGACCTAAAAAAAACAGAAGCACTTTTATTCGGGAAAAAAGAGGCGACATACTCTAAAAACTCAGCTTATTGTGGATAAAAGGAAAAAAGAAATCATTTGCACTAATTTTTCTAATGGCAAGCGTCATGATTTCAGGTTATTTAAAGAATCCGGAGTTCACATCCACCCTGAGATTAAAGTTCTTACAGATACTGGTTATCAAGGCATTGATAAGTTGCATTATAATTCAGAGTTACCAAAGAAAAAGACAAAAAAGCGACCACTAAGCAGGAAAGATAAAAAGAAAAATCGTCAATTGTCTAGTGAACGTGTTTTAAATGAAAACGTCATAGGCATGATCAAACGATTTAAAATTATCGCTGATCGTTATAGGAACAGAAGAAAACGATTCGGTTTAAGGTTTAATTTACTTGCTGGTATCTATAACTTTGAGCTTTAAATAGGTTATGCAAGAGGTCTAATGTTTACAGATCACATATCAAATTCAGAACTATAGTATTGATATTAAGTGAAGTTTTTTTAAGCTTCATGATAAGTATTAATAGATATATCTTTACAATATATGTATTGTATGATGTTTTGCACTTAAATTAGGTTGTGTAGAAGTGCTCTGTCATAATACCATTGTTAGTATAGGAATTGTTATGCTAGGAAGAGTGTGAGGCAGTGATAATCAATACACAACGAGCGATCTTTTTTTTAAGGCGCCAATTTTGAAAAGTATGACGAGTATAAAGCTTAAAATCTTAGTTACTAGATAAGACTCTTTAATTCACAGATTCAAGATGCTTCAGCACGTCACTCGATCTTGCTTTCATAATATACTTCTTCGGAAATTCTTGTTCCAGCTGTTAATTATTTTGTCGCTCCGTGGCTTGTTAGATGCTACTTGCACTTGCTCAACTGGAACAAGTTCCATAAGAAGTCTAATTAGGTACTGCCTTCATAAGTGCACGCTTTGAGGATCTTAATGGCTAAAGTACCAGTTATTGCAGATCAGGCAAAAAAGGTCTGCGAAAGTGATTTTGCCGGCAGTACCTAATATCTTCAATTTTCTTGACTATAACGTTTTTATGTTGGTGTGATAATTCTTGAGTATATTATTAGTATGTTATGGCACAGTTTATGCGAGATAATATTGTAGATAGAAGTCAAGTATTGATGAATATAATCCTTGAACCAGATCCACGGTTACATTGCAAATCTGAGGATGTAGAAATTGTTGATGATGCCTTACGTAGTTTCATGGATGATATGTTGTTTACCATGAAGGAAAATAATGGTATAGGCCTTGCAGCAGTTCAGGTAGGAGTGCTTAAGAAAGTTATAGTAGTGGATATCACAAGGTCAGATGATTCTGTTCCAGTAGATGGAATGCCAATGTTTTTAGTTAATGCGAAGGTTATCAAATGTTCTAATGATAAGTCATCATTTCATGAGGGTTGTTTGTCATTGCCGGATATATATGCAGATGTCCAAAGACCTTCTGATATAGTAGTGGAGTATCTTGATTATTATGGTGATAAACATGTTCTTGAACTACAGCATGGTTTACTATCAGTTTGCATTCAACATGAAATTGATCATACAAATGGTATAATATTTACAGATCATATATCAAAAATAAAGCGCGATATGCTAGTAAAAAAAATGCTGAAAGCGAGGAAAAAATCTAATAGACCTCTTGCATAACCATATAAATTGATTAAAATCCTTGATTTTATCAAGGATAACATGAAGTTTGAAAACATCAAAGATGAATACGCAGAAGAGTTTCGCAGGCTTACTGGCATTAAACGAGGAACGTTTGAAGTTATACTAAGTATATTAAAAGAAGCTGAAGCTATTTTAAAGTCTCAAGGTGGAAAACCCAATAAATTGGCTTTAGAAGATCGATTACTCATGACGCTTGAGTACTTGCGTGAATACAGGACATATTTTCATATTTCCCGCAGTTATGGAATAAGTGAAAGTGCCTGTTATCGTAATATACGTTGGATTGAAGATACTCTAATTAAAGATAAACGATTTTCACTACCTGGACGTAAAGCATTACTAAAAAGCGATTCTGAATACGAACTTGTGTTAATTGATGCTACTGAAACACCGATAGAACGACCTAAAAAAAACAGAAGCACTTTTATTCGGGAAAAAAGAGGCGACATACTCTAAAAACTCAGCTTATTGTGGATAAAAGGAAAAAAGAAATCATTTGCACTAATTTTTCTAATGGCAAGCGTCATGATTTCAGGTTATTTAAAGAATCCGGAGTTCACATCCACCCTGAGATTAAAGTTCTTACAGATACTGGTTATCAAGGCATTGATAAGTTGCATTATAATTCAGAGTTACCAAAGAAAAAGACAAAAAAGCGACCACTAAGCAGGAAAGATAAAAAGAAAAATCGTCAATTGTCTAGTGAACGTGTTTTAAATGAAAACGTCATAGGCATGATCAAACGATTTAAAATTATCGCTGATCGTTATAGGAACAGAAGAAAACGATTCGGTTTAAGGTTTAATTTACTTGCTGGTATCTATAACTTTGAGCTTTAAATAGGTTATGCAAGAGGTCTATTGATTGAAGCAATTTTGAAAATGCAAAACTTGATGAGAAGCAAAATGATGACTTATAAGCAGAGCAAGATAAGACAGAAATTAGCAACTCGTCTAAATATATTGCGAAAATCGAGTCAAGAGCAGCCTATCCAAAGTTTTCTGAAGATAAATTTTAATAGTTTTTGCAGAGTAAAATATACAGCAGGTAGGCATTTTGCCAGCAGTGCCTAAATGAAGAGTTGGTGTTAGACTGCAAAAAGAGCTATAAAAAAACTTGGGGAATTTGGTATAATTTATTAATATTGGAGAGCTGTATAATAATCAATGAGCACTAAGACATTATTTACTGGAGCTATCCAGGCGTTAATAGCGCGTTATTCTTTAAAAAAAGTTTTTGTAGCTGTTTCAGGTGGTATAGACAGCATGTGTCTCATTGCTTGTCTAAATGAGTTGAAACATAACCTTATAAACTGCGCACCTTTCGATTTTTCTGCTGTAACGATTGATCACTCACTTAGAGATGAATCGCAGGAAGAAGCGTATAAAACATCTATGTACCTTAAATCTAAAGGTATAGATTCAGTAGTAATAAAGTGGGATCATAAGCAAGACTCCAAACTTATAAAAAATATGCATCAAAAAGCAAGAGATGCAAGATATAGTTTATTAATTGAATACTGCAGGAAGAAAAATGTTGATTGTCTTCTTACTGCACACAACAAAGATGACCAAGCAGAAACAGTTATAATGCGCATTATGCGTGGAAGTGGAGTAGATGGAATCGCTGGTATTCCAAGTATCTGCAAGCGAAGCGAGGTGAAAATAATACGTCCTTTTTTAGAATTTTCCAGAGCGCAGATAGAAAGTGTGTATAAAGAAATTGGTTGGGATTATTTTGTGAAAGACCCATCAAATGAGAATCCCAAATATACGCGAGCATCAATTAGAGCACAACTAAAGAAACACCTTGATGATAATAAGTATATCGAATTAATAAACAGGCTAGAATTGCTCGCGGAAAATGCAAAACGAGCAAAGGATTTTTTGCATAATGTGACAGTAGATACCTTCTCTGCAATTTGTAAGACAAGTGAGCTGGGCGTTATTAGTATGAATATACAGAAATTCATTCATTTGCATGAGGAAATCAGGCTTCGTTTACTTGTTCATATCCTTCGTAGTGTAAGTGGCATACAACATCCACCTAGATTGAATAGTATTAAACTATTAGATACTCAAATTTGTAGTATAGAATGCTTAAGTGATCGTACTTTAGCTGGATGTCAGATAGTACAGCATCTTGAAGTTTTAGTGTTTTTTCGAGAGAAAAGCAAAATAACGCAAGATAAGCAACACCTTATGCTTGGTGACAATATATGGGATAAGCGTTTTCTTATTCACGTAAACCAAAAAATAGGTGATAATCTTATTAAAGAACTATATGTGAAGTGCATAACGTCAGAAATGCTAAAAGATGAGGAAATAAATTGGAACTTATTTGAGCCTAAAAAATATTGCAAAGTTATATTGCATTCTACTCCTGGTGTTTTTTACAAAGGGAAATTAGTTTCTCACATTAGCGTAACAAATAAAAATTTAGATCATGAATGTAATTTTATTGCAGAAAATATTTTAGTGCGGTACCTGTGATTACATGCGCTAATGAATACTTTCTATTGTTTCTTATAGATGTGATATAAGTACTAATGCTAGCATTTCAGTTGCGGCAAAAAACTAATTCATATAGTCTGATATCCTTGATTTTTTGCAAATAACAGAATAAAAAATGTCATGCGAAATGAGGGGTGTATAATAATTGCTATAGATGGTCCTGCTGCTTCTGGAAAGGGTAGCATTGCAAGATTACTTGCTAAAATTCTTAATTTTGATTATCTAGACACAGGAATTCTTTATAGAACAGTTGCAGCAAGAATGCTTGAAGCTAAAATAGGGTTAGGTGATATCGAAGAGATAAAAAAGCTGATTAGTAAAACAGACTTTAACGATAATTCGAAACTAGATTTACATGGAACTTTAGTGAGTAAGTTTACTCCACCTGTTGCTGCTATTCCAGAAGTTAGGAATGCATTACTTGATGTGCAGCGTAACTTTCCTTGTGGGAAACTTGGTGTTGTCATTGAGGGCCGCGATATAGGAACAGTGATTTTTCCAAAAGCAGATGTAAAAGTGTTTATAACAGCAGATTTAGAAGTTAGAGCTGAAAGAAGATTTAAACAGTTGCAAAATGCTGGTGAAAATATTATACATGACCAAGTATTGTGTGATTTGAGAGAGCGGGATTTAAAGGACAGCAGCAGAGAGCTTGCACCACTTAAGTTGGGAGCGCCTTATAATGTTATTGATACTACTCACATTACGCTTGGCGAGTCTGTTGAGAAAATTTTGGAGTTGATTCCTGAGGTATATTTCAAAAAATCTAAATAGCTGCCTAGTGCATGATGTGTTATCCCACTTTGTTAAATTTTTTTATCAACTATAAAAAAAGTAGGTCCCAGGTTTAAAGATGAATATGAGTCAAAACAGTATAGAACAACAGAACGATGGTGGTGCTGAGTCCTTTGCTCAGCTGTTTGAAGAGTATGTGCGTTCTGAGAAAAGAGAGGGACAAATTGTTTCTGGTACGGTTACGGCTGTTGAGAGGGACGTTGCTGTGGTTGATGTTGGGCTCAAGAGTGAAGGACGTATCTTTTTGAATGAGTTCACAATAGACGGAGTAGCCCAAGAAATACGTGTTGGCGACACTGTTGATGTTTTTATAGAGAAGTTAGAAGGAAAAGGCGGGAGATTAGTTCTTAGTAGAGAAAAAGCCATTCGAGATGCTGCTTGGATGAATTTTGAGCGTACTTATACTCAAGACCAAAATATAGAAGGTATAATTTTAGGGCGTGTCAAAGGTGGTTTTGCTGTAAATATAGGTGGCGTTGTTGCATTTTTACCTGGAAGTCAGGTTGATATAAGACCTGTTAAAGATTTAGCTGGACTTATGGGTGTTTCTCAAACTTTCAAGATTTTGAAGATCGACAAAGAGCATGGGAATGTTGTAGTTTCACGTAAAGCAATACTTGAAGAGTTGCGTCAAGAGAGTAGAAAGCAGCAGCTTGCTACTATTTCAGAAGGTACAGTGCTAAAAGGTGTAATTAAGAATATTGCAGACTATGGTGTGTTTGTAGATCTTGGATTTATGGATGGCCTTGTGCATATCACTGACATTTCTTGGAATAAAATATCTCACCCTTCTGAAGTATTGAAGTTACAACAACAAGTTGATGTAGTAGTGACAAAATATAATCTTGAACTACAAAGAGTTTCGCTTGGGATAAAGCAGCTTCTCCCTAACCCTTGGGATGGTTTAATCGTGCAATACCCAGTTGGGAAGGTATTTAAAGGTGTTGTTACAACTGTTGTTGATTACGGCGCTTTTGTAGAGCTAAAGCCTGGTATTGAAGGGCTTGTACACCATAGTGAGATGGCTTGGCAAATCAAAAATACACACCCTCGTAAACTTGTTAAGCAAGGTGATGAGGTAGATGTTATGATTCTTGAGATAGACGTTGCTAAGCATAGGATAAGTCTCAGCATGAAGCAATGTAAGGAAAATCCTTGGGAACATTTTGCAAAACATTATCCAGTTGGTACGAAAGTAAAAGGAATTGTGAAGACTGTAGTAGATTTTGGTCTTTTTGTTTCCATGCAAGAAGAGGGTGTTGCTTCTACAATTGATATTCTTATTCCTGCAGTTGAAATCAGCTGGGATAAACCTGCAGAAGAAGCAGTACAAGAGTATCAGAAAGGTGATATTGTTGAAGCAGTGATTCTAAATATAGATCTTGAGAGAGAGCGTATCACAGCTGGAATCAAACAAACTGTAGTTGATAGTGTAGCTCAGGCAGTTGCAAATCTAGCTGATGTAGATTCTGTAACTTGTAATGTAACTGGTGTGCAGAAAGATGGTATCGATGTTGAATTGCCTGGTGGAGTGCGTGCATTTATAAAGAAAGCTGAGCTTTCTAGGCATAAAAGTGAGCAAAAGCCTGAAAGATTTGCTGTTGGTGATAAGGTGGACGCAAAGGTGTTATCATTTGATTCTGGGAGCAGAAACGTTGCGCTTTCTATAAAAGCTTTGGAAATTGCTGAGGAGAAGAAAGCAATGGCTGAGTTTGGCTCTACAGAGAGTGGTGCAAGCTTAGGTGATATATTAGGCGCTGCATTGAAGAAAGAGTAATGCATAAATATAGCAGGTTTTACTATACTTGTTTTTGCTCAAGTTATTTCCTCTGTTTTGAGTTGTTTTGCAGTTTGCTGTGTTCTTTTTAAAGTTATGCAGCAAACAACGTAAGCATATGTTTTTGCGTTTACTATAACATTTTCTTACGGATTTAAAGCACTATTTTGACACTTCGTAGCAGAATTTCATGCGCACTTTTGAGACTTTGGTATGGCAGGCAAGGACAAATTATATATCACAAAATTAGCGCAGAGTAGTACCTAAAAGCTAATTTTCGTATATTTAATTTTCCGCAAAAATTTATTTGCTAGTAAATAAATTTTTGACAGATAGTGGGGTATGTAGTCACGATCTCAGTATATTAAAATCTTAAAGGTAGCATTGTTATATATCGTTAGTAACTTTACGTTACTATAATACCTGCATATCTATCGGTTTACTTTGGTAATTAAGTAAAGCTTATGCTATATTAATGTTACTTTAGGTTCAGCAGGTTAATTTTTGCTATTAAGCTGATAATTATTTAGCTAATACTCCTATAAAATACATTAGAATTAGATAGTTTTATGTTATTATTGAGTGTTTCTTTTGTGTGATATTAGAAGACATCTCGTAGTTTCTAAAATGAGAATAGTAAGTAAATACATCTCTTTTCATGATTTAAAGTAAAATTATAATATCTAATTTTTGAGCTGAATAAGTTGGTATTATGTTGATACTTTCAAAAATAAGTGCCAGCATATTTTTAAAAATGTTATGTATTTCATGATCGCTGATTGTTTAGCAGTGCATATTATGAAATTTCATTATAGTTTCACATATTTTTTGCCCATGTGGTGGAATTGGTAGACACGCTAGCTTCAGGTGCTAGTGACCTTTTGGTCATGGAAGTTCGAGTCTTCTCATGGGCACCATGTTTTTATATGACATATGCTGCCATAGGACTGCTTTCTAAATGATATGTTGTATAGCATAGCATATCAGATGCAGTGCATTTCATGTTAATGAGTTTTATAGCTAGAGCTCTATCAAGTAGATATGGCAAGCGTGGTATTTAGAATAAATTTTTATTTGTTTGAAATCTGCAATATAACTGTTATTTCAAGCAAAAAGCTGACTTAAAATTTATCAAAAAGACAAAGTTTAGCATGACTTTTTTATGCTGTTTTAGCTATATTTTAACATTTGCAGCAGTATTACCATTGCAATTTATAAACATAGAGCATTAGAAATATGTTTTAGAATTCATATATAATGATATTAATATATGAGAAAGCATGTAATGTTTAGCTTCTTGTGATGTATCAGTATTAACTGTACTCATTATAGTAGATTAGATGATTGAGATAGGATTAATTGCTGGCATATCAATTCTATGCTTATATGATAATAATTGACTAGTTTGAAAAATAAGCAGTGTATTATTTCTGTTAGCAGGCATTTTTATAGTACTTTGTGAATAGTACCATATATTATCGTGTATATACCTATAAAAAACTTATATATATGCACTAATTCCCCTAGCTCTTTTTTAAGCCTAACTTCATATATATAAGTAAATACCCACTCTTTGTTATACAGAAGTTTAATTGTTAAGATGAAATTATTTTTGCGTTATAAGTTTATAAAATCCATAATTTTGGTATAATAAAAGATGGGTTTTTATTTGCATTTTTAAGTGCTTTATAAAATTAGTGGTAGTACTTGTATAAATGTTTTAGTATTGCCAATAAAAAATCTTATCTTTGTTTTTATTGTGGCATACTTGTAATGCTCAACAAGGTTGATAAACATGATGATCGAAGAACGTATAGAAAAAGCCAAAAAACGTATTGCTAAAGCTCTGCACAATATCAAATATGCTGCTGATGCTTTATTGAAGCAGAATGCAAAGCTTGAAAAAGAATGCTTAGACCTAAACAACGTACAAAATCATATGAAATCTAGTATAGCTTCACTTGAAGCTGAAAATGCAGCAATCTCAGAAAAGTTAGAAGAGATAAGATCAAAGATTGATAATAAAAGCCAAGTACTGCAAACTGGACTAGCAATAGAAGTTAAGTCTGAACAACAAAGTCAAAGTAGCAGCACAGTTAATGCTGAGCCAGAGCTGCGCACATTACCTGATACGCTAGTTGACAAGAGTACTTCTGAATATATTGATGTATCTATTAATCAATTAAAACGTTTATTAAAACAAAAAATAAATAAATGAGTAAAGTAACCGTTCAGTTTGGTTCTGGAGTACTTGACGTACATTGTGAAGATCCAAATAGGGTAAAATATCTTGCTAATAAAATTAACGAAAGAATCGCAGCACTCAAGTCAGATATCAAAAATGTCAATGATAGTAGAGCGTTGTTTTTAGCAGCTTTAATTATGCAAGATGAAATCGAAACTCTAAAATCTGGAGAAGAAAATGCACAGAGTCTTATGTCTGAGAAAGGCGATTTAGCTAGTTATAATGAACATTTGTTAGAGATTATAGATGATATAGCAAATTATCTTGAAGAGATCGCAAATAATATTCAAACAAATTCAAGAAATAGCTGAATTATAAAAATCTATATTGATTATGGAATATTAGATTTATAGTCGTCTGTGTCATAACTATAAGGAACATAGGATTTATCTTGTCCATCCGCTAGAAATATGCATTATAGCTTTTGAAATGCCTTGGTACAACTTTATATTGTGCATTTTATTGCTTAGCTAATGGTATCTGTGTCAATTTGTTGTGATTTTTTATAGCAGAATCGGAAAAATGTTTGTAGTACGCGCGCCAGAAATCTATTTACGTAGCAAATAAATTTCTGTGGAGAAGTGAAATGTGCAACAAAGCCGAACTGCCATACGCTAATTTTCGGATATATTAATTCTCCTATACCTAGCAAATACTACATTCACACAATCCGTAAGGTTTTTGCGTTTATTATAACATTTCCTTACGGATTTAAAGCGCTATTTTTGCGCTCCAAGCACCATTTCATGCTTGTTTTGAGACTTTGTAGTATGCCCCTCTTTGTATAGCCAAAAAATCTGCTATACACTTGGATTATGAATAGGTAACTTGAGTTAGTTATTGGTGCAAACAAAATTAATTCTGTTCATGATAAGATTTTGCAGTTTAGATGCAGCTTCCGAGTCTGTTTCGTCATTGCTCCAAGCAGATTTGAAGAATGATTGTTTTAAAGCTGTAACATTTACTGAATAATTATCATTTGAATCTTGCAATAAAAGGATACGATATTTTTTTCTCTCTTGTTTGTTATTTGAATACTGCCAATGTGTAACTGCAGTGCCAGACTCTTTGTCAGTAAAAGCTATTTGAATATCTGATAGAGAATCAAGCATAGTATTCCATACTAGGTTTTGACTGCAGTTTGAGGTTTGTTTCTTTGGTTTTGCAGTAAAATGAGAGTTATCTGTTGAACTATATATTGTAAAACCACTAGTTTCACCTCCAAGCAAGCTTCCAACTCTTTTATTCTCCACTTCTTCTTTGGAAGGTGGGAAAACAGGGTTTTTCTGGCTTACATTAGTACAAGCAGGCAGAAGTAATAGTGAGCAAGATAAACAAAAGATTTAGTCTGTATTGTCTATTCATAAATTTCATTGCTAATTGTTGTAATATCCTTAATTTATATGTCCATCAAAAAATCGATTTGCCGCGCAAATAAATTTTTGCGGAAAATTAAATGTACAAAAGTTATTGTCAGCAGCCCTGTACTAACTTGTCCTGTACCCTAGCAATACTACTTAGGTACTTGCGGGCAACACTACTTGCAGAAACCTTTATTGCTTGATTTTCAAGTATTACTTCACTAATTTATTCGCAAATATATATAATTATTTGACCCAAAAATTAACGCATATGAATTTATGAAGACAGTACATAACAAAATCCATAAGGTTGCCACTTTTCCTGCTGGACTTTCTGCGCATCATAATTGCTTGCAGGCCAACATAAATCCTCAGCTTTTTAGAGTTATGATGCAGGCGACTTAATACATTCTCTCTACTCTAGTAATTATCTTTTTATACTGCTTTGAGCTATATAAAAAGCAAAAATTTGAATATAAAACTATCTTTGATAATCTTCAATATTGCACTACCGGCAGTGCTATATATAAAATGGTAGCTATTTCTTTTGTAGCAATGGTTAATTAGAATGTAATTTCTTGATTACAGCTTGTTGCAATATAGACAATATATTACTCCAAGCCCAATATAACACTAATCCAGAAGGGAAAGAGGCAAACATGAACAGGAATATTAAAGGCAACATCTTCATAACCTTAGCTTGAGTTGGGTCAGACGGCTCTGGGTTTAGTTTTTGTTGTATATGCATGGTTAGAGCCATGATGATAGGTAGTACACCAATCATCAAAAATCCTGGAGGATCCCAAGGAATCAGACCAAACATATTAAATAGGCTTGTAGGATCAAGGGCGGATAAATCGTGGATCCAAAGCATGAATGGTGCATGTCTCATCTCTATCGTAACATATAGAACTTTATAAAGAGCGAAAAAGATAGGCATCTGTACTATAATTGGCAAGCAACCAGACATAGGGTTAGCATTTTCCTTTTTATAGAGCTCCATCATTGCTTTATGCATGCCTTGCATATCATCTTTAAATTTTTCCTTAATTTTTGCCATTTGCGGCTGCAGAGCTTTTAGCTTATTCATACTTAGGAAACTCTTATATGAAAGTGGAAAAAGGAGTAACTTTATTACGATTGTTAAAAGAATAATTGCGTAACCAAAATTACCTAAAATCTGATAAAAATAGCTCAGCAACATAAAGATAGGCTTGGTAATAAAGTATAGTATTCCAAAGTCAACCGCTCTATCAAATAGTTCTATATTATAAACTTTCTCATAGCTCTCTAGAAGTTTAAGCTGTTTAGGTCCAATAAATAGATTATAGCTTTTATCTATGGAGTTGTTAGGCAGTATAAGTTGTGCTTCCAATATCCCATCTATCTGAAATCTATCTCTATCACTTACCTTAAAAGAAGAAATTTTTGCATTAAATTGACTGCCTTTCTGAGGAATAATAGCTGTGAGCCAATATTTGTCTACCCAGCCAAGCCAGCCACTTTGAGACTTATAAGTTAAATTTTTATCATCTTTGATATCACCAAACGTTACTTCATGTAATTTGCTATTTAACACACCAATTGCTCCTTCATGCATCAGCATGTTAGTGTTCTTACTTTCAGTAAACGTACGATTAACAGCAAAATATGGATGGAGCGAAACAGCGGAACCACTATTATTTTGTACAGACTGCTTGATGTTTAACATATATTTCTCATCAAGTGAGAATTGCAGTTTGAACGTAATACCAGTACTATTTTTCCAATACATATTTATTGAATTCATTGGAGATAAATTACTCCCGCTATGTTGCCAAACTGAGTTTTTAGTAGGAAGCTCTACTTTTTGTCCGGATGAATCAAGCCAACCAAATTCTACAAAAAATACCTCATTAGTATTTCCTGGAGAGAGTAACACAACGTTTTGTGAGTTTGGATCTGCAGTTTCTGTGTATTTCTTTAAAATGACATCATCCAGCCTTCCACCGATTAGGCTTAGCGATCCTTTCATTGTATCGCTTTCTAAGAGTATTCTCTTCCTCTCTGAGAATCCATGTTGTATTACATGTTCTCTAGGTAAAATTTCAATTGGTTTCTTTATATATTCTAATGTTGTAATATCTCCGCTTGTATTATTTTCTGTAACTTTTGTGTTCGTTTCAGGCGTTATAATGAAGTTTTGCCACACTGTTAAGATAATTAGAGATATTATAAGTGCTATTAAAAGTCTTTGATTTTGTGTCATCTTCTAGAATAAATATTTTACAGATACCCTACTTACGAGTTCAAGGGGTGTTTTACTGCTTTACTACTATGTTTGCAAGTTCATTTTTATTTTAAGGGAATATAAATATAAAATCTTAACGACACATTATAGTTGTTGATTTGAAGTATTTTGAGTATTAAAAAGTTGAGAAAGAAGTGAAGAGAGTGCTTCATCAAGCACAGATTCTGAGTGTTTTTCATCACACATCTTATTTTTCATGACTGCCGATGCAATCTCTATGCTTATTTGTAAAATTTCAGATTTTAATTTGACGATTAAGTTATCCATGTTACGTGCTGCAAGGTTATGAGCGCTTTGTATATCACGTTTCATATCTGATTGGATCTTAGAATTTATATTTTCAAGTAGATGTTTTACTTTCTTTTCTGACTGTTTGGCTATGAGATCCTTTTGTTCCACTGCTTTTGTATATTCTAACTTAGCCTCCTCTAGCATTTTCATAGCTTCTGCTCGTATTTTTGTTGCTTCTTCTATATTAGCGCTAATCATCTTTATTTTATTATCCAAGATTGACGCAATAGCCTTTCTACCTTTTGGGAAAACTGCAGCAACAAAAATGAAAAAACAAATGGAAACAAAAAACTCCTCGTTAAACTCAAACATACTTAGAAATACCATCAAAAATAATTTTATGCATAAGCTCTAAGCTTATCAGTTTTTACACATCAAAGGATTTATACATTCGTCATACTTTAAAGATTAGCGTCTTGAAAATTCTCCTTATATACTTTGTATGCAACCTAAGCTGCCGATTAATAACACAAGTATATAGTAGATTTTTTCTGCAATACAAAGAAGTGCATACATGACACTTTAGTAGTGGCTTGCAACATACCTACTCACTACAACATCGTTGAATTTTATATTTCGAAAACTTTAGAAAAGCTACTTCTTGACTCAATTTTCGAAACATTGAGACGAGTTGCTAATTATCAAATAATTGGGAACTCGCGTCTTCTAACCTTTACTCAGTTTAACTTCGTATGTACATAAATACCAACTCTTCATTTACCCGAGCTATAGGTACATATACCATAAGCTATAGCTAAAGCACTATAAAATAGGCACAGCAAACGAGTATTTAGAACAAATTTTTATTCACTTGAAATCTGCAATATAACTCTATTTCAGACGAGAGGCTGACTTAAAATTTATCAAAAAGACAAAGTTTAGCATAACTCTTTTATACTGCCTCAGATATATCATGACACAAAAGCTAGATAATAACAACGCATACAAATATCGTAATACAACAAAGTACGGAATAAGATATTGCAAGCGATATCATTACGAAATCTTATTCTTCTGCTGAAAGAAATGCAAAATTTCATTCTTTACATCATCTGCAACAGACGGCACTTGCGCGCGTATTTCCTGTTCGAGGTCTGCTAACTTTTTAGATTCTGCTGCTAAAAATGCTTCAACTTTATCATTAGATATAGCAACAGCTTCTTCCATCATTACTCTAGCTTTAGCATCTGCTTCTTTTTGTAGTAATACAGAATGCTCTCTGGCTTGATGCATAATTTGAGCAATCTCAGATTTCAATTTTTGGCATTCTAAAACAAGAGCCTCTGACTTTACTATCGCATCATCCACAATAGCGTTGCGCAGCGCTATTTTTTTAGACATTCTAGGGAAGAAAAAATATCTAACGAAACAGTATAGAGCAGAAAAAACTAATATTAGCCAAGCAATCTGCATCAAATATGTGGAAATGTCTAGTTGTGGCATGGGCAAACAGTATCAAATCATTATTAACTAAAATATATAAGTAGAGTCATCAAGAACGCAAATATACCCATAGCTTCTGCAAGGCCAGCGCCTATATATGCATATTTGCTAAGCTGGGACTCAGCTGAAGGATTGCGCGCTATGCTTTTTATCAGTGCAGCAAAAATATTACCCACTCCAATTGCAGCGCCTAGCATTCCGAGAGTTGCAAGACCTACTCCAACATATTTTAGTGACAACAATTCCATAAAAAACATTCCTCAATTATTAGTAAATATAAAACAAAGCAAAAATTTATCACAATAGCAAATATCACCTAAGTATCGTTTTAAATCAATAACTTAATTATACAAGCAGTATAAATTTTTAAATGATTATGTCACAACATTTCCTTAAAAGCGAATTTAGAACCACACTAGGTTACTTTAAAATAGATAAATGTCTCAATAAGATAAAGTAACAAAAGAAGTTATTGGAATGATTACAAGAGACGAGAATAGCATAGAGATAGATAAAATTAGTGTAAATTTAAAGCATCATTTAGATATACACATGTTAAAATAGAAAAAATATAAGCCTGTAAAACTGCAACAAATATCTCAAATCCTGTAAGTAGCGTCAGTAACATAAGTGGAAAAATACCAAAAAATCCTGCCATAATCGCCATAGATGCTAAAACTTTAAGCACAACATGCCCTGCTATCATATTTGCAGCAAGACGTATAGAAAGGCTAACAGGCCTTGCAAGATATGCTATCAATTCTATCACAAAAAGCATAGGAGCCATTAAGATAGGTGTGCCAGACGGAACTAGCAATGAGAAGTAGTGCATTCCATGCTTGCAAAAGCCTATAACTGTGACGCAGACAAAGATGAATGCTGCAAATGCCATAGTGACTGCTATATGACTTGTTACGGTAAATGCATATGGAAGCATACTAAATAGATTGCAGAATAATATAAAAATGAACAGAGAAAAAATGAATGGGAAATATTTACGAGCCTCACTACCGGCTGTACTTTTTACCATATTTTCTATCATATCATACAATACCTCAACAGCGGCTTCTAGCCTATTTGGCACAGCCTTGCTAGAGCGAGTTCCCAAAAAGAGAAATAGAGCAGTGATGAGAAGCACAATCAACATCATGAGTGAAGAGTTGCTAAATGAAACATCAAGTCCTGCTACCTTAATAGGAAGCAAAACTTTTATATTAAATTGCTCTAGAGGGCTATGCATAAGATGTTCTAATATCTACTTATGTTATAAATTCCAGCGAACAAGCCTAATATTGTAAAAATAAACAAAAAAGCAGGCATTGTACCAAAGTATAGATCAACATAATAACCTACAAAAACACCTATTGCAATCCCAGCAAGTATGTCAGCAAGTATGTTTATTCCACTACCACTTTTATTTGTTGATTTTTTTTTATAATTGGCATTAAAAATACTGCCATGTTTTGCTTGCATGCGTTCTTGGTAGCATGTTTTAGATTTTAAATCATCTATCCTAGATTTGATGCTATCTTTATTTGACATTATAAAATTAGTGGATTTTAAGAAGATTGTGCGGTTTGAAAGGTAGTTATGCAAGATTTAATACAACTCAAATGCTAGAGCAAAATGCTGAATACAGTGAATTTTGACCCACTCATGCGCAGCTGAATTTGTAAAAAGATAATACAGATATCAAGCAAAGCGAATTAGAGAAAGTTGTCCGAAGCCAGAACGAGCTTGAGTATTAGAGCGATTAATCTTCCTATAGCTGTATAAAATATCAGAATTTGTATAGGTATCTATGCATAGATCTTCTATTTCAACACCCATCTCAGATAATACTGATCTGCAGTATCCAGGTAAATCAAACAGATACTTTTCTCCGTTATTTTTAAAGAAAGTGCTGTTACTTTTAGATTGTTTTATAAATCTGTCATGTAAGTCATATGATACCTCATAGCTATATTGTCTAATTGATGGGCCAAGACACGCCGCAATACTACTGACATTTGCACCTAAGGATTCCATAGCGAGCACAGTGTTTTGTAAGATGCCACTGAATGCACCGCGCCAACCCGCATGGGCGGCTCCCGATATTTTATTTTTTTCATCGTATAAGAGTATAGGTACACAATCAGCAGTCTTAACGCCAATCACAGCCCCTGGAATATCTGTTACTATAGAGTCAGCTGGCATATCGCTACTAAACATAGCCGCGTCCTTGCGCGACAATACCAGCACCTTATCTGTATGTTCTTGTTTAGGCATTGCAATTATGTCACCATCGCAAATCTCAAAAACATCGCTTATATACTTAGCTCTGGAGCGTTTTTCTACCAACTCTGCAAAATCTACATGCTTCAAAAAAAAATAACCATACGCACCGCGAGCACTCAAAAGCCCGGATTTTATATAATGCTTTAGCATATATATTCCGATGTTGTTACATTATTGTACGAGTATATAAAACGTATTTTTAGCAAAAACTGTGACATAATTACTACCTTTACTTGCGATTTACCGCCTCTTTCAAGTCTTTTCCAGGAATAAACTTTGGTCTTTTGCAAGCTGGGACATTGATCTTTTGTCCGTTTTGTGGATTGCGTACAACCTTAGCTCTTACATCTGCTACTTTAAATGCTCCAAAACCAACTATCCTGATCTCATCGCCATTTTCTAGCGCTTTTTGTATAGTGGATAATACAGCCGAAACAGCATCCGCAGCTTTAGTTTTAGAAACACTCATAGCACCAGCAACAGCTTCAATAAATTCAGTTTTATTCATTTATGATCCTCAATTATGATTATTTTAAGATGATAATTATCTCGACAGAGTATTTCAGACGCAAAAACATATCAAGATAATTTTAGGCTAGGCCGTGAAAATCTTATAAATTTTGTGCTTTTGTTTACCCTTAATGGCAATTTGGCTAGATTATACGCCTTAAGATTGTTAATAAAGTTATAGTATATGCGAAACTAATTCTTTAATGGCATAAGGTTTTACTACATAGATTATGTGAGATTGCTTAAAGAGATTAAATATATATTTATTATGCATATCATAATGAAAAATTTATAAAAATATGATATTATATGCCGCAAGAAATCCCATGCCAAAATTTTCAATTGCACTTATTACGCCAAGTGGAATATTTAGAGCACTTCCTAAACAGGCGCACTTTATTTTTTGACCTGATAATAAGCTTTTTACTACACCTATTCCGCTGATTGTCATTACTGTAAAAGTGACGATATTCATAAAAAGCGGCAGAAATGCGCATAGATACGATATTCCAATGCTGAATTCGACGAATGGATAGCAATATCCATAAAATCGAAACTTTTGCGCCAAAAGATCATATGCCGCAAATGCTTTGACAAATCCATTTATATCGAGAAACTTGAAAAGTGAAAGAAATATGAAGAAGTATGCCATAAAATATTGCATTAGTGTACCACCATTAGCATTGTGCATGGCAATCATCATTACACAAGATAGGGCAAAACAAAATATCAGAATAATAAAAAGAGAGGTGTATTTTGATAAGTAATCAGTTATTTTTTGCATAATTCCTCCATATAATGACATGATAGCACCTCGCTTTATAGATGATATATTTTTAGAAAGAGCAGGAAGTCTTAATACTTTTGGAGCTATAAGTTCATCATATAAACTAGAAGGTGAATCATAATTTGTTAAATTGTTGTTATTTTGCTAAAATTAGTGATGCTTTATAATTGAAAAGCAATGTTAGTCAAATTAAACATTTTACTAATTTATTTTTTTTGTGAAGATTATTTTTATATTATCGTCTGCTTTGATCAATCATTAATTTTTGATGAAGGCGTATTAAGATCTTCAAGATCTATTATAATCAAAAGCAAGATAGGTTTGCTGATGCGAAAGTTGATTTGTGTGGTAGTGGAAAAATAGTGCAGTGATATTTCACGTTTTGGCATGCCCTTGTTAATCAAGTCAATTTAGGCGAGTTGCTTAATTATAAAATAATTAGCAACCCGCATTGCATAAAGAGCATTTTGACTATGTCAATTTTTGAAATATTTATTTTTAGATTTCAGTTCGCTGATGTCTTGCTTTATCCAACAACTATAACTAGTGCTGGGCGTAACAAACGCGAGTCTATAATATATCCTGCTTGTACAACCTGAGCTATTGTATTTTTCTTCTTTGTTGCGTCTTCTTGCTGGCTCAGTGCTTCATGATACCTGTGATCAAACTCGCTTTCTATCTCTGGGTAAATTCTTTGAATACCATGTTTTTCGAATGCACTGAGCAATATTTTCTGCGTCATTAAAACACCATCACTCATGCTTTGCATTTCCGGCGTAATTTCAGCGTTATCTGAGATGTTTTCTGTTACTCTATACAAGTTTTCTAGAACCTCAACTAGTTCTTTTGCAAAGTTTGCAATGGCATACTTTTTTGCATCCTCGAGCTCACGCGCGAAGCGTTTTCTGAGATTATCATTCTCTGCAATCTCTAAGAGTAGCTTATTGTTCAACTCTTTCACAAGACTCTGCAGTTCTGCTACTTGATTTTTCTGCTCATTTTCTTTTTCTTCCACAACTAGTTTTGAATCTTCAGTAGTTACGTCCTGATTCGCATTTTGTTGTAATGTAGCATTATGCTCTTTTTCAGAATGGTTTTCTTGCTGCATTTTATTTTCCTGAAGCTTATCTGTTTGCATGATTAATACGTTTTAAAAAAGTATTTTGACAAATTCTCAGTATTAGATAGTATACCACTGAGACGATTTCAAGGCAAAAAACGGCTTTGGCGAAATATTGAGTTTGAATCGTTACATAACTGTTTTAAAATCGCAGCTACTATGTAACACGAGTTAAAGTATTTCGATATGAATTCACCTTTATTGAAAAAAGTTTTGAGAGTAGCAAATCGCTTGCGTATTTCATTTGAAATGAATATGGTTAGTTTTTCAAGTTATTATATATTGCTATCGAGCGAAAATATAAAAGAAATTTCACTATTTCTAGAATAAACTAAATACTGATTTTTATTTAACTTCGGGCAGACTAGCTATGCTCTATGTTAATTATATACAAGCTTAAAAAGATAGTGATGAATATACTTTCGGCAAGTGAAAAAAGTTGCTATTTTTTATAGCACTGTTAACAATACTGCATACCAAAACGCCGTTGTAGCTCAGTTGGTAGAGCAACGCATTCGTAATGCGTGGGTCTGGGGTTCGACTCCCTTCAACGGCACCAAAAATCGGGTTTTATTAGTAATTTACTTTAGTTTTAGGTAAAGGAGTGATACATGGAGCTTTTATTTTCTTTGGCTGTTATTATTTTTATTTTAGCGTTTTCTGCTATCAAAATTGTTCCGCAGCAAGAAGCTTGGATAGTTGAGAGATTTGGTAAATATCACCAATCCATGGTTGCTGGTCTGAATTTTATTATTCCATTCATCGATAGGGTCGCATACAAGCATACTCTAAAAGAAAGACCGATAGATGTTCTTGAACAAGCTGCTATTACAAAGGATAATGTAACTTTATTGCTTGATGGAGTTCTTTATGTTCGTATAGTAAATCCTGTTGATGCATCATACGGCGTTGAGAATCCTTATTATGCTGTTACACAGCTTGCACAAACATCAATGCGTTCTGCTATAGGAAAAATTTCTATGGATAATACATTCGAAGAGCGCGAATTGTTGAATGTGCAAATTGTAAATGCGATAAATGAAGCTGCCACTACCTGGGGCATACAATGTATGCGCTATGAAATACGAGATATTAAGCCACCAGTTGGTGTTGTGAAGGCAATGGAGACGCAGGTTGCAGCAGAGAGGCAGAAGCGTGCTGTTATACTTGAGTCTGAGGGACAGAAGCAAGCAACTATTAACTCTGCAGAGGCTAGAAAGTGTGAAGTTGTACTAAGTTCTGAAGCTATTATGACAGAGCAAGTGAACAGAGCAAAGGGTGAAGCTGAAGCAATAGAGATGATTGCAAATGCGACTGCAGCAAGCATAGTAAGGGTTGCTGCTGCTATCCAGAATAATGGTGGATATGATGCCGCAGCCCTTAGAGTTGCAGAACAATACATAGAGGCATTTAAACTTCTTGCTAAGGAGAATAATACTCTTATCATTCGAGTCTTTATCAAAGATTGTGTAAATTATAGTAGAGCCTATATTTGGAATTAATAAAGAATATAGGTAATTAGAATGAAGACAGAAAAGAATAAGAAAATAAATGAAGCGATAGATTTACTGATAGAAGGAGGAGCGGATTTAAAGACAGTACTGAAGCAGGATGGATTGATTAAGGAATTAACGAAGAGTATTTTGGAGAGAGCCTTGCAGGCAGAAATGTCTGAACACTTAGGTTATAACAAATATGATAGGTCTGAAACTGAGAATTGCAGGAATGGTCATTATAATAAGAATTTGATTACTGAGAATGGCAGTATCGAGTTAAATATTCCGCGAGATAGAGAAGGTAAATTTGCACCTGTAATTGTCTCCAAGAATCAAACAAGAATAGATGGTTTAGATCAAAAGATAATATCTCTGTATGCCAAGGGGATGAGTTTGTCTGATATCAAGATCCAATTACAAGAATTATATGGAGCAGAAGTTAGTGAGAGTTTAATTAGTAGGGTTACAGATGATGTAATTGATGAGGTTAGAATTTGGCAGAGTAGACCTCTTGAACCATTATATCCTATAGTATATTTTGATTGTTTAATAGTTAAGGTAAGGCAAGATAAACAGATAATTAATAAATCAGTATATGTTGCGCTGGGTATAGATTTACAGGGCCGGAAAGATATTTTAGGATTATGGATAAGTGAGAATGAAGGATCTAAATTCTGGCTTAGTAATTTTACTGAATTGAAGAATCGAGGATTAAAAGATATATTAATTGCCTGTAGTGATAACCTGACTGGTATGTCTGAAGCTATATGCGCAAGTTATCCCAAAACTGAGCATCAGCTTTGTATAGTACATCAAATTAGAAATAGCCTGAAGTATGTATCATATAAAGACAGAAAATTATTGGCATCAGATTTAAAGCTTATTTATAGCTCTGCTACTGAAGATGAAGCGCATCTTGCCCTAGAATCTTTTGATAAGAAATGGAGTAAACGATATCCACATATAGCAAAATCCTGGTATAATAATTGGGAGAATCTTGTAATATTTCTGCAATATCCAGAGAGTATCCGTAAGATAATTTACACTACAAATGCTATAGAATCGCTGAATAGTCAGTTGAGAAAAGTTACAAGAAATAAGCGTGTTTTCCCAAATGATGATTCGGTATTCAAGGTTTTATACCTAACGATTGATTATATTACCAAAAAATGGACCATGCCTATCTCTAACTGGAATGAAGCTATGGCTCATTTTATAATCAAATTTGATGGGAGATTTTAATGGCTCTAAAAAATTTACACAATCAATGGGATAAACCCTATCATTCCTTCTAATACAGGAGATGCAAGTGCTATGGTTGCGCAAGCTCTTGGCATCTTCAAAGGAATGAAGTCTTAAGATAAGGTTTGAATAAAGCTTGCTTTACTAAAAATGCTAAAAAGTGTTATTTTTTATCAATGCATTTTGATTTAGAGAGTATATATCTGATTTATATTTAAACTTAGATTTTAAAAAGAGCTAAGAAACGCGAGTTGTTAATTATAAAATAATTGGCAACTCCTCTAGATGTGTGCGAAAATTGAGTCAGGAGTGACCTTCCTAAAATTTTCAAAATGTATAAATTCAACGATCTTTGTATGGCAGATATGTTGTAAGTCATTACTAAAGTGACAAAACTTGTATATATGCATCTCTTTGTGCTATCGAAAAATCTGCCATACACTTTTAGTTATTAATCAGTAATTTGTGTTGTATACAAAATACATAAGGAGCATTTTAAAGACGCTAATTTTGAAAAGTATGACAAATATATACTACTTGTGATCAAAGATTTTTAATGTTTGGAGAAAATACAGATGGAAGTCATAATAACCGGAAAACATATTAGTATAGGTGATTCCTTGCGTGTTCATGTAGAAGAAAACCTGAAGTCCAGAGTTAAGAGATACTTTGAGAACGCAATTAGTGCTCATGTTACAATTTCTAAAAATAACAGTATGTTTCACTCGAACGTTATAGTGAACGATGGTACTGGGCGTGGCGTTGTAATAAAAAGTAATAACGAAGATGCAGATCCGTATAATAGTGTAGATGGCGCTATACAGAAAGCAGAGAGGCAATTGCAAAAATACAAAGAGCGTTTCAAGGATAAGCATAAAGTGCGCAGTGTTAGAGATCCTGAAGTGCTTGATGAACTAATGGCAACTAAATATGTGCTTGCAGCAAGTGATCATGAAGTTTTGGATGAATGTCCAATCGTTGTAGCAGAGAGACAATCTCCATTACTCAGAATGACTGTGAGTGATGCTGTTATGCATATGGATTTAATGGATTTAACTACGTTGTTATTCATTAACTTAGAAAGTGGAATGATAAGTGTTGTATACCGTAGAAAAGACGGCAAAATAGCTTGGATAGAAACACAAATTCCTTATATGGTAAAATGAAAGCTGATAAAAGAAATACGGTAGTAATCGCAACAGGTGGAACTGGTGGTCACGTATATCCTGCTGAAGCTCTTTCGCGCCATATAGAAAAGAAGTTTAATGTAGTATTTACAATAGATGATCGAGGATTTAATTTTATAAAAGATATTGTGGATGTATCGAAAGTTTTTAAGATCTTTAGTGTAAGTTCGGCAACTTTATTGTCTTCATACATAAAGATTTTACTTTTATTTGTGAATTGCTTGAGATTGGTCCATTTGTTTGTTGCCATAAAGCCTAGGTGCGTTGTATGTTTTGGTGGATATGCGTCTCTTGCTCCTGCTTTTGCTGCTTTTTTAATGAGGATTCCAGTTGTAGTACATGAACAAAATTCTGTCCTTGGAAAGTCTAATAAGATAATTTCATACTTTTGCAGGAGTTTAGCTGTCTCCTTTCCAGATACTGTTGGATTGCCAAGTACTGTATTAAATAAAGTTGTTGTAACTGGTTTGCCGATGCGGCCTGAGCTGCTTGACATAGCAAGAAGTACACAATATAAGGCAGAGTCAACTCCAACTCTTGTTGCGGGTGATGAAGTTGAAAACAGTGCCATATTAGGAAAAACAGAAAGTGATGCTGATCACTCCATTCTTTCTATTTTAGTAATAGGTGGAAGTCAGGGAGCAAAGGTATTTTCTGATATTTTTCCAAGTGCTATTAGTTTGCTACCGCTTGATAAGCAAAAACAGATTGCAGTGACTCAGCAGGTTAGGCAAGAGGATATGGAAAATGTTAATGAATTTTATAGCAAAACAAGCGCAAGAGTTGAGTTAAGCACTTTCTTTAAAGATATTGGGAGGAAAATTGCGACACATGACTTGATAATTTCAAGAGCTGGAGCAGCAACAGTATTTGAGTTAATTTTGTTTCAAAAGCAATCGATACTTGTGCCATTTCCAAGTGCAGCTGATAATCATCAATTCCATAATGCGATATTTATTCGTGATAATTTGGGGGCCATCTTGATTCCTCAAGATGAGTTTAGTAGTGCAAAGCTATGTGATATAATTCTTAGATTTTTAAGTAATAGGAGTGAATTGAAAACGTCTAGTAAAATAAATCGTAGATTTTTTTGTGAGAGTGCTGCGAAGAATCTTGCTGAATTACTTTAGGAGTTTTGAAGGTGAGTTATTTTCGACTGAAAATGTTATATACTGCAGGTAAAGTAAAGAGTTGGTATTTAACTTGCATGCACCACTTGAGTTGCTGATTAATAGCTTAAATATATGGGAGATTTTTTCAGCAAGAAAAAGATGTGTATATACAAGTTTTGCCACTTTAGTGTAAGTCTGCAACATGTATAACCTGCAGAAATAGTTGAATTGATTTTATATTTCGAAAAACTTTAGGTAAGTCGCTCCTGGTTCAATTTTCG
Source organism: Candidatus Lariskella endosymbiont of Epinotia ramella (assembly GCF_964019805.1). NCBI lineage: Bacteria > Pseudomonadati > Pseudomonadota > Alphaproteobacteria > Rickettsiales > Candidatus Midichloriaceae > Candidatus Lariskella > Candidatus Lariskella endosymbiont of Epinotia ramella. Next base: position 472,707 of record NZ_OZ026472.1, on the reverse strand, counting down.
TATATCGTGCTGTTAACAGCATCATATTTAGACGAGTTACTAATTATAAAATAGTTGGTAATTCGCGTTAGTATAATTAGTTCATTCTGAAGAATTAGTGCAGATTAGAAATGATGTGAAAAATTTAAGGATGAAAGTATATAAAGATTTGCAAAGTAATATTTATTTAACGTTAAGAATTTTGCAAAAAATGTATCCTAAAAAATAGATAATCGTTAGAATACAATTTTTGAAAGTCGCCTGAGTTGGTTTTACTGTCAGAGAAGATATAATGAAAGTTGACTTGAGGATGAAATTTCTGAAGTTTATCTTGGAAATGAAAATAGACCTCTTTCGAAACTAGCTTCTGGCAAAAAAGTGGTAGAAGATTTAGATACGGCAAGACAAGAGTATATATGAGGAGCTGCGAACACAAAATCGACGCACAAATTCTTGTCATAAGTAGAGTCCGCGAAAGATGTCTAATATTTTAATCTCAATTCTCTAACACGAAATATTATATTTATTGCATTCTTCAGAATAGAAGAATTAGATTGAAAAAGTTTAATAGACTTCTTCTTCAAACTTGTGTTAGTGCAGCAAGTGCAAGGAGTATACGGAGCTTATGGGAAGCACCGAAGTTGTACAAAGAAGTACATAAGCATCTCTCATGAAGGCTTAGGATACGACAAAGCAATTGTTCGCTGAAACAAGCGTTTGAAGAATCAGCCTAATGAAAGGTGAAAACTTATCTGTCAATTTATATAACGCGAGTTGCCAATTAATTGATTGCCGTGTGGTAGATTTTTAGCACTCTATATGTTGCTGATGGTTTTGAAAATAAACAAAAATAACATATGAAAAAGGTTTTTGCATCAAGGTACTGTTTTTTGATGATTTTATGAAAGATCTATTTATCCACATTGCCGGTAATTAGTAGCTTAGATGCTTCATATTAATTGGCAACTCGCGCTATATAGTAGAGTAATTTATCATGGCTTGGTAGAAATTGGCAATATTTGCGAATGTAATGTTTTGATCAAGTACAGATAACAGTTTTGATATTAGCTAAATACAAAAAAGTTCGTTGGTTTTTGAATTCTAGCGTATATTAGACCTCTTGCATAACCTATTTAAAGCTCAAAGTTATAGATACCAGCAAGTAAATTAAACCTTAAACCGAATCGTTTTCTTCTGTTCCTATAACGATCAGCGATAATTTTAAATCGTTTGATCATGCCTATGACGTTTTCATTTAAAACACGTTCACTAGACAATTGACGATTTTTCTTTTTATCTTTCCTGCTTAGTGGTCGCTTTTTTGTCTTTTTCTTTGGTAACTCTGAATTATAATGCAACTTATCAATGCCTTGATAACCAGTATCTGTAAGAACTTTAATCTCAGGGTGGATGTGAACTCCGGATTCTTTAAATAACCTGAAATCATGACGCTTGCCATTAGAAAAATTAGTGCAAATGATTTCTTTTTTCCTTTTATCCACAATAAGCTGAGTTTTTAGAGTATGTCGCCTCTTTTTTCCCGAATAAAAGTGCTTCTGTTTTTTTTAGGTCGTTCTATCGGTGTTTCAGTAGCATCAATTAACACAAGTTCGTATTCAGAATCGCTTTTTAGTAATGCTTTACGTCCAGGTAGTGAAAATCGTTTATCTTTAATTAGAGTATCTTCAATCCAACGTATATTACGATAACAGGCACTTTCACTTATTCCATAACTGCGGGAAATATGAAAATATGTCCTGTATTCACGCAAGTACTCAAGCGTCATGAGTAATCGATCTTCTAAAGCCAATTTATTGGGTTTTCCACCTTGAGACTTTAAAATAGCTTCAGCTTCTTTTAATATACTTAGTATAACTTCAAACGTTCCTCGTTTAATGCCAGTAAGCCTGCGAAACTCTTCTGCGTATTCATCTTTGATGTTTTCAAACTTCATGTTATCCTTGATAAAATCAAGGATTTTAATCAATTTATATGGTTATGCAAGAGGTCTATTTTTCCAGCAGTTCCTGTGTTCATATGATGAAGTCGGTCATTTGTAAGCATCCTATAACATATTTGTATATTGTATTTTTACATATAACACTTTTCAAATTGAGTTGGTTATTATGAAAATTTTAGCATTAGATACATGTTTTGGTACTTGCTCAGTGACGTTGTTGATAGACGGAAGTGTACATATAACAAAGCTTGAAGAACGTTATTCAATGCAAGCAGAAAGGCTTTTACTAATGATTGAGGAATTATTGAGCGAAGCAAACTTAATATATAGTGATTTAGATTATATATCTGTTACTATTGGGCCAGGTGGCTTTACAGGAGTGAGGATAGGTCTTGCTGCTGCATATGGAATATGTATAGTCTCTAAAATACCATTGATATATTTTAGTACACTTGAGGTTGTTGCTTTTGAGTCAGAATATAATACAAAGAAGTTTCCACTCAAGGTCATTGCTTTAAACGCAAGTTTTGACAAGTTTTATTGTCAGTCCTTTATAAGTTCCAGTATTAAAAATACGATTGATTTAGAAGATCAATTTAAGTCAATTATGGAGCCATGTATTGTAGATATAGATTTCTTAAATGAAGTTGCGCAGCGCTATGAAGTATTTGGTAATTACTCACTACACAATAGATCGTTATATAATAGTGAGCCAGAGAAGTACGGGTTAAAAAAAGTTATTATGCCAACAGCAAATGGCTTAGCGTTATTGTCATATGAAAAAATTATAAATGATAATGTGGGTTCGAACATGATAGATTTTGCAAATCGTGGCGATATCAAGTTTATTGAGCCTATATACTTGCGTTCATTCATTTAGGAGTAAAATTATTACTGTTTTTGTTTGCAGCGGAAATATAGTAGGAGTATAATTGCCTAAACAATTTGGTGAGAATGAAAAAAAGAAATCGAATTTTACAGTGTGTCTTTATATTATTTGAAGCATGGCATATGCTTAGCTCATGCATTTGATGTTTATCATACATAGAATATGCAACTATACTTAGTGTTTCAAGTTTTCTCTCCTATATTTTATTGTTTTATAATTTGCATTATTTCATTAACTAAAAAATTTACTTGTATCACATGTCACTTTTATCATCAGCTCCTATATATAAGCCATTTAAATATCCATGGGCGTATGACGCTTGGAAACTGCAGCAGCAATTGCACTGGCTACCAGAGGAAGTCCCAATGGCAGATGATGTTCAGGATTGGAAGCATGAGCTGACTGAGAATGAAAGACATCTGCTTACTCAAATTTTTAGATTTTTTACCCAGGCTGACATTGAGGTGAATAATTGCTATATGAAGCATTATGCCAGAGTTTTCCAGCCAACAGAGGTGCAGATGATGTTGGCTGCATTCTCTAATATGGAGACAATACATATAGATGGTTATTCTCAGTTGCTCGATACTATAGGGATGCCGGATGTTGAATACCAGGCCTTCATGAAATATAAGGAAATGAAGGATAAGTATGATTATATGCAAAATTTTAATGTCGATTCTAAGCTTGAGATAGCCAAGACCTTAGCTGTATTTGGTGCTTTTACAGAAGGACTGCAACTTTTTGCTTCATTTGCTATGCTGCTTAACTTCCAGAGATTTGGCAAGATGAAAGGTATGGGGCAGATAATTACTTGGTCTGTGCGAGATGAGACTTTGCATACAGACTCTATAATTAAGCTTTTCAGGACTTTTGTACATGAAAATCCAGAAGTTTTTGTACCTGAGCTTCATGAATTTTTATACGAAGCGTGCAGAACTATAGTTCATCATGAAGATGCATTTATAGATCTGGCATTTGGCTTTGATGGCGCAATAGAAGGTATGTCATCTGGTGATATTAAGTTATATATCAGATATATAGCTGATCGTAGATTAAAACAGCTTGGGATGACTCAAATATATAATGTTGAGAAAAATCCGTTACCTTGGCTTGACGAAATGCTTAATTCTCCAGAACATACTAATTTTTTTGAAAATAGGGTGACTGAGTATACAAGAGCTGCAACCACTGGAACATGGGAAGAAGCATTTGCGAAGTAGTGATTGTTACTGCATTGTTTAGTAAAAATTTTTAGTCAATTTGCAATAAAATGTTTAATGCATACTTTTCAAAAAACAATAAGCTTAGATAGTGATATAGAAAGTGTATATCGCTTGATATCAGATATTCAAAAGTACCATGAGTTTATTCCTTGGTGTTCTGCGAGTAAAATAATATCTCGAGAGGTAATAGAGCGTAATGAGAAGTCTGATGCTGTTATTCTGGAAAAATTAGTTGCTGATCTTAATATTGGTTTTGGTTTTATAACGCAGAAATATTCCTCATTAGTTCTTTTGTCTCCACCAAGAGTAATTGAGGATGATCAGCATGGTATGGTGAAATATAGTGTTGCATCTGTGATTGCTGAGGTGCTTGAATCTGCCACTATTCAATTTTTAAAAACTTCTTGGAAGTTGAGGGAAGTGTCGGAGAATAACACGGAGGTAGATTTTCATATTGAAATTGAGCTTGCCTCAAAAACGTTTTCTGTGATGCTTTCTAAGTTATTTCCTGGATTATGTGATAAGATGGTAGAAGCATTTTCCAAGAGATTGTTTTAGAATTCAAGGGATAGACTATTTACTTTTATAACTCATCATCTATCCAATGATCTGTGTGATTTGTAACTAATATATCTTGGTATAAAATACCTTGATCCTCAAATTTGTTTTTTACAAATTGTAACGGCATGTTGTAATAGTCTGCTGCAAACAAAAAATCATCCCAAACTGATGCAAGTGTTTCAGCATATTCACAAGCAGCAGGCTCTCCTTTAAATAATACATTATAATACGGCATCAATATAGCTTCAACCATATGCATAACTGTGTGAGGCTTCTCATATATTTCGTCATAATAAGGTTGCATAAAATCTGGCGGTCCTAAGTTGAAATATTCCACAGATTCAAATGGAGAAGTAGAGAAAAATTCTAATACCCTATGTAACGGCACTCTTTCAAGAAAAGCATTTGGTAATACGCTTATTACAGCCTTAGCCGATGTGTGTATCATCAAGCCAATTCCAACTTCATATGCATGGTGCTCTAAATAATCAGAAAGCGAATATTCTTCATGCTTTTCACACTGCACAGTGTTTGCAGGAAAATTATTCCCTTTATAACTATTTACGATAGATCTACCAGTTACGATATCATTTAATAAATCCGCAATGAATATATTAGCTGACCTTATCGCACCAAATATTATACTCTCGCATAATTTATCCGTAATCAATCCAAGCGCAAAAAACCTAGTAGTTTGCATGAGACCTAAGTTTCGTATTAACATCCACACCCCTTTCAGTATTTCACAAGCGTCATGGACTTATATTAAAAATATTTGCAATAGTCAAATGATATGTGTATACAAGTGCTAGGAGTTTGGTACTTTATATCTGGTACGCTAAATGTACACGATTGTTTAAATAGCTAGATTTTTCATACTGAGATCTAAGAGATTATATCGTATACCGCAGGTAAATGAAGAATTGGTGTTTATTATGGTACTGCCTTCATAAGTGCTAGCGTGAGGATTTTTTGTGGTCCAACGTATATGTGTGAAACATGAAAAAGTTAAATTAAGCAACTAGAGAGCTGTAGTTTATCCTAATTATAAGTATCGGCTATAATCCCAACTTAACTTATTAATCAATCTAAGACGAAGAATAATTGGATGAAACCAGAAACTGTTCAATACGTCTATAAATTTAGTCAAAATCATATTGACGGAGATTGCTCAATGAAGTCTCTGCTTGGTTCTAAAGGTGCAAATCTTGCAGAAATGCTTAAGATTGATATACCAGTACCACCTGGTTTTACTATTTCTACAGCTGCTTGTTTCGAATATTATCAGAACTCCAGATCTTTGTTGGATGTAATAAAGAGTCAAGTCGTTGAAGGAATTATTCATCTAGAAAATACTCTTGGAAAAAGGTTTGGTGGACCAAATAGTAACTTACTTGTTTCTGTAAGGTCTGGTGCTGCAATCTCAATGCCTGGTATGATGGATACAATATTGAACTTGGGGCTAAACGATAGTTCAGTTAAGTTACTTGCTACAAGCTCAAAGAACGAAAGATTTGCGTATGATAGTTATAGAAGATTTATTCAAATGTATTCTTCTGTAGTACTTGGCATAGATTTATATGAATTTGAAAAAATCTTTAATAATCATAAAAGAAGGGAAAACATCTCTCAAGACCAAGATATTGATTCAACATTAATGAATAAGATCATAGATGAATATAAAGATCTAATAATAAAAAGAACAGGAAGAGAATTTCCAGAAGACCCATGGGAACAACTTTGGGGTGCTGTGTGTGCAGTTTTTGACTCTTGGCATAGTAACAGAGCAAAGAAATATAGAGCTATTCATTCAATATCAGATGATATATGGACAGCTGCGAATGTACAGGCAATGGTATTTGGTAACTTTGGTGACAACAGTGCAACTGGTGTAATGTTTACGCGCTGCCCATCAAATGGAGAGAACAGAATATTTGGTGAGTTTTTGCCTAATGCTCAAGGAGAGGATATAGTATCTGGTACCTATACCCCATTGCCAATTTCCATTAGTTGCAAACCTGAGTTTGGAGGTAGTGATATAGAATCACTTGAGGAGAAAATGCCTCAAATTTTTTCTAACCTAATTGAAATAGCTGAGAAACTTGAGAACCACTACAAAGAAATGCAAGATATAGAATTCACAATTGAGGATGGAAAATTGTGGATTTTACAAACTAGAACTGGAAAAAGAAGTGCTCAAGCCAATATCAAAATTGCTTTAGATATGCTTGATGATAGAATTTTATCAGATAAAGAAGCTCTTATGAAAGTTAGTGCAAAAAACATAGAGCAGTTGATACACCCAGTAATAGATCCAAATGAAACAAGCAAAGTGATTGCAAGAGGGCTTCCTGCTTCTCCTGGGGCTGCTAGCGGACAGATTGTTTTTTCATCACAAGCCGCAGAAGATATGTCACGAAGTAGAAGTGTGATACTAGTGAGGCATGAAACTAGCCCAGAAGATATTGCTGGTATGAACGCATCTTGCGGAATACTAACTGCACGTGGTGGCATGACTTCTCATGCAGCTGTTGTTGCAAGAAGTATGGGAAAGCCGTGTGTATGTGGAGCATCTAGCATAACAATAGATGTAGAGAAGAGGACGCTGAAGATCGGCACTACGATCCTTAAAGAAGGTGATTGGATCACGATAAATGGAATGAATGGAGATATAATTGCAGGTAAAGTAGCAACAGTCTTACAAGGCGTTTCTAATGAATATAGAAGAATAACAAAAATTGCAGACAGCTTTGCTAAAATGTCAGTGATGGCAAATGCTGAGACTAAGCAAGATGCTAAAATAGCTTTAGAATTTGGTGCGCTTGGAATAGGGCTATGTAGAACGGAACATATGTTTTTTCAGTCTGAGAGAATATTTTGGATGCGCAAAATGATTCTTTCGAAAGAAAAAGAAGAAAGAGTAAAAGCGCTTAACATGTTATTGCCGTATCAGCAGCAGGATTTTCTTGATCTTTTTGAAATTATGCTGGAAAAGCCTATTGTAATTAGATTGCTTGATCCACCGTTGCATGAATTTCTCCCACTGACAAATGAGGAAATAGAGAGATTTGCAGGGGCTAGTGGCAATAGTGTAGATTATGTTGCAACTGAGATTGCAAGATTAAAAGAAGTAAATCCAATGCTTGGGCATAGAGGTTCTAGGCTTGCTGTTACGTATCCGGAGATCTACTCAATGCAAGTGAAGGCTATTCTACTTGCTGCGAGGCAATTTGCACAGCAAGCCGGTATCTATATTATTCCTGAAATAATGGTGCCGCTTATTATGAACGCAGCTGAGCTGCAAATAGTTAAAAAAATTGTTTGTGAAACTGCTTTGGAATTAAAGGCTCAGTTCGACTTTGAAGCTAAATTTTTGTTCGGAACTATGATAGAGCTACCAAAACTTGCTCTTGAAGCAGATAAAATAGCTCCACTCGTTGATTTTTGTAGCTTTGGTACAAATGACCTAACACAAATGGTCATGGGTATCTCTCGAGATGACTGTGCCAAGTTTTTACCAACATATCTAGAACAAAAGATTTTTCAGAAAGATCCGTTTGTTTCGATAGATACAAACGGAGTTGGCCAACTTATCAGACTTTCCGTGCAAAAAGCCAAATCAACAAACCCAAACATTAAGTTAGGTGTTTGTGGAGAGCATGGAGGGGATCCAGAATCAATAAAATTTTTTCACGATTCAGGTCTAGATTATGTTTCATGTTCGCCATACAGAGTTTCTATAGCAAGGCTCGCAGCTGGGCAATCTGCATTGTAATATTGATTTTGGTAAATATAGTGAATAATTTTAGTATATTTTCATTTATTACACTAGCGCGAGTTGTTAATAATCTGAGTATACAAGTTTCGTAACTTTAATAGCGTCTGCAACATATAATACTTCTTTGCAAAAATCGTTGAATTTTATCTTTCACAAACTTTAGAAAGGTTGTTCATGACTAAAGTTTCGAAACATATTCATTAAGTTTTTTTGAACACTTGATTTCAGTTAAGGCAAGTGCAAGGAACATACGGAGTCACACAAGTCGCATGCGGCACGAAGTATATGAGCATTCCATTAAGCTAAGGATACGACAAAGCAATTGGCTGCTAAAGCAAACGTTTGAAGAAGTTTAATCATTAGATTCTCTCATGTTAATCATCTGATATTTACACAAAGTTCTTTGCTGAGGCTATATACTAGTAATATTTTCAAAACTGACGCCTTTTTATCAGACCGTTTGTTGTTATTGATTTTACACACATGCACCCTTAGTTCTTCCTAATTCTTTTTGAGATATAACTTCATATATGTATAAGTTTTAAATGCCAACTCTTCATTTACCAGGGGTTATACAACTAATACGATATAACTAAACTTTTAGTTGTTGCTAAAGAGCACTGCTTCCTTTATAATTCGCAGATCAAACTTCAGGGTATTTTTATTGTGAGTATATAAGAGATTTTTTGTAAATGAGATTGATACTACATCAAAGGTTTGTTTTCTAGGTTACTCAGTATATTAAAAAAACTATAAACACGGAGAAAGATTATGAATTGGAGCATATACCCGACATTCGCAAGCTTCCTTGTGCAACCAGGGCCAACTACAGTGAGTCAGTTAGATGAATTGCATGGAGCTGACTTAAGTGTTGCTCTAGAAGGAGCATCACCTTTGCAAAGAGAAATGATGTTAGCAGCTATTCAATTTCATTTACGTACTCCTAGTGCAGATGGTGAGCGTTATTTGAGGGAAGTAGATGGTTGTATATACCACTCGTGACGAAAGTATAGTAGAAGAACGCACAATAGAAGAACAACGCGCGACATTTGAAGCATTAAGATTAACTGGAGTTACATTTGAAGAAGTAATGACAGCTCCTCGTTTAATATTAAATACCTTGGGGAGTACCATGTGCAACATATTTCATCATGCATTTCTCGATGCACTATTTCTTGGACGTATGTCTTTTATTTATGATACAGCACATGAAGCACGCAATTACTTGCTAAGTTCAGTAACTAGTACAGGAGAGTTCTATCTACCACAGCAAGCGCGTGCTTTTTTAGCAACAGTACTGCTGAATGAGCCAGAACTAATATTGAATATAAGACACGAAAGACGAGAAGATAGCAATCATATTTTTCAAGAAATCACTCAAGAGCATATCACAGCAGCGCTTAATACAGTAGTACACAACCCATGGGCTGCAGTATATTTTCTCACTCACATAGAGCAAATACAAAATACTGCAAGAAACATAAATGCAAGTGTGATTGCTGGTATACTCAATGCTCAAAATGACCAACATATCATGCAAGCATTTCATACAATAATGCAAGATCCGCAAACAATGTCGTTTTTGTCGCAAAATCTAGATGTTGTTGCTTTCATGCTATTTAGAGAGTATATGAATGCTGAAGGGTTACGTGATGCCATCCATCATGAAGCAATTACTCATGCCATAGGAATAAATGATATTGCTTTAGAATTAGCTATTGAAGTAGTACGTGCACATAACTCACGCTTAATTACTGACCCTATACATATTGGAGCAATGGGTGGTGAGGTTCTACATAATGACATGGCAGAATTAATATTCAATCATCTTAATGCACATGAAATTCTGCAGGTGATCAGAGCAGAAGAAGAGTACTTTGACGCTAGAGATCAATTTGACTTCGAGCAGCAAGAGCAAGATGCGCAAATTGCTCTTGCGATGGATTTATCGCCTGAGCCTAATTTTTTCAGCATGGATATACTGTTGAATAGTTAGAAGAGATATAGGTTTTTGTTTGTCGCATTTAAGGAACTTTGTTGCATAAATAAGCATGTGCATTAGATAGTGCACCCTAGCTAATTTTTGCACATTTCACTTCTCCAAAAAAATTGATTTGCTTGCGCAAATCAATTTTTGGCGGATGAGCTAGATAGTACGCGCGCTAAAAGTCTCAGAAGAGGTATGAAATGCTGCCCGTGTGGTGTCAAAATAATTTAAGAAAGCATGAGTGCTATGATTCGCAAGAAAGCCTACATGCAAACTCAACATCATTTAATCAGCATTTTCAGAATAATTCCTAGATATTCCCTGCATTTCAAGCTAGAATATGCAGTATGCGTTTATCATAATCAAACATTGCATAAAAAAGTAAAAAATGTCACTTTCCAAATATCTAGATCCTAAAAATGATGTTGCGTTTAAGAAGATCTTTGGCACTGAAAAGAACAAAGATATTCTGATACATTTCATCAATGATGTTTTGGAAATGAGAGGACTAAATGAGATTCAATCTGTGGAGTTCTTAAGTCCTGTTCAGGATCCAGAAATCGCATATCAAAAGCAGTCTATTGTTGATGTGCTTTGCAAAGACGCAAGTGGCGTTCAATACATAATAGAGATGCAGATCTCTCCAAGCAAAGGTTTTGAGAAAAGAGCGCAGTATTATGCAGCTAAAGCTTATGGAAGACAGGCAGCAAGAGGGTCTGATGGAATGGGCCTTTATTGCAATTTAAAGAAAATAATCTTTATAGCAATCCTAGATTGCGTGCTCTTTCCAGAGAAGGAAAGTTATAAATCAGATCATATTATTCTAGACAAAGTTACTTACGAAAATGACTTAAAAGATTTCTCATTTACGTTTATTGAACTGCCAAAATTTAAGAAGAAGCCAGGAGATAAGCTAGATAACATCTTGCAAAAGTGGTGTTATTTCTTTAAGTATGCAGATCAAACATCTGAGTCTGATTTGCAAAAGATAATAGAAAGCGATTTAATAATCAAAAGAGCATATGAAGCACTAGACCAGTTTGGTTGGTCAGAGCAAGAGTTGCTGTCATATGAAGAGCAGCAAAAACGTATCCTAGATCATCAATCTATGCTAGACGCGGCTCTGGATAAAGGAATGAATATAGGTCTTGAGAAAGGTATAGCCGAAGGCCTTGAGAAAGGCAAAGTAGAAGGCAAACTCAAAGAAAAAAAAGCCCTTGCCATGCGCTTGCTTGCTAAGAACACTGATATTCAGTTTATTTCAGAGGTTACTGAACTTTCTGAAGCAGAAATACTTAAGCTAGTATGCGCTGCAAATTCTTGAAGTATAGCATATATTGACCTTGATTCTATGTTTCAAGGTATACTTACTGATAGCTTTCAAACATATGACTTATGATAAATGCAACAAAAGATAATTTTGGGTGTTACTGGTAGCATAGCTGCTTATAAATCTATTGATTTAGCAAAACTGCTATTATCTGCCGGATTTGACGTGATTATAGTACTCACTGAATGCGCAGAGAGCTTTATTTCGTCTATGACATGGCGTGCACTTTTTCCAAATAGAGTATATACATATGATGCAACGCTGCAAAGTGATGCAATGCTTCATATAACGCTGGCAAAAGATGTAGATTTGATATTAATTGCACCTGCATCTGCAAATTTTATTGCAAAACTAGCACATGGTTTTGCAAACTGTTTGTTGTCATTAATATGTCTTGCGGCGCGCTCTAAAATCATGCTAGCTCCTGCTATGAACACCAAGATGTGGGAGAATTTTATTGTTCAAAACAATGTAAATATCTTATTAAATAACTCTATTAGAATTATTGGGCCAGAATTTGGATCTCAAGCGTGCGGAGATATAGGAATGGGCCGTATGAGTGAGGTTGATAATATATCACATCACTGTATTTTAGAAACACGAGATCAACTGCTAAGCGGTAAATCTGTTGTTATTACCTCAGGTCCAACTAGAGAAAAACTAGATCCTATTAGATTTATTAGCAATTATAGCTCTGGTAAAATGGGTTATGCGCTTGCATTATCATCTTTTTATGCAGGAGCTAAAGTTTCATTGATTAGTGGTCCTACTGATATAAATTATCCAAGCTTTTTAAATGTTACTTATGTTGAATCTTCAGAGAAAATGTTGGAAATATCATTATTAGAATGCAGAAATGCAGATATTTTCATAGGGTGCGCAGCAGTGTCAGACTATAAGCCACTAAATTATTCACGGCATAAGATCAAAAAGCTTGCTGGCAAATCTTCAATGAATTTGGGGTTGTCTGTAAATCCTGACATTATATCAGAAGTAAAAATTGCATTTCCTAACTTATTTTGTGTGGCATTTGCAGCTGAGACGAATGATCTCATTAAAAATGGCCATGAGAAGCTTGTAAATAAGAATGTTGATATGATTGCAATAAATGATGTATCAGAAAATAAAGTATTTGGAGAAGACTTTAATGAATTGCAAGTTATTACTAGAGACAAAATAATACACAATATACATAGAGCAAATAAAAATATGATTGCTGATAAGTTGCTTGAGATAGTAATGCAGTATCTTTGATTGGATACTAAATACAATTTGATGGCAAATTATAGAATGATTTGCAACTCACATTAACAAATAGCAAATCTTAGAAATATAGAAATCTCTCATATATAATTCTGTACACAATTTCTTGCTAAGCAATATGGCAAATTATATAGCATAAGAGTTGTGATAAAAGCATTGCAATTGTAGACAGCGCCAATTACAATCCAGGATTGAGGGTGGTGTATTTTTAATATAATTGGTGCTGCATGGTTTGTAGACCTTGTCAGTTCTCTTTTTGTTGTAAATTTTCTGCCTTGATTTGTCACGTTTGTAGGTTCGTTCTAGCTTTTGTTTTTTCTTTTACTAAAGAGTTAATCATTTAAATATAAGAGAGCTGAGAAAATGTCTTTTGGCTTAGGATTGTTTGTAGTTTTTGCGTCGATGATTACAGGCTATCTAGGTGGCGGTGGGAATATTATGGTTATTTTTCAACCATTTGAGTTGCTACTTATAATTGGTACTGCAATTGGTAGTTTTATTATTTCAACTCCTAAACATTTAAGGGCAGAAGTAATAAGTTGTTTGAAAAAAATTGGTGCAAAACACCAGTATCATAAAGAACACTATACAATACTCTTGTTGTTTTTGTTCAATTTTTTGAAAAAAGTTCGTACTGCTACAGCTATTGAAATAGAGAGCTATTTAGATAACCCTGAAAACAGCAGTTTATTCGATGACTTGAGAACATTACCTAATAGTGAAGCTATTACTACCTTCTTCTGTGATAGCTTCAGAATGGTTATGCTAGGAGTCGATAATCCACATGAAATTGATAACATGATTGAATGTGTTATACAACGTACTTTTGACAAGATGAAGGAAGCAGGTGCTGCAATTCATACGCTTGGTGAAGCATTACCAGGACTTGGAATTGTTGCAGCTGTAACAGGAGTGATTATAGCGATGGGAGCAGTTGGTGCTGATGCTGCTACACTTAGTATTAAAATAGCATCTGCTATGGTTGGAACGTTAGTAGGCGTCTTCCTCTCTTACGGAGTAGTATCTCCGATAGGGACGCTATTTGAAAAAATAGCAAGTGATAATATAGTGCCGCTGGAATGCATAAAAATGGCGATTATAACATATGTTGCAGGTCACCCACCGTCTCTTTGTATGGAACTTGCTAGACAGATATTACCAGCTGAATCTAAACCATCCATAATTGAGTTGGAGAATGCAGTAAATTTATTGAGTAATCAGTAACAAGATTAATAGAGCGCATATATGGCAGAAAAATCACCTCAAGATAAGCAGGTCATAGTGATTAAAAAGATCAAGCGCAATGTATCACATGGCAGACATGGTGGCGCTTGGAAAGTTGCATATGCCGATTTTGTCACAGCTATGATGGCTTTTTTCTTGTTACTTTGGTTATTAAATTCTACACCCTCTTCTAAACTTCAAGGCATCGCTCAGTTTTTTGAACCAACCATAGGTATAGTAGGCAGAAGTGGATATATGGATGGTAGCTCTCAGAAAAGCAATGAGACCGAAGTAGATTCTGAAGGCAGTACTGTGAAAGGAATAGTGTATGGAGTCAAGAAAGCTGGTGAAGTTATAAGTTCTGAACAAGGTAGACAAAATATTACAATTGAAGAGGAAAACGAAAAATTTACCACTATAGAAAATGAATTGAAAAGAGAGATAGAAAAAGATCCGCAGCTTAGCCAGTATAGAGGAAACGTATTGTTTGAACAAACGCCAGAAGGATTAATAATAAAAATAGCAGATAATGATGGCAAACCTATGTTTGAGCGCAGTAACGCTCAAATGACTCCTCAAGCACTTGTAATATTGAATAAAATAGCAAAGCTGATTAAATATGTACCTAATTTTATAGCGATAGGTGGTTATACAGAAAAGAATCCTGAGAATTTATTTGCAGATTATAGTAACTGGGAGTTATCAGCCGACAGAGCAAATTTAGCAAGGCGAGAACTTGTGAAAGATGGAATATCACCTGATAGAATAGCAAAAGTCACTGCGTTTGCTGATACAAATCCTGAGATTCCAAGTGATCCTTCTGCGTCTCCAAATAGGAGGGTATCTATCATGCTGCTTAGAAATTCAGTAATGCCATCGTATAAAGTATCAACACCTAGTGATTTTGACAAGAAAAGTACAGGAAATTAGTGTAGCTATGTAGTTGCTATATAGTACACACGCCAAAAATTAGCTTTTAGAGCGGCCCCTGTACTAATCTAATATACTTATGGCACTTGCTTGGCAGTGCATAACAAAATCCATAAGGTTTTTGGCAATTTTCTCACTTTTTCTGCTGAATTTTCCAGCGTGCCATAGTTGCTTGCAAGGCCAAGATCAATCCTCCTGCTTCTTAGAAAGTGATGATACATGCGACTTAAAACTCAATCAAACGTGAGCCAAGTGTAATTACTTGCAGCAATTTCATCTAATAATTCAAGTTCAACTGGCAAGTAATTATTAAATATATATCTACCAGAAGTCCAACCTGCTGTGAATTCGTGGTTAAGATACATGTTAATAGCCCCATTCCCATCTAGTTTAGGAGTTCCAGTAAAAGAACTGCAGATACGCGATAATATAGCAGGGAAACCTGTTCCTGAGCCTAGAATATTAATTATACTCACAGTATTTGTATTGATATCGAAAGCTTTCACACAAACATCAGAAAATTTATTACCAATATCTATTTGAGAAGTAGCAGAATTAAACTCAATACATGCCTCTCTAAGTCTCTGATGAAGTTCACCTGATTGATCGCTCGCAGCAGCAACATACCTCTTACAAGTAATATCCATAGCAAACATAGACTTCTGATAAGCACTGATCTGATTTAATATTGACGCAGCTTTAACTGGCAAATCTGACAGTTTATGCTTCTCATATAGCTCAGTATTTAATGCAATGTTCGAGAAAAAGTTCTTCTCAGCATCAATTAGGTTTTGTATTTCACTTGCAACATATGTAGGATTTGAATTTGCAGGAGTTGGTGTGATTCCAAGCTTTGCTAGTATACCATTTTCACCATAAGCACTCTCATTTGAGGCGACTTGAGCGGCGTAAAGCTGATTAAAATTTGACTCAATTTTAGATGCGGTATCTGCATAAAGTGCTTTTTTAGATGCATTTCCACTAAGAGTCTGACCAACTTTGTTTAAAGCATCTGTGAATATCTTTTTAGTTTTAGCATATACTTGAAAAAATACAGTATCAAATGACAAAGGGCCTTCTTGTGCCTTGCCTGTGATAAGCTCAAATGCACTATCAAAAGCCTCACTTTTGTAAGCTTTGTGTTTTATTACTTGATGTGCTGTGGAACTTGTGTTGCTTGCTTCAAGTGCGCTTAAAATTTTATTTGGTAATAATGAGAGTGTTTTAAGATGAAGATTGAGTTCGCTTAGATCAGACAAACTGCAATCATTTGGAAGCATAGAAATTTGTGAGCAAACACTTTGTTTTATATCATCCATAGACAAAGGCTCGAGCCGATTTGTCATAGTAAATATCTGAGAATCCGTAAGATTTGTTGCAGAAAAAGTCGCAAAATCCCGCCCAGAAGACTCAAATTCCTTGCGTACTGATGCTGCATTCCTTGCTTTAACAAAACCTGGATTACTATAATCTACCATGTTTTTACCTGTCCTTTATTGCAAATAGTTTTTTTAAGTCTTAAGCATTACGTTTAAGATCTCTTAATAAAATTATAAAACATGATGTTGGATATATAGTCAATTACTAAAATTATATGAATACGAATAATTTATAGTCGCTTGCGTCATCACTTCCTAAGAAGCGGAAGAATTTATCTTTGCCTGCAAGCAATTATGAGGCAAATGAATCCAGCAGGAAAAATACCAAAATTGCGATTTTTGATGGAAAGACTTCATATAGTCGATATTTTGCACCATGGATGGAATCAGAATAAGTATGCAAATCAGTTTTTGAAGCAGTGGATAAAGTGCATATTACCTGAGGTCAATGCAGAATTGCTCTTTTATTTATATTTCTACAAAGTGAGACTTCAAAAAGAGCTAGAAAGAATTGTAACGCAAGTGATAGTGAACATAAGGACCATTCTGCACTAAGCCAATTTTGAAAAATATGGCAAGTACATATAAGCAGTTATTTAAAAACTCTCTCATCCTCCACATTTACTATCACCATCTCAGTGCCAGAAATTTTCACTAAATGCGCACCTTTTTGATTCAAATCTGATAGATTTATACTTCTTTTCGCACTACTGCAGACAAAATTCTTATCTGCAAGGTTTACAAATAAATCTACAGCTTCACATTCCTCTTTCAAACTATCAAGTTTGCTTACTATAACAGCTCTAATACTATCTTTGGTATATTTACAAATATCAGCATTGCAGCCTTCTATTTTTGATTTTGCAAGTGTTTTGAGTGATTCTACTCCAAGCTCATTCATCCATATATTTCTTATATATCTCTCTTTAACACCACTTGAAAACAACACTTCATTCTTATCTCTAACTGCAAATAACTTCCCAGATTCACTAATTAATATAGAAGGCTGCTCGTGAAAAAAAAGCGTGGCGATAGAATATACAAACATCGGAATACCTAAATACCGAACTTTAGTTCTACAAAATGATATAAGCAAAGCGCCAAAAACCATTACTGCAATAGCATAATTGCTAAAACTAGGCACATAAAATGACGAATTTGGTAGAATATAAACTAAATTCGCAACATATAGCATTATGTTAATACCAAACTCCATCGGGATTATAGCAATTTTCTCAAGCCCAAGCGGCATTAAAAACATAGATAAAATTCCAAGTGGCATTATAAAAAAGTCATTTAATGGAATACAAATTAGATTTGCAATAACACTATATGTAGAAAATTGGTGAAAGTGATATATTATAAATGGCGCAGTTGCAAGACCTGCAGCAAGAGTAGAAACTGTAATATTAAGCAAATAGAAGAATACTCTTTTTACATAATTTTTTTGCTTCAAGTTAATAAATAAAAACTTACCAAGAAACCTGTAACATACTATTAGACCAAGACAGGCACTAAGCGACATCTGCAAGCTCGGACTAAAAATAGCTTCTGGTTGAAATAATAATATTAAAGAAGCACCTATACATAGTGAATTTAACGCGTTTGGCTTTCTATCTATGATAATACCAATTAGAAATATGTAAGAAACAACCAATGCACGCTGCCCAGAAACAGGCATTCCAGCAAGCACAAGATACATAGCAGAACCAATCATTGAAATGAACGCTGCTATTTTATCACTATAATATGTACCTACTACTTCAAAAATTGCTATTCTTGTATATTTGCCATTTTTATTATTTAAATTGCTTTCTGCTTTTATATCTCTAGATTTTTTATGCTGATAAGCTGCAAACCTTGCTTGTATCACAAGTATTCTGATAATTATAAACCTTGTGCTTATAAAAAGGAGAGTTTTCACAATTAGATAGAGATATGATATGATCACTGTTTTAAGAACTAAATGGTGGTTTTATGGTTTGTTGTAAGGGATGTGGTTCCGATAGCTTTATAAAAAACGGCATTGTGAGGGGTGTACAGCGTTATAAGTGCAGATCATGCCTTCTAAATTTTGTTGAGGGCGATCTGCGCAAAAAGCCTCAAACAGCCGTTAAGAAAGCACTATGTGTTATGCTATATAGCCTTGGCAAGGCCTCTTTTTCTATGTTAGGCAGGATATTAGGACACTCACCGTCCATAATTTATCGCTGGTTAGTAGAGGCGATGAACAAGACTCAGGAGCCAATCATCTCTTCGGATATTATGGAGATGGAATTTGACGAGATGTGGCATTTTATTGGTTCAAAAAAAACAAGCTTTGGATCATCAAGGCGGTTGATCGTAGCACAAGGAGAACTGTTGCATGGGTTACAGGCAATCGTGATACTGCAACATTCCAAAAGCTCTACGACAAAGTGAGTCATCTGAAAGAATGTCATTTTTATACGGATGATTGGAATGCTTTTTCTAAAGTTTTACCAAAAAAGCGTCATACGATTGGCAAGTCTGGCACAGTATCTATCGAGAGAGATAATAGTAACACGCGACATCATTGACACGGCGTACTAAGATCGTTTCAAAGAAGGAGTCAATGGTCTACGGATCCATCAAGCTTTGGTGCGCTCTTACAACACCACAAATATTTACACAATATCAAGAACAAACCTTATCTATCTTTATGTGAAAACTCTCATAAAAAGTATTGTAGAAATTAGTACGATATGCATACCTGAGATCGCAATTATATGCGCTATCCCAGCTATTCTGAGAGCTTTAAAATCACTATCTGTTATGCTTGATGCATCTCCAACTAAAAGCCCAGATGCAACACCAGTAGTTCTTTTTTGCATATGTGAGGATAATATGCCAACAATCTTTGCTCTTACTTTATTAACAAAAACTACCAACTCTATAAAAATGCCATGTCCAAATGCAAGTTTTTCATATAACTCTTCTTCCACTTCTTTGAACTGAACATCATGTTCACCAAATAAAGCTTCATCATTTAACTTATCATCTATATACAGCTCATCTTGTTGTTCATTTTGATGTCTCTGTGACTTAGACAGCACTCTAACTTTACCAGTCGCATAACCAACAGCACCTATTTGTTTAAAATACGCATGTCTACTAAAATCAAAGCCCCAAGGTAACATCGGCCTTGGAGGTGGCAATATATTACACCTAACCTCTATTTTATCACCGACATTCAGAGCTAAATTTTTCTCCCTTGTATTAATCCTGATCTTCACAGGACTGTTAGCCTGCTCCACTTTGTCTATACTTAAATCATAAAGATATAATCTCAAATCTCTCGATCTTACCTCTATATTTTCTATCTTGCCAATCACTAATACAGAATCAATCTTTGTATCTATCATATGTGTAAAAGCACTGTCACTTCTAAATCTTGCAGCTAGATAGCCGATAGATATACAAAGTACTGCAGCAAGAACGCAATAAAGAATTACATTTCTTTTTGAGCACATCATCAGTATATATAAACACACTAAAAGTATGAGTAGCTGGTACATTTTCATAAATGCACCAACATAGAAGAAATAGAGTATTCCGAGTCCTGCGAAGAAAGGAACCCACAGCAGCCTATTTTTTATTTCTTCAGAGAACCAAGACAAGTTTTATAGTACAAGAGTTAATTGATATTAAAGCTTCACAAGTATAGTCAAGAAGATTGAAAGTATTATAGAGTAAGTATGTAGCACAATCTGAAGTTATATCTTTAGCACACAATTTTCAAACATTTTAGCAAGCTGCTGATTTTGCTTTCATAAATAATATAATGCCTTCAAATTCCCTGACTATATTTTAAAAATTAGGCTAAAAAAGTCTGCGCAAATAGCTTTGATGAGCAGTGCTATTATATATTGCAATTTTTTCAAGTACAGAGACCAATTATCTTAATTTTACAAAAAAATATCAAAACTACGAAAGCATCTCTATTTATAATAAGGCAGCATGACCTCTCCTAAAGCACTATATTTTATAGATTGCTTGCTATGATCTTGATTTTCTATTTCGATTTCAAAATTCCAATATATAATGTCACTTCCTATAGTAGAAATTTTCATATACATTTCTTTCGTCACTTTTAAAGCATTTTTACACCTTCGCAGTCTCCATATAATCAGATTGATCAAAAAAAGGACTAGTTGCTTGGACTATATTTAGCTCTTCATTTATTGCATTTATATCAATATCAAACGTATTATTTACCTTATTAAATTAGCACGAGTTGCCAATTAATATTAAGCATCTAAGCTACTAATTACCGGTAATGCGGATCAATAGATCTTTCATCAAATCATCAAAACCAGTACCTTGATGCAAAAACCTTTTTCATATGTTATTTTTATTTATTTGCAAAAACCCTCAAGCAACATATAGGGCTCTAAAATCTGCCACACAGCAAGCAATTAATTGACAACTCGCGTTAAATTATATCAACACATATACTGCCGCTTTATATTAGACCTCTTTTGAAACTCTACTTCCCTTTTTGAGAACTGGTGCGTTGATTTCGTACCTAGGATCCTAATGTATATCAAATACACTCCTATCCTTCTTGCGCCTAAATCTCCTGCCATTTCTTTGCCAGAAGCTAGTTTCAAAAGAGGTCTATTATTTATGTTATTGAGATGAAGGCATAATGGGCAATATTCTGCTGATTTTCTCATAAGCAGCATAATATTTAAGCGGCCAATAGAATGCACAAGCACAGACTAGTGGATCATCTCCCATATCTCAATATTTTTGCTCGCAAATGAGCTTAAAAACTCATCTTTTTTTAGAATATGTTAAATATTTGCGATATTTGCAATGCTAGGCTGTATCTTGCAATCATTACATATGATAAATTAAGTTGTAGTTTATGTATATACATAGATATGCGTTACACCCAAAGGAAAATAGCATCCTCATCCAGCGAAGATTTTTGGAAAAAGTAATAACACATGTATGTTTTGGTTCAATTCTTTAATGCGCAAACCTCAGCTCAATTTACTATATAGCATTGCCGGCAAAGTGCACAAGCATATCGCTTAATATAAACCCGAATTATGGATTAGCAATATGGTATGTATTAGTAATAGATGGTTTTTTATCCTTTAGTTGATAAGCAATTAAAGTAGCAATTATATGAATAAAAGCATTAACTGGTGACCTATGCCTTGAATGTTCTAGTTGTAGTTTGTTTTTTAGATAGTCAAAAACAGTTTCTAAGGTAGAGCGCTTTCTTAGGAATATTTTTTCTTCTAGAGATAAAAGACAGTTTTTCATCCCTTTTTTTAATCCAGTGACTAATTTGAGTCCTCGCTTATATAAAGCTAAAAATAACGATTTGGAGATATAACCTTTATCACCAAACAAGAGTCCTTTGATATTATTACTCATTATCATAACTTGCGATCTATCATCTTTGTTACCTTTGCTCATTGATACTTTTACTAATCCTCCTTTTTCATTAATGATAATATGCAGCTTAAAACCAAAAAACCATCCCTTCGTAGTCTTTCCTAATGCTGCTATCCCTTTGAATACTTTGTTTCTAGAGATTCTTTTATAGTGACAAACGGATATGGAGGTAGAGTCTATATAAGAAATGTTGCTACTTTTAGAAAGTAAAGTATGTAACAAAACAGATAATGTAATTACTACCCTTGGCATTAATGCTACAAATCTTTCATAACTTGGCATCAATGGAAATTCTGCTCTATATAACTGCAAATATGAGTTATAGAAAAATTTAAAATTTTTACACGGCGATTGTTGAAATAGTATTATTATTGTTATTATTTCAGACTCATAAAGTCCTGGTACTCTAGTCGGATTTACGCTTGTGCCATCTGAGATCGATCTTTTATCCATCTCTTTTTTACACTCGTTGCTAAAATCATCGATGAAACAAAATAAATTTGTGATATCTTTTTTCATAGGTAGGTCTCGATTGTTTACTCAAACCTTATCTTTACCTACCTATTCATATGATGGCAACCTCTCTTAATCCATAATTCGGGTTATAAGCAAAGGCCTTGCCTTTGCTTGCACGCACTTTTAAAGAACAAGGTTTTTAGAAATTCGTTTTAGTATGCTGCTTAAGGTGAGCTAGCAAGAGAGTCACTGAATATTCTCAGAATATTGTAGTGTTAGAGGCAATCGATAGCTTTCATTCTGCATGCAACACACAGATTCCTTATGTCAAACTTGGATTTTGATAGGAAAATTAAGATGAGATTTAAAATGAGCTATACTAGAATTACAGCGACAAAGAGCACACTTAAATTAAAAAAAAGACGAAGCTAAAGTGTTCTGTTATTTGTGTGATTTTGTATAAGCTATTAGCATGTATAGCAAAGGAAGTTAAAGATATGACAAACTGACATATGGTTTTAAACTTCAACTTCCTTGACTATAGTACAGCCCTATCATTCTCTTTCAGCTAGAGGATACTCGCCATACTTTATAAAATTGGTGCCTTTTAAAGACCACTCGTTATAGATTATTACACACATACCACAAAGTTCTTCCTAGCTCTTATTTGAAGTCTAACTTCGTATGTGCGTATCATTAAATAACCAACTCTTCATTTTATCTGTGGTATATAGATCTCTTCCTATGAACGCACGAAACACACAAAGAGAATAATAAATAGAAACTTTTAACAAGCAGACTTTTCACACTAACAACAATATTACTTGGATGAGCTTGCTACCAATGAAAACTACCTATAAATCACACGTCTACATGTAAGTTAATCATCTTCCTGAGTTTTTCAAATGATGGCAAGAAAAACCGCAATGGCATACAACAATTAAATAATGAACAATAAGGCT
The DNA here is from genome assembly GCF_964019805.1 of Candidatus Lariskella endosymbiont of Epinotia ramella. NCBI lineage: Bacteria > Pseudomonadati > Pseudomonadota > Alphaproteobacteria > Rickettsiales > Candidatus Midichloriaceae > Candidatus Lariskella > Candidatus Lariskella endosymbiont of Epinotia ramella. Next base: position 449,350 of record NZ_OZ026472.1, on the reverse strand, counting down.
ACCTACTTTTGTTGTCACTGACAAAGCTATAACTATTAAAACCCTAAGCAGCAGAGAAAGCATCATTTTCCCTGCCGCCCTTAGAAATGCCAAAAGATACAAACATGTTATGAAAAAAATAGAAAAGACCTCTATATAGATTTAATCTCTTCTGTTTCCCATGATGCGCAACAAGGATATAAACAGATTTATGAAATCCATGTATAGGTTTAGAGCTCCAAATACAGCAACCTTTGAAACGTCAGCACTAGCACCACCAAGAGCATAGTAAGAATCCTTAATCTTACGAACATCATAAGCAGTAAGACCAGTAAATATCAATACACATATGAATGATGTAATGTAATGCAGCCCACTACTACGCAAGAAAATATTCACTAAACTAGCTATAATGACCCCAAACAAGCCCATCATTAAAAATGAGCCAAAGTTAGTCAAATCTCGCTTGGTTGTATAACCATAAATGCTCATGGCACCAAAAAGTGAAGCAGTAATGAAAAAGACACGAGCTATGCTCTCACCAGTATAAGAATAGCATATTATAGCAACTGACACACCAAGCGATGCAGCATACGCGAACAAACAAGCTCTAGCAGCTTGAAAACTTATTGTGGCAGACTTTATACTCATGAACATCACAATGCCTATAGGAGCAAAAACCGCAACCCACCACATAGCACTCGACATAAGAGCCACAACCAACTGCGGAGAGGAAGCTATATAAATAGCAACAGCACCAGTTACAGCAAGCGCAAGCATCATGTAATTATAAACAGACAACATATAAGCACGCAAGCCCTCACCGAAGGTCGTATGCTTATCTGCTGCAACACTAGAAATATTCGATTTTAGCTTTATATAATCCATACCCATATCACAAAATAAAATTTTACAACAACAATCTAACATAATCTATCACAATTTGCAATCAGCACATTGATCAAAATTCCCATGCATTTCTAAATTTATAAAAATACAGCGCCATTTTTATTCTATTCAGCTTTTTAAGCTATGTTTTATTCATAAAAGCTTAGGCAAACTAGATTGCTCAAAACACTGCAGGACACCAGTTGTGATTGATCGGCAACTCAATGTTAAAAAGATAATTTCTTTTTAACATAGCTACCCGGCGCATCTTCTACTACCATTTTTTTATCAATTGATCTCTGTGGAATTTTAGCAGCCCCATGTTTTTGCATCCAGACTAACCAATCGTTCCACCAAGAGCCTTTAAATTCTTTAGCTTGCTCTAACCATGCTTCTGGCTCTTTCCCCAGCTTTTCATTGGTCCAGTAGCAGTATTTCTCCTTGCTAGGGTGATTAATGGCACCTGCAACGTGACCTGAACCACTCAACACAAATCTCTTATCGCCTGAATACACCGAAGTTGCTTTATAAGCTGATTTCCAAGGCGCTATATGATCATCCTTTGTAGAAAGTATATAAGCTGGAATTTTTATATTTCTCAAGTCAATAGATATATCACCAAACTTAAGCGCGTTTGGCACGACAAGCGCATTGTCTTGATACATTCTCCGCAAATATAATGAATGCATTGCAGCAGGAAGGCTCGTAGAATCAGAATTCCAGTAAAGTATATCAAATGCTCTAGGTGATTTTCCAAGCAAATAGTTATTTATAAAGAATGACCATATCATATCGTCAGCTCTTAGCATGCTAAACGTTTGATATAGATAATATCCATCAAGAATCCCATCCTTTGCCATTATACTTTCGATAAAGCGGAGCTCAGGCTCATCTATGAATACTCCAACATCTCCACATTCAGCAAAATCCACCAGCGTCGTCAAAAATGTTACTGACTGTACTATATCAATTTTCTTTGCAGATAAATACGCCAAAGCTATAGCAAGGAGCGTTCCACCCAAACAATATCCTGCACAGTGTATTTTCTGTTCTTTTGTGATTTCTGCAACTTTCTTGATTGCAGTCACAGCGCCATCCATCAAATAATCTTCAAAAGTTTTATGCGCAAACGATTTATCAGGATTCACCCAAGATATCATGAAAACTGTATAACCCTGTTCTGTTAGCCATTTAACATATGAGTTGGCAGGCTGCAAATCTAAGATATAAAACTTGTTTATCCAAGCTGGAATTAGAAGCAGTGGTGTTTTATGCACTTCTTTTGTAACAGCTTCATACTGAATCAGCTGTATTAATTCGTTCTGATATACTACTTTTCCAGGTGTAATAGCTAAATTTTCTCCAACTGCAAATGCAGTTTTATCAACAGTTGGTATACTAAACTTACCATTTTTTTGTGCAGCTTTTAAATCTTGAAGAAGGTTTTCCATACCTTTCACAAAATTCTCGCCGTTGCTTGCAATCGCTTCTCTCATTACTTCAGGATTAGAAAAAGCGAAATTTGCTGGAGATATTGCATCACTAAAACGTTTTGTATAAAATTCTAGCTTTTTCTTTTGTTTCTCATCTGAGATATTTGAGCATTTGGCGATGTTGTTTAGCCAATCGGATTGCTTTATGTAAGTATCTTTCATAAATGCAAAAAATGGATTGTTTGTCCATTCTGAATCTGCAAATTTTCTGTTGTTTGAATCTGTGCTTTTTACCGAGGACAAGTTATTCAATGCACAAGAGGATGCAAACTGCTGAATCATAGGCATGATAATGGCAGGATTTGACCAAAACTGCATCACAGGAAGCATTACTTGCGAAAGCTCTTGTATCATAGAGCCTGGAGCATCGGCCTCTTGATTTGCGCAAATTGACATAAATATTCCCATCACTTCCTGATATTTTAGGTAAGCTGACGTAAGATTTGAGCTAAATTTTTGAAAATCATATACGCTTGGATCCATTGTCTGCATAACTTCCACTTCCTGGTATCTTGTGTTAAATCAAATTTTTGCCTTGAAGCCTTCTAAACGCCTTAAAATAAAAGTTGGCAGAGAATTTCAGGCAGCAAAAATGGCTTCCTAAATCCAATGAGGCATTAGCTAGTACTGGAGTTTATATAAAAACAATAGGAGCTGCAAGCAATAACAAACTATTCATGAGTACGCATGAATATTATTATGTAAATATCAAAAAGATATAAATACTTAAAGTTTTGATACTTGTTTTCTGCAACCAAACATCTTAAGTTTTCTTTGCAATAATTATTTGCCTGTAACAATAGACCTCTTGCATAACCTCATTCTGAGCTAGAAATTTTTTGCAAAACGTCGCAACAATGATCTCCGTGAGTATTTTTATGTATTGGTGACAATAAAATCATAGTTTTGAACAGGTTATGCAAGAGGTCTAATGGAGAAATAAGGCCTTATCGTGTTAAATTTATTTTGCTAAATTATTAGCAAATTGATACAACCATATGGTGAATGTTGTTTCGCATGCTTGGTATTGGCATGTGCTTGCGCTTCACTATTGCTAATTAAGTCGTTGTTAAGTGACGTGTTCTTGAAAACTGGCGGCGCTTGTGTACTTGCGCGTGGCTTGATCTACCACGTGCAAATTATGCACTATGCAATAACTCAAAAGTATTAACGTGTAATTAAATAAGAGGATTTAATATATGCTTGCTCCAATTTTACTTTTTACTACACTAAATGGCCTTTGTTATGCGAGATTTACTTCATTTGATGATGCAGCAACGCTAACATCTACATCAGAAATTACCACAATTGCAGAAGATGGAAGCAGTGTAATATTATACGAGAGAAAATCTAAAATCCTCAAAGAACAAGGAAGAGCCGTATATACAAATTTTCACTTTAATTATAATGCTGGAAGAAGTGAAGTTGAAATAATAGAGGCAAAAACTATATTTAATGGTAGTGAATACCATGTACCTAAAGAAAATATAGAATTTAAGCCACTTGCTAGCTCTCCACATGGGTTTGATCAGCAAATGCAAGTCCTGATAGCATTTCCAAATGTTGAGGTGGGTGCTGAGATATACATAAAAGACGTAAAAAAACTCAAATCAATATTTGATGGCTTACTTTAGCACGAGTATGTTGCTTAACTCTCCACTACAGAGCTTTAGCAGCAAATTCATCTCAAAGATTCCATTACATATCAAAGTTAATGATCCGGAAAATGTACTAGATATCGCGACAGGCAAAAGTAATTTCTTTCATGAATTGGATATATCTTTGAAAAAGCCTGTATACAGAGATTTTATAGGAAAATCAGAAAATCGTGGGATCATAAACGACGAAAAGCTAATATCCGTTTCTCTCTCAAGTGAAAAGAATTGGAATACGCTAAACGATAGAATAGTCCCTCATTATGAGAAAGTCTTATCACAAAAACTTCCAACAATTTTTGAGGAGATTGCAAAGCAAGCCGCTGAGTTTCAGAATGACATTGATGTGATCAATGCTGTCACATCATTGCTAAGTGAAAAAATCCAATATATGGGGGATTGGCGCTCTATATCTGGAGGATATTTCCCAAGAGATCTAGAACAAATAGCTTCTTCTAAGATAGGTGATTGTAAAGATATGTCTTCAAGTGCAGGAGCAATCTTGCGCAGCTTAGGCTTTAAAGTAAATTCTGCACTAGTTGCAAGAGGCTCAGATATACATCCAAATTACATAGGACTCCCCCTCTTTGGGCGCCTTTAATCATGCTTTTCTTAAAGTAACTGCAAAAGATGGAAGTGTATATTGGATAGAACCAACTCACGATATCAGCATGGCGCAAAGTACCTTCAAAGACACAGCTGGAAAAATGGCGCTTGTGCTTGATACGCAGAGCCCATCATATGAACGTGTTTCTTATATAGATTATGAGAACGCTGTATCTTTTACCGAAAAAAACATAACATTACTTAGCGAGTCAAGAGCACTTTATGATATTGAGCTCTCGCTACAAGGAGCATCTGCATCAAGATATACAGCAGCTGCTCTTTACTCCTCTAATGATGTGATAAAAGATGGGCTTACTACAAGATTAAGCGGAAAAAGTTTGAATAAAAAGGATATAAAGTATGTAAAACTTCCAGATCTCAAGTCAAGGATAGTGCAGGATTTGCTGTTTAAATTTTCTTTTAATACAACGAATGCATTTTATAAAACCAATTCTGGCTTTGGAATGATGTTTGCATATTTTGATGATCTTGAAACGTTATTTAAGAATTCAGAAGAAAGAGTCACAGATATTTTAATGACTCCGGGGACAACAATACAAAAAACATTATTAAAAGGAATGGTTGTGCCTAATACCGAGTCTCTGAACTTCAATGCTAGCAATGACTGGTTTGATTTAAGTCGAAATATAAGCCACAGCAGCAACGGCACAGAAGTCCTGACTAAGCTAGTTATGAAGCATGCAATAATACCAAGTGAGTTTATAGCAACAGAAGATTTTCAAGAATTAAGAAATGATTATCTGGAAAATTTTTCAGATTCTTTCATTTTTGTTGAGCCGCAAATCCACCTAGATCAGTGTAGTATGGTGGATCAGTGTGGTATAGCATTATAGTGTAGATTTATTCTAATAAAGCTTTAACGCTAGTACTAAGCTGCATACTAATGTAATTTGTCCAGTGCCTAAAACACTACTTTTGCAAAATCCGTAAGTTTTTGTGCTTGTTAGAACATTTGCTTACGGATTTAAAGCGCTATTTTGACACTCTGAGCAGCATTTTATGCTTGCTCCGAGACTTATGACGCGCGTGCAATTGTAAAAATTGATATTTTTAGCAAAATCCGACGCTTGAAGTTGTTATAGCTAGATGTTATAACAACTTTTCAATTATGCAATTTTTTCTGATTTTTCAAATATTTATAGAAGAATAGTGGCAATGACAAAAGTGGTATTGTTTTGTGCGAGTTTACGAGTGACTCAACTTTTTATTACAACATGTGATATTTTCCTAAAGCATGTTTTTCAAATGTTACAATATTGCGCCGCTAGCTTTCTGAGAGTTCAAGCTGTATATAATAGATCTTTTTCGAAGCAGGCTTCTGGCAGAGGAATGGTAGGGGATTTATGCGCAGAGTGCGGGAGTGTATTTGATATACATGAGAATCTTAGCACGAAATTGACGCGCCAATTATTATCAGAAGTAGAGTTGCGAAAGAGGTCTAATGTTGCATCTTATAGGATATTTATCTTAATTCTGTTTCTTGCTACGCTAAGCAGTAATTGCTACGCTAGATTTACATCGCTTGATGACGCTGCGGTTATGCAATCAACATCTAGAATTACAGAAATTGCGGAAGATGGAAGCTACACTACCTTATCTACAAACAAATTTAAAATTCTCAAAGAACAAGGAAGACAGTTCGCGAATTTTCACCATCATTACAACGCTGGAGACACTGAGATTGAAATAATAGAAGCAAAGACAATCGTAAATGGGCGAGAGTATAATGTACCTAAAGAGAGTATAGAATTTAAGCCGCTTGCTAGCGCTCCACATGGATTTGATCAGCAAATGCAAATCCTAATAGCATTCCCAAATGTTGAAGTAGGCGCAGAAATACAATTGAAGACTGCTTCAAAATCCAAAGCGCCACTTGAAGGGTACTTTTCTGACTACATTGTACTTGATGCACCATTCCATAGTTTAAACCATAAGTTTATTTCGAAAATTCCATTGCATATCAAGATTAATGATCCAGAAAATGTACTAGATATTAAGAAAGATAAAAGCGATTCTTTTAACGAACTGGAGATATTTTTGAAAAGGCCTGTGTACAGAGGTATCATTGGACAATCAGAACAAGGTGGAATCATAAACGAAGAAAAGCTGATAGTTGTTTCTATCTCTAGTGAGTCGGATTGGGAAGTATTAAACAAAAGAATAGTATCTCATTACGAGAAAGTCTTATCACAAAAACTCCCAACAGTTTTTGAAGATATTGCAAAGAAAGCTGCAAAGTTCAAAAATAACGTTGATGTGATAAATGCTGTCACATCATTGCTAAGCGAAAAAATCCAATATATGGGAGATTGGCGCTCTATATCAGGAAGATATTTCCCAAGAGATCTTAAAACAATAGCCTCTTCTCAAATAGGTGATTGCAAAGATATGTCTACCAGTACCGGTGCTATCTTGCGCAGCTTAGGTTTTAAGGTTAATTCTGCGCTAGTCAATAGAGGCTTTATGCATCCAAATTATATAGGACTTCCTGATCTGGATGCCTTTAATCATGCATTTCTGAAAGTAACCGCGAAGGATGGGAGTGTATATTGGGTGGATCCAACTAACGACATTAGTATGGCACAAGGTATATTCAAAGACATAGCTGGAAAGATGTCGCTTGTGCTTGATACGAAAAGTCCATCCTATGAGCGTGTTCCTTATATAGATTATAAACGTAATATATATTACAACAAACAAGATGCAAAATTGCTTGGTGAATCAGGTATGCTTTTGGATATTGAGCTATCGCTACAAGGAGAAGATGCATCAATGTATACAGCAGCTGCTCTCTACCTTTCTGATGATGAGATAAAAGATAGGGTTATTGCGCAATTTGCTGGAAGAAGTTTAGATAAAAAGGATATTAACTATGTTGAGCTTCCAGATCTTAAGTCAAGGGTAGTGCAGGACTTGTTATTTAAATTTTCTTTCAATGAAAATAACTTGTTTTCTAAAACAAATTTTGGTCCTGGAATATCACTAGAAAGTTTTGATATACTTGATGCATTGCTTAACGCTCCAGAAGAGAGAGTAACTGATGTTTTAATGCCAGGGCCAGAAACCACAATACATAGAACATTATTTAAAGGAATGATTATACCTAATCTTGATGCTTTGAGCTTCAATATTAGTAATGATTGGTTTGATTTAAGTCGCAGCCTCAAGTATAATGGCGCCGATACTGAACTGCTAACTAAATTTGTGATCAAGCGTATGATAATACCAAACGAATTCTTGAAAACAGAGGAATTTCAATCTTTGAAAAATTATTATTTGAATGCTTTCTCAAATGCTTTTTTAATCCTAAAGCAGCAAAACAGTGAATATAAGGATAGAAAATAGGTAGTTGTTTATGCTGGTCACTAGGTTTGCTCCAAGTCCAACGGGTTTATTGCATGTGGGAAATATAAGAACTGCACTAATAGCTTGGCTCAATGCTAGATCAAGTGGTGGACGATTTATTCTTAGAATAGATGATACAGATAGCGTTCGTTCATCAGTTGAATATATTGAGGCGATAAAGGAAGATCTGAGCTGGTTAGGAATCACTTGGGATGCTTTCTTTATGCAATCTGAGAGGGTTGAAAAGTATGAAAAAGCAAAGCAAAAGCTGATAGAAACTGGGCGACTTTACCCATGTTATGAAACACCAGAAGAACTAGAGATTAAGAGAAAAACTCTGCTTTCTAGAAATTTACCACCTATATACGACCGTGCCTCTTTGCATCTGACAGAGTCAGAGAAAGGAAAATTAGAAAGCACAGGAATTAAACCACATTGGAGATTCTTGTTGCAAGGCAATAGGATATGCTTTCATGATAAGGTGCGAGGATTAATCGAGTTTGATACAAATAAATTGAGTGATCCTATTCTCGTTAGAGCAGATGGCACAATGACCTACGCAATAGCATCTGTGATAGATGATATAGAATTTGGCATTACAGATATAGTACGCGGCGAAGATCATATATCAAATAGTGCAATACATACTCAGATGTTTGAAGCTCTAGGGTCTGTTGCTCCTCACTTTGCACATATCTCACTTTTAAAATCCAAAGAAGGGGAAATGTCGAAACGTGTAGGTGGATTTGACATACGTTCTATACGAGAAAAAGGTATAGATCCTATGGCAATCAACAGCTTTCTCGCAAAGCTAGGAACATCAGAGGCGCCAGAAAGCCCATTTACTATGGAATCGTTGATAGATCAATTTTCTCTAGGTAAATTCGGAAAATCTGCAGCAAACTATGAATATCTAGATCTTGAAAGAGTAAATCGCAAACTGCTGCATGTTGCAAAATATGATGATGTAAAAGATAAGCTTATCACTCTTTGCATGCTTGACGTTGATGCAACATTTTGGCAAAGCGTTCAGTTAAATATTACGACGCTTCAAGATGTGAAAATTTGGCATGATATATGCAAAGCAGTTGTGAAACCTGTAATCATAGATTCAGATTTTACTGCAGCAATTGTGGAATTATTACCTGAGTCTGAATTTTCTAATGACACTTGGGATTTATGGATAAAACGCATAAAACAAGAAACCGGAAAAGCTTCAAAGGATTTATTTTTGCCGATTCGTCTTGCATTAACAGGAATGGATAATGGACCGGAGCTGCAAAATCTGTTGCCACTTTTAGGGCGCAACAAAGTCATAGCTAGACTAAGCGGTATTGCTGCTTAAAATAGACAATAACCTCGGAAGGGCTATAAAATGCTGCTCGGAGTGTCGAAATAGCGTTTTCAATCCGTAAGAAAATTGTTATAATAAGCGCAAAAACCTTACGGATTTTGTGAAAGTAGTGTTTGCTAGCATAGGACCAATTAATATATCCAAAAATTAGCGCAGTGTAGCTCTAATGGCTAATTTTTGCACATTTCACTTCTCTACAAAAATTTATTTGCGCAAGCGAATCAATTTTTTGCGGATAGAATTGCTATGACATATGCAAGCGCTATATCATTTTCGTCAGAAAGCGATAAGTGGAATTTGTAGTTGCTCCACACTCTGCTTTCTATGTTGATGTATGGCGCACCAACTTCATCTTTTCGCACCTCTATTTCTTTAAATGATAGCTTACCTATTCCTATACCAAGTGCCTTGGCACATGCCTCCTTTGCTGCGAATCTTTTTGCAAAATAAGAATAATACCCCAAATTCTCAATTTTTGGTCCAAACTCTATCTCATAATTTGAAAATATTCTACTTATAAATCTCCTACCAAACCTCTTGATACACCCTTCTATTCTCGATATACTCACTATGTCACAGCCTATCCCAACAATCTGTATTTGCACCTCTACCTCATAAAATGCAGCATATTTTTAGTTATCTATAATATTTTAGTCCTTTAACACATCAAAATGCTTGGAATCAAAGCCGTAGTTATTCACAACTAAGCACTTGCTTTGATAAAGAATAAGGAAAAATGCGATTAACTAGGGCCACATCTAACTTCCATTTTCAAGTTTTTAGTGTATCATATACACTGGCTGGACTTAATATTAGATTTTTAACTGTCTTGATCTTCCTAAACGAAATAACAAGTCTTAGTGTTTTTATTCCATTAATACTTTTGACTTAGGTATATCTTGCATTGTTAAATTTTAACAAATAGGACGCGAGAATTTTATGATTTCCGGCTTTTTCGCAGCTCTACATTCCATTAAAAATCTATGTAGAGACGCTAAGTTATTTCCCAAATAGGCTTGATTGCATGACACAAGAAAAGAAAAGTGACAACAAAAAAACCCTAAGTATACATTCTGGCAAGCTCGGACTTGCCAGTCAAGATGCTTCTCGAAATTTTGGTATGAAGACCGATGTGACTTATTCTAGAGTACAAACTGGAAAAAGCAATAACAACACAGTAATGATTGTGACCAAAAATAAAGGGACTAGAAGTGGTGTCGCTGCTCATTCTATAAAAACATCACTCACGCAGCGTGAACAAGAAGATCGCATAAATGCTCTGCTTTCAGCAGAACGGGAAAAACGCGAATCAGCTTTGTCTCATGAATCTAAAACAGCATCTGATACTCAAAACCCTGAAGTTACTGCTGCACCTGAAGAATTTACAAACGTAGAGCTAAGTGAAAACTTGCAGTCTGACTTAAAGAATGATGTTCATGAGCAAGACACTCTTCCTAAAGAAAGCGAAGCTGATGTAATAGATAAGTCAAGCGAAGCTGATTGCACTGTACAACAAAAAACTGCCGATTTAGAGGAACCAGCTAAAAAAATAGTAGATGCTTTCGACTCAAAAAGAAGTGATAGCATCAAACTAATGATTAGTAGCAAAGGTAAAGTTAGAAATCTCAATAATATCAACGTTGAATCTAAAACCTCATCTCATTCCGATGAAAGCTCTTCGAGCACACAGCAAACGAAAGAGCAAATAGAAATCAAGAAACCTGTGAGCAAAAAGGATTCCGAGCTGTCAACCATAAGAGAGAAAGATAAAGATGTCGAAAGTACGACTGCATCAAAAAAACATGTTGCTGTTAAACGCGCAAGTAAAAAGATTTCTGTGGCAAGCTTACGTATATTAGAAAGAGAAGATGACGTTGATGGCATAACGATAGGACATCACGCACGTTTCAGAAAATTAAAAAACAAAGCTGCTAAACAACAGAAAAATGTTGTTATTGAGAAGGTAATTCGCGAGGTTATGATTCCAGATGCCATTACAGTACAGGAATTATCTAATAGAATGGCAGAAAAAGCCGCAGATTTAGTCAAAGCTTTGATAAAATTGGGAATAATGGCAACAATCAATCAAGCAATAGACGCTGATACTGCTGAATTAATAGTTTCAGAATTTGGTCATATACCAAAACGCGTGACAAATGCTGAACTTGAAAGAGCAATTTTCTCAGAAAGTGAGGATTTTGAATCCACTCTTGTACCAAGAGCACCAATAGTTACAGTGATGGGGCACGTTGATCACGGAAAAACTTCGCTTTTGGATGCACTCCGCTGTACAGACGTTGTGACCGGAGAATTTGGTGGGATTACACAACATATTGGTGCTTATCATGTATCTTTGGAAAGTAAACACAGTATCACGTTTTTAGACACTCCAGGTCACGAAGCGTTTACCGCAATGCGTATGCGCGGTGCTAAAGTGACAGATATAGTTGTACTTGTAGTAGCTGCAGATGATGGAATCAAAGAGCAAACAGTTGAGGCAATTAGCCATGCGAAAGCTGCAAACGTTCCAATTATTGTCGCAGTAAATAAGATCGACAAAAAAGAAGCTGATGTTCAAACTGTAAAATCTGCAATGCTCGTTCATGGTCTTATTCCAGAAGAGATGGGTGGAGATACTATGATAGTTGAGGTATCTGCAAGAAATAAGATTGGACTGGATAAACTAGAGGAAGCAATATTACTACAAGCTGAGCTGTTATCTCTGAAAGCAAGAGAAGAAGGCTCTGCAGCTGGAGCTGTTGTAGAAGCAAAAATGGATAAAAACAAGGGTGCTTTAGCGACACTTTTAGTTCTAAAAGGCACTTTGAAGGTAGGAAACATAGTGGTCGTCGGAAATTCGTATGGTAAAATACGAGCGCTGATTAATGATAAAGGCGAACACTTAAAACAAGCAGGCCCATCTATTCCAGTTGAAGTACTCGGTCTAAATCAAGTACCATCCGCAGGAGATGAATTTATTGTTGTTCAAGATGAACGCCACGCTAGAGAATTGGTTGATTTCAGAATCCAGAGAGAAAGAGCTAAAAAATTCATTGCAGGTCACTCTTCAATGGATCAGTTATTCCATAAAGTACAACAGGCTAAAATAGAAGAATTACCGCTGATAGTCAAAGCAGATGTAAACGGCTCTATAGAAGCAATCGTCTCTAGCCTCATGAAATTCTCTAATGATGAAGTCAAGATACGATTAATGCATTCTGGCGTAGGTGCAGTAAATGAATCTGATGTAACACTCGCTGCAACATCAAACGCACTTATACTAGGCTTCAACGTTAGAGCAAATCATCAAGCTAGAAATCTAGCAAAACAGTTCTGCGTTGATATTAAATATTACTCTATAATATATAATTTGATTGATGATATTAAGGCTGCTGTTTCTGGCATGCTTGCCCCTACCATCAAAGAAAAATTACTAGGTTATGTAGAAGTACGCCAAGTATTTGATCTAACTAAAGTTGGTAAAGTAGCTGGTGGATATGTTACCGAAGGCGTAGTACAACGCAGTGCAAATGTAAGATTAATTAGAGATAACATAGTTATACATGAAGGAACGCTGAAAACTTTGAAACGCTTTAAAGACGATGTCAAAGAGGTAAAAAGCGGATTTGAGTGCGGACTTGCGCTTGATAGATATGATGATATAAAGAGCGGTGATAAACTTGAAGTTTTCTTAGTCACTGAAGAAAGCAGATCTTTATAAAAAGGAATTTTATAAATTTAATTGAACTATTTATCTTTCCAATGTAATAGACCTCTTGCATAACCATATAAATTGATTAAAATCCTTGATTTTATCAAGGATAACATGAAGTTTGAAAACATCAAAGATGAATACGCAGAAGAGTTTCGCAGGCTTACTGGCATTAAACGAGGAACGTTTGAAGTTATACTAAGTATATTAAAAGAAGCTGAAGCTATTTTAAAGTCTCAAGGTGGAAAACCCAATAAATTGGCTTTAGAAGATCGATTACTCATGACGCTTGAGTACTTGCGTGAATACAGGACATATTTTCATATTTCCCGCAGTTATGGAATAAGTGAAAGTGCCTGTTATCGTAATATACGTTGGATTGAAGATACTCTAATTAAAGATAAACGATTTTCACTACCTGGACGTAAAGCATTACTAAAAAGCGATTCTGAATACGAACTTGTGTTAATTGATGCTACTGAAACACCGATAGAACGACCTAAAAAAAACAGAAGCACTTTTATTCGGGAAAAAAGAGGCGACATACTCTAAAAACTCAGCTTATTGTGGATAAAAGGAAAAAAGAAATCATTTGCACTAATTTTTCTAATGGCAAGCGTCATGATTTCAGGTTATTTAAAGAATCCGGAGTTCACATCCACCCTGAGATTAAAGTTCTTACAGATACTGGTTATCAAGGCATTGATAAGTTGCATTATAATTCAGAGTTACCAAAGAAAAAGACAAAAAAGCGACCACTAAGCAGGAAAGATAAAAAGAAAAATCGTCAATTGTCTAGTGAACGTGTTTTAAATGAAAACGTCATAGGCATGATCAAACGATTTAAAATTATCGCTGATCGTTATAGGAACAGAAGAAAACGATTCGGTTTAAGGTTTAATTTACTTGCTGGTATCTATAACTTTGAGCTTTAAATAGGTTATGCAAGAGGTCTAATGATAAAAAATTTTGAGTGGCAGATTGCATGCCGCTATTTATTAACAAAAAAAAAAGACGGTTTTATTTCTGTTATCAATACCCTTTCATTAATTGGAATCGCGATAGGTGTTAGTGTTTTAATTATAGTAATGTCTGTAATGAATGGATATGAAACTGAGCTTATTAAGAGGATTTTAGGCATCAATGGCCATATCACTATTATGGCACCAGGTAATAGACTTATGTCATTTGATAAGTCACTATCTCAGCAAATTCAGGATATTCCAGGCATAAAATTTGTAGCGCCAATCATCACTGATCAAGCTATGGTTATGGGTAGAAATGCAACAGGCGTGATTATTCGGGCAATTGATGGAGTGGATTTAGAACAAAAGCCAATCATGACAAATTCTTTATTAGGTGAAGGATTTAGTCCTTACAGGCGTGGAGAAGGCATTCTCATCGGAGTAGAACTTGCTAAACAACTTGATGTTTCTGAAGGGGATAGCATTAAACTAATATCGCCTGAACTTGATAACCTTGCAATAGGTGCTATACCAAGAGCAAAAACCTTTAAGATCGTTGGGGTTTTTGATGTTGGTATGTGTGAGTATAATAGTAGCATTGTATTTATGCCGCTAAAGTCTGCTCAGTTATTTCTAGGAATCAACCAAAAAATTAGTGGTATAGAGGTTATATTGCACAAACATACCGATCTGCAGCATATAAAAAAGGCAATATCTCAAGTTCTAGAAAGTAATTCTAAAGATCTTGCAATAGTTGATTGGACGCAGCAAAATGATTCACTAATGAATGCATTGCGTATAGAAAGAAATGTTATGTTCTTCATACTTTCCCTCATTGTTGTTATAGCCGCATTCAATATTATAACTAGCTTAACAATGCTAGTTAATGATAAAAAAACAGGAATCGCTATATTTAAAACAATAGGGATGGATCAATCTTCAATAGTAAAAATATTCATGTTATGCGGCTCTATAATAGGAATTACAGGGACTATAATTGGCTGCGTTTTGGGAGTGCTTTTTGCGGTCAATATTGAAAAAATCAGAGAATTTCTTGAATCTTTAACAGGCATTACATTGTTTGACCCTGTAATATACTTTCTAACTAGTCTTCCGTCAGAACTCTCTTTTGTAAATGTAATGTTTATTTTCTTAATTTCAGTATTGCTATCACTTGTTGCCACAATTTATCCTGCTATAAAAGCATCAAAGCTCTCTCCAGTCGTGATATTTAGATCTAGTAGCTAAGATTGGTATTTCATGATTATTGTCACTATTTGTGCTTCTTAATTTAAGGCACTGCAGGCAAAATAATTGTATAGACCTTTCTATCCTGATTCTCTATATTACTTCGTTAATTTCTTCGCAAATATATAAAAGTATAAAAGTATTTGATTCAGAAATTAACTGGTACTCTAAAAAATCGTACTATTAAAATTCATGCGCTTGCATTTACTTGAGCACAGAGCCATATTTTTACTATGATTTTTACTGAAATTAGAATATTATTGATAGTATACTCGTCACACTTCAAAAATTGGCGTCATCAAAATGTTTCTTTAATAAATACTAACTCTTCATATATCTGTGGATATTTAACTCTCAAGTATTACTTGAATTATATTGATTTATTACTCATTATATCCTCAACAAAATTGTAGTTTTTTGATTCACGCTATAAATACCGAAACTTCATAAAGTGTTTCAAAAATATTTTTTAGAAGTATGAAATTTTTAAAACATTGATCATGTTTTTTTTCCAAGATATGCTTCTAAAATTTATTTTTTGTTGCGCATAGTATAACTACTGATATGACGAAATTTTGCGTGAATATAAATAGCATTACATATTACAAAATATTCTTGTTATAAATAGTTATAATGTGAATGTGTGTAAAACGCGCTATCTTAAAATTATAGGCTGTTTTATTGATCATGACCGAAATGAGGTAAAAATGGATATACACGAATATCAAGCAAAAGAGATACTTAAAAAGTACAACATTAATGTTCCAAGTGGAGGGCTTGCGCTAAGCGCTGATGCTGCAGTTGATGTCGCAAAAAACTTACAGGGTAATGCCTGGGTAGTTAAAGCACAGGTCCATGCAGGCGGCAGAGGAAAAGCTGGTGGCATAAAACTTGCAAAAAGCATTGATGAGGTGCACTCCTTAGCAAGTCAGATACTTGGCATGCGTCTTGTCACAAAACAAACTGGTAAAGAAGGAAAACTTGTTAGGAAGGTATACATAGAATCTGCTTCTGAGATAGATAAAGAATATTATCTTTCTTTGGTCTTAGATCGTAATAGCGCATCCATCGCCATAATATTCTCTTTGGAAGGAGGGATGGATATAGAGGAGGTAGCACACAAAACTCCAGATAAGATTATTAAGGTGCACGTTGATCCTGCTATAGGACTGCAAGATTTCCATATTAGGAAGCTAGCTTTTGGCGCTGGATTTGATGTTGCAACTGCGAATAAATTTGCATCTGTGCTAAGACCGCTTTATAATGCTTTTTTAGAAAATGATGCAAGTCAAGTTGAAATAAATCCGCTTATTGTTTCAAAAGCTGGTGACTTCATCGCACTTGATGCAAAATTTAACTTTGATTCTAGCGCACTATTTAGACATAAAGATATAGCAGCATTAGACGATATAGATGAGAAAGATCCGCTTGAGGCAAGAGCTGAGTCGAGCGATCTTAACTATGTCCGCATGGAAGGAAATATAGGTTGTATGGTAAATGGCGCTGGTCTTGCGATGGCGACTATGGATATAATCAAGCTGTTTGGAGGGTCTCCGGCAAACTTTCTAGATATTGGAGGAGGCGCAGATACAGAAAGAGTACGTTCAGCATTTGATATCATTGTATCAGATAGTGGCGTACGTGGGATTCTTATAAACATATTTGGTGGCATCGTTAAATGTGATATCGTCGCAAACGGCGTAATACAAGCAATGAAGGATTGCAAAGTTACTGTCCCAGTAGTTGTAAGGCTTGAAGGAACGAATGCAGATGCTGGAAGAGAAGTGATCGAAAAAGCTGGCATTGGTAATATCCAAGCAGCAGAGAACTTATCTGATGCAACACAGAAAATAGTCAATGCTATAAAATAACACGCAATGCAAAACAGATCATAAGGAGATTTATGTCAATACTTGTTAACGCCCATACAAAGGTCATATGCCAAGGGTTCACAGGCCGTAACGGTACTTTTCACTCAGAGCAAGCTATCGAATACGGAACGCGTATGGTAGGAGGTGTGACGCCTGGTAAAGGTGGGACAATGCACCTGAATTTACCTGTCTTTGATACAGTTTACGATGCAAAAGCGAAGACTGGTGCTGATGCATCAGTTATATACGTTCCTGCTCCATTTGCAGCTGATGCTATACTTGAAGCGATAGATGCAGAGATTCCGTTAGTAGTTTGTATTACAGAAGGTATTCCTGTGCTTGATATGCTGAAAGTGAAGCGAGCACTTCTAAGATCAAAAACACGCCTAGTTGGTCCAAACTGTCCTGGTGTTATAACAGTTGGTGAATGTAAAATAGGAATCATGCCAGGGTATATACATAAGAAAGGAGTCGTGGGTATCGTTTCAAGGTCTGGTACATTAACTTATGAAGCTGTCGCTCAAACAACTGCAGAAGGTTTAGGTCAGACTACTTGTGTTGGAATAGGTGGAGATCCACTCAACGGAACAAATTTTATCGACGTCATAGAGATGTTTTTAAATGATGCAGAAACACAAGCTATAGTTATGATAGGAGAGATCGGTGGGAGTGCAGAAGCTGATGCTGCGCATTTCATAAAAAATCATAAGATTAAAAAACCAACTGTTGGGTTTATAGCTGGAAGAACAGCTCCTCCCGGCAGAAGGATGGGACATGCTGGCGCCATTGTATCAGGGGGAGATGATACGGCAGAAAGCAAGATAGAAGCATTAAAAAGTGCTGGAATCAAAGTCGCTGATTCTCCAGGCTTGATAGGCAAAACTATGTCCGAATTGTTAAAGTAATATCAGTAGATAACATACTTGATGTAATAAGCTGCAGCTTCTTTTCTCAAAATACACGTTACTTTCTAACTTTAAAATAGTGCTAAAAACACGTAATTTTGAGAATTTGAAGCGCTAATTGCACTTGAGCTTATCAAGCTCTATTATTCAAGAAAGGTATATTGAACCACCTTAAGTAAGTGCACGCGTGTGGATTTTGATGGCATAATTTTTTAGTGTACAAAGTTAATTTCTGAATCAAATACTTTTATACATTTGCGAAGGAATTAACGAAGTAATAACCAACTCCTTAAATAACAGCGTATATTTGCTGCGTATTCTTTAGAAAAATTAAGATGAGATTTGAGTTTAGCTGTACTAGAAGTAAAGCTGCCATAAGCGCATTTAAATTTTAAAGAAAAGACGAAGCTAAAGTGTTCTGTTATTTGGGAGAGCTAGTATAATATGGAAAATCAGGCCCAAAAAAGTCTGCACAAGTGACTTTGCCGGCAGCACCATATCACAGGTAAAATGAAGAGTTGGTATTTCATGAGACTTCAAAAATAGCTAGGAAGAATTTAGGCGCAATACGTTTAACGAAATACATAAGACGCATTCTCACAAAGCGCCAATTTTGAAAAGCATGACGAGTATACAGCACTTTTGTATAACACACATAGGTTGCATCATTGTTATATGGGGGTATTGCGTATGCAAGATAAAAATAAATTAACAACACATTACAATGTTATTAAAAATGCTCGAAAAACTAATCAAAAGAGTCTATTCTTTAATGTTACGCAGGGCATGCTACGCTTTACTTTTAATACTAACATAGTCAGACTTAGAGTTGTTTTATTAAAAACTGTATAAAATACCATTTATAAATTTTCAAACTATGATTAAGGGATTACATACAACCGATATTGTCATAATAGTGCTGTATCTTGCTGTATGCTTGATTCTTGGGCTTTATAAATCTAGAGCAGTATTAAACATCAAGGAATATGCCGTTGGAAAGGGCTCTTTTCACGATGTGCTGATGGTTTCTACAATCTTTGCAACTTTCGCTGGAGCAGCCTATACAATAGGGACAGTAGATAAAGTATATAGTATTGGACTCTTATTTGCTGTACCTAGAATGTTTGCACCGCTGTTTTGGCTCATTACTATTCGTATTTTTGCAGTCAACATAGAGAAATTCCATGATTGTATTACAATCAGCGATATAATGGAAAAACTTTATGGTCATGTTGGCAAATGGGTTACTAATTGTACAGCTCTAATTGTTGCAATAGTTGCAACATCAATTCAAGCACTAGCAATTGGTCAAGTTCTCAATTATTTCTCTGGCATTGCACTACACTATTCCGTTATAATCGGCATGATGGTAACAATATTATACTCTGCTTTTGGTGGTGTAAGAGCTATTGTACTAACAGACGTATTACAATTTGCAATCTTTATGATTGCAGTACCAATTGCATGCTCGTTTCTATATCATGATCTTGGCGGCTATTCAAACATTATAGATAAAATTCCACCACAGCATTTAGAGCTTAATTTATCTTCTGCACAAAACCTTATTTTTTTTGTTAGCCTTATAATATACGGCTTAGTACCAGATGTAGGTGGGGCTTTTATACAACGCTTTCTTATGGCATCTAGCAGGAAACAGCTAAGCAGGGTACTGAAGATAGTTGCACTTGTCAACTTTCCATTTTTAGGCGTCTTATGTATTATAGGGTTCCTAATACAAATAAAAGCACCCGATATCGCATCTGACACTGTATTTGTCTATTTTATAGACAATTATCTCTCACCAGGTTTAAAAGGCTTATTGATCGTTGCACTGCTCGCGATTTTGATGTCAACTGCAGATTCATGGCTGAATTACTCAGGTGTACTGACGGCTCGTGATATAATCAAGCACTTATTTCCAAATTTAAGCGATGCTCAAGAATTACTTGTTGCAAGAACAACAACAGTCTTGATTGGTTGTATTGCTATATATCTTGCTCTCTATGGGAAGGGATTGGTAGAACTTGATTGGATAGCTAGCAATTTTTGGGAACCTCTGGTTTTAGTTCCGTTAATAGCAGGATTCTTGAGTCTCAAAACAAACTATATATCATACATAGCCTCCGCAATATTTGCAGTCATTTCTACGTCATCTATTGCTTACTTCAGGCAGGACTTTGATCTAATCAGTTTTATAGGAGGATTAGTTGGTAGCACAATAGGGTTATTTGGATCACATTACCTGCAGTTGCACACAGGGCTTTTGAGACAAACTCTCGAAGATGATGAACTAAGTAACTCTCATCCTAACTTTGTAGAAGTGATGAAATTTTACAGCACACTATCTAGAAATTTGTTTATGTCATCGCTATTTTACCTAAGCAACTTTCGCATAGTACTGGATATAGTAAGAAATCGTATAAAACGTAATGAGATAAGAAATTATACTTTTAGTATTTTTGTTATTTTTCATTATCTGATTCCATTTTTTATTACTAATATCACATTTAACGACCCAGATAATGCATTAGTATACTTCAGAACTATTGCAATATTCTTATGTGTAGGCTTAATATTTGCAGATTACTGGCCTCACAACATTAAGAAGAAATTTTTCGCATTTTATTGGTATATATCTCTTCTGTTTTGCCTTCCATTTGTCGCAACTTACACTTTTTTTGTAACTGAAATGGATGAGTTTTGGTTACTCAATACAGTACTTTCTGTAATTCTTCTTGGACTTCTAGTTGATTCTCTAAGCTTTGTAGTTTTAACCTCAATAGGAGTCGCTCTAGGTTATGTCTGCTTTTATGTAATCAGCCCAAACCAGATCACAAGCAACCTTACATCACATGACATATATCTCATAGGATATTTGTACGCATTTTTGATGCTTATAATCATAGTGTTTATAAGAGGAAAAGAAAAGGCTGCTGCTCACAAAGTAACACAAATGGAAATATTTGGAGGCGCGATTGCTCATGAAGTGAAAACACCACTTGCTGCAATACAGATGCTTGCTGAGACTTTGGATATTGTAACAGCAGATTTTAAAATCAGAGCTCAAAAAGTTGAATCTGAAAAAGGTGTAGAATATCACTGTGCATTTGATGAAAGAGATTTCCATATTTTATTTGATTTTTTGCCAAAGAATCTTGTAAACACTTCAAGAGAAGGACAAAAAGTTGTTGAACTTCTTCTACTGTTGCTCAAACATAAGGTAGCGCAAGATGATAAAGTGCATTCAATGCGAGAAACTATAAATAGTGCACTTGATGATTATATAATGACATACTCGCTTAGCAAGGCACAGCGAAATAGGATTATCTTTGATAAAGCAAACGACTTTTACTTTTGTGGTCCAAAACAGTATATTAAACAAGTCTTTAACAATTTAATGACAAATGCTCTGAAATACGCAGGAGATCATGCAACCATTAAGATATGGATCGCAGACAATTCTCTGCATTTTCAAGACGACGGCTACGGAATTAAACCTGAGATGCTATACAAATTATTTCAGCCTTTTTATAGCGGCAACGCTGCAGGTAATGGTATAGGCCTGGCCTTCTGTGAAATACTGATATCTAACATGGGTGGTTCTATAGAATGCATTTCTGAACAAAATGTATTTACAGAATTTGTAATTAAGTTGCCTTCTGTGTAGTAATTTTATATAATTCCATTGGTTCAAGCTAACTGTTGGAAGAATGGCCGAGTGGTTTAAGGCGCACGCCTGGAAAGCGTGTTTACCCGCAAGGGTATCAAGGGTTCAAATCCCTTTTCTTCCGCCATATGTAATGTTTGTTTTCCCTTTGTACTATAAAAAATCTGCCATACATTCGTGTTAAGAAGAATAGGTATGCGCATGTGTATATAAAATACATAATGAGCATTTTAAGTAGTACGCGCGCCAAAAATCTCAGAAGCGGCATAAAATAATGTTTAGAGTATCAAAATAGTGTTTTAAATCCGTAAGGAAATGTTATAACGGATTTTGTGAAAGTAGCATTTACAGCATATGGCCATTAATATATCCGAAAATTCGCGTAGGGCAGATCTACAAGCTAATTTTTGTACATTTAACTTATCCGCAAGAATTGATAACATCAATTTTGAAAAGTATTATGAGTATCCAATGAGTAGCTTACTAGTTTTTTAATCTGCTAAAACAATTTTACTACTTGAAAACTCAAGGCTCAAACACGCTTATAGACATCTTATCGTTTACAAATGTATTAGCATGTCAATTTGTAGTGATACATTTAGTACTAATTCAAATGTATTAGAAGTTTATTATATGATAGTTCTTGGAATCGAGAGCAGCTGTGATGATAGTGCAGTTGCAATAGTTGACTCAAATCGGAATATAATCAGCAACCAACTTTTCTCGCAAATCGAGGAACATATAAATTTCGGTGGTGTAGTTCCAGAAATTGCAGCACGTAGTCATATGAAGATGTTGCCAGAGCTTATGATTAGAGCACTAAATGAATCTTGCATCCCTCTTGATAAATTAGATGGTGTAGCCGCAACTGCAGGCCCAGGACTAATAGGAGGTGTAATAGTTGGCCTTATGTTTGCAAAGGGTATTGCATCTGCAATAAAAAAACCTCTAATTGCTATGAATCATTTAGAAGGACATGCTCTTTCGATTAGGCTGCTTGAGGACATACAGTTTCCATATCTATTGATGATGCTTTCTGGTGGACACTGCCAAATTTTAATAGCAGAAGGCATTGGTACTTATAAAAAGCTGGGACAAACTAAAGATGACGCTGTTGGCGAAGCTTTCGATAAAATATCAAAAATGTTAGGGCTCGGATATCCAGGCGGCCCAATTATTGAAAAAATTGCCAAGACAGGTGATCCACATTCATTTCGTCTTCCAATGCCACTCTGTTCTTATCGCACGTGCGATTTTTCATTTTCTGGACTTAAAACTGCAGCTCGTCATGTAATACTAAAGTTAGACCTCAATAATCAAAAAGATGTTGCAAATATGTGTGCCTCCTTACAGCATACAATTTCAGAAATATTGGCTAAAAAACTAGATGTTGCAATCGAAATTTTCAGCTCACTTTACCCTCATTCAAAAGATGTAGTCATAGCAGGTGGAGTTGCTGCTAATAGATATATATATTCAAAATTAGAGAATTTTTGCCAAAGCCATGGTTTTACATTACATTCCCCACCTATTCACTTATGTACAGATAACGCTGCCATGATAGCTTGGGGTGGAATTGAAAGGTTAAAATTAGGAATGCACGATAATCTTGATGCTATACCAAGGTCAAAGTGGTCACTCTAATAGGTCCATCCGCCAAAAGTATGTATTTTAGCTTTTGCAATGCATTGATATAACTTTATATTCTGTATTTTATTACTCAGCCGATGCTATTTGTGTCAATTTATTGTGATTTTTTTGTCGTACGCGCGCCAAAAATTGATTTGTGCAGCAAATTAATTTTTGATAATTAATTTTTGATGGATAGACTAGTACACTCTTTTCTTTGGAGGAATTGATGGGACTTCACCAGTCAGTGTTTCCAAATGCACTGCCCTATAGTCTATAGAAGTCTTTGCATTTTCTAAATCCACACTAGTTAAAGTATGCTTTAGCCAATTCTTGTCATCACGCTCAGGAAAATCCTCCCTTGCATGTGCGCCACGGCTTTCTTTCCTATTTAGCGCAGAACTGATAGTAGCAAGAGCTTGCAATCTCAAATTATCGAGCTCAAGTGCCTCTACCAAATCACTGTTCCAAACCATCGTTCTATCTTGAATTGAAATATCAGCATATGACTTGAAAATCTCAGTAACTTTTTCTACGCCTTCCAGAAGCACATCATGTGTCCTAAAAACACTAGCATGGGCCTGCATAGCGCTTTGCATTTCTGCACGAATTTTTGCAGCGGGCATTGCACCACTTGCATTTCTTATACAATCAAACCTTGTAAAACTTTCCTCCCAAACAGATCCAGGAAGTGGAGCATGAGACTTACAATTACTCAAAAGTTCAGCAGCTCTAATGGCAGCAGCCCTTCCAAAGACTATCAAATCTAATAATGAATTAGAGCCAAGTCTATTTGCACCATGCACAGAAACACATGCTGCCTCTCCTATTGCCATCAGCCCCTTAACACATTTCATCGAACCATCTGCTGCTTTCTGAACAACTTCACCATGGTAATTTGTTGGAATACCACCCATGTTATAGTGTACAGTTGGGATAACGGGGATTGGAGATCTAGTCACATCGACACCTGCAAATATTCTCGCGCTTTCAGATATTCCAGGCAGCCTTTCATGTATGGTCTTTTGATCAAGATGTGATAGGACAAGATGTACATGATCTGCCTTAGGCCCACACCCTCTCCCCTCTCTTATCTCTATTGTCATAGCTCTACTCACAACATCACGAGAGGCTAAATCTTTTGCACTTGGAGCATAGCGCTCCATAAAACGCTCACCTTCTGAGTTAATCAAGTAACCACCCTCACCGCGCACTCCCTCAGTTATCAGACATCCAGCGCCATATATTCCAGTTGGATGAAATTGTACAAATTCCATATCCTGAAGAGAAAGACCAGCTCTTAAAACCATACCATTACCATCACCAGTGCAGGTATGTGCAGATGTTGCTGAAAAATATGCTCTGCCGTACCCACCTGTTGCAAGCACCACAATGTGAGCTTTGAATCTATGCAGCGTACCATCTTCTAAAGAGTAAGCTGTGATTCCCCTACAAGCCCCCTCATCATCCATTACTAAATCTAAAGAGAAGTACTCGATAAAGAACTTTGCATCTAATCTAAGGCACTGTTGATAAAGCGTGTGGAGTATAGCATGACCAGTTCGGTCAGCTGCAGCACAAGTTCTTTGAGCTGCTTTACCTTCTCCAAAATGCGTTGTCATACCACCAAATGGCCTCTGGTATATTTTACCATCTGAGGTTCTTGAAAACGGGACACCATAACGCTCCAGCTCTATAACAGAGTCTTTTGCATGCCTGCACATATATTCTATTGCATCCTGATCGCCTAGCCAATCTGAACCTTTGACGGTGTCATACATATGCCACCTCCAATCATCTTCTCCCATATTGCCAAGAGCAGCACTAATCCCGCCTTGTGCAGCTACCGTGTGACTGCGAGTAGGAAAAACTTTCGTAATACATGCTGTCTTCATACCTTTCTCAGCCATACCGAGCGTTGCGCGAAGACCTGCACCACCTGCACCAACAACTACAACATCATATTCATGATCAAATATCTGATAAGAAGACATTTATTCCTCTAAAATACACAAAACAAAATATAAACGAATACAAATGGCGGAATGAACGCACCTAAATACTTCGCATTATTATAAAATGCAAGTATATCAACGTCACTATTGCAGCAATAAATGAAATAAGGCACACAAAAGTCAAACAAATGCGTAAAAACTTTTTTAGACATGGAAGATGAACATAATCATCTATTATAATTGATATCCCCAACTTTGCGTGATACAAGCCTAATGTTAGGAATAACAATAAAAACGTTCCATTCCAAGGAGATAAAATAAGATTACCTACCTCTCGAATATTACCAGCACTAGAAAGCTTCACAATAAAAAACACAAGCCAAAGCGCGCATGGCACAAGGCCAATTGCTGTCACACGTTGCGCTATATAATGTCCCGTCCCTTTCATACCATCAATACGTCTTACAATTGTTAACCTAAACAACATACCAAAGAACTATCGTCATCAAAAGCGACAACGACAAGATTAACCAAGCTGAGCAATTTACAGCAGAAAGTGAAAACCCTTTTCCGCAACTCCAAAATAGATATCTCACTCCAGCACACATGTGAAAAAATAGACAATAGGAAAGCACAACTAAGATGCACTTGAAAAACATACTCTCCATAACTATCGCAAGACATGGAGACATTTTCAGCATAAAAGGATGCGGTATACCTCTAACCATAAAGCTGTGCAAAGCTTCCACAGAATATACAACCAGTATTGAAAACCATAAAAGAAATAACATCCCAAAGAACAATGCCACACCCGTTATCCTATGCGATATCGACATAACAGAGGTTATTTGTGGTTTATATATGCTAAGGTGCGGAGAAATAGGCCTAGATTCTTCGTTTTTCATACTGCAAACAGATATTCATTTTACATGTAATATGAGGCCAGAATGCAAGGGATACGATACTCTTTTCAAACCGTACTAACCTCAAAGAGCAAGCCACACATGACAGGATATGTTTTTCAATAAGAAAGCGCAAGCAATAATGTTCTATATTCCTTAGTCGCATGCGCCATAGCTCTAAGAAGCGCAGGGTTTGTCTCGGTTACAAGCAACTATGGCGCACAGAAATCCAGCAGAAAAAGTGGTAAAATTGCCAAAAACCTTATGGATTTTGCTAAGCACTGCCTTCAGTAAGTGCACGCGCGAGGATTTTTTAGAATACCAGTTAATTTCTGAGTTAAATATTATATATATTTGCGAATAAATTAATGAAGTAATACTTGAAAATCAGGCCATAAAGGTATGCGCAAGTGGCATTCCCGACTATACTTAAGTAGTATTTGCAAATATCGAACAAATTATATATCAGAAAATTAGCGCAGGACTGCATCTTTAGGCTTATTTTTATACATTTAATTTTCTGCAACATTTATTTGCGCAGCAAATCAATTTTTGACTGATAGACTACATAAAGAGCATTTTAAAAGCGCCAATTTTGAAAAATATGATGATTATACTACTCACACTTATCTAAAACACTTCTGATAGCTCAATTATTCGCTTCCAATTCCACTCAGAAACAGGCATAACAGAGAGTCTCGGCTGCGTTGTCAGTATTAATCCTTCGATCTCACAATCTTTTTTTATCTGCTCTAACCTCACTTGTTTTCTGAGAGATTTAACATATTGCACATCTACTACAACAAAATTCTCATCATTTTTGTCTTGATAATATGTTTTTATCACTTCAAGCACTCCCATAATAGCTTTTGTTGGACTAGACTCGTAAAAAAGACATAAATCTCCAATTTGCATCTGTTTCATAAAATTTCTTGCTTGAAAATTTCTAACACCATCCCAAACCGTGGTTTTGTCAGATTGTATATCAAGCCAAGAATAACACGCAGGTTCTGATTTTAAAAGCCAACATTGCATATAAAGTGTAAATTTATGAAAGATTTTCTGATAAACTCGCAAAACTTAAATAATAACGCAAATTTCCGTATGAAACATACATATACAACATACGGAGCATCAATCCAATATGATAATAAAACTCTTATTAAACAAGCAAATAAAATAAATGAACAATCCAAAGCCA
Organism: Candidatus Lariskella endosymbiont of Epinotia ramella; assembly: GCF_964019805.1. Classification (NCBI taxonomy): domain Bacteria; kingdom Pseudomonadati; phylum Pseudomonadota; class Alphaproteobacteria; order Rickettsiales; family Candidatus Midichloriaceae; genus Candidatus Lariskella; species Candidatus Lariskella endosymbiont of Epinotia ramella. The sequence goes on along the minus strand of NZ_OZ026472.1, from coordinate 421,954 downwards.
TTGATGATGAAGGAAGATTTTCAGGATACGCAAGTGTATTCAATGTCAAAGACAATACAAATGATTTAGTCATGCCAGGAGCATTTAGAGACAACCTCAAATATCCAGAGAAAATACGACTACTTTGGCAACACGATACATTAAAGCCAATAGGAAGAGTAAATACGCTATATGAAGATAAGCACGGACTCTATGTCGAATGTCAAATATTATTAGACCTGTCACAAGGAAGAGAGGCATATTTTCTTATAAAAAAAGGCGTAATAAAACACATGAGCATAGGATATAACGCAGAGGACTTTTTTCACAAAGGAAACATTAGATATATACGCAAGATAAAATTATGGGAAGTAAGCCTCGTGACTTTCGCAGCTAATAAAGAAGCAAAGATTACAGATATAGATCTAAAAGCATTAAGCGAGAACGCAAAAAAGCTTGAGCAAGCTGCAACGAAACTAAATTGGATTTAACAATAAATGGTGGGCGGTAGCGGATTCGAACCACTGACCTCTACGATGTCAACGTAGCGCTCTAACCAACTGAGCTAACCGCCCCAAATTAGGGTCTTTCTCATTGATTGTGTAAATTTTTTAGAGCCATTAAATTCTACCATCAAATTTGATTATAAAATGAGCCATAGCTTCATTCCAGTTAGAGATAGGCATGGTCCATTTCTTGGTAATATAATCAATCGTTAGGTATAAAACCTTGAATACCGAATCATCATTTGGGAAAACACGCTTATTTCTTGTAACTTTTCTCAACTGACTATTCAGCGATTCTATAGCATTTGTAGTGTAAATTATCTTACGGATACTCTCTGGATATTGCAGAAATATTACAAGATTCTCCCAATTATTATACCAGGATTTTGCTATATGTGGATATCGTTTACTCCATTTCTTATCAAAAGATTCTAGGGCAAGATGCGCTTCATCTTCAGTAGCAGAGCTATAAATAAGCTTTAAATCTGATGCCAATAATTTTCTGTCTTTATATGATACATACTTCAGGCTATTTCTAATTTGATGTACTATACAAAGCTGATGCTCAGTTTTGGGATAACTTGCGCATATAGCTTCAGACATACCAGTCAGGTTATCACTACAGGCAATTAATATATCTTTTAATCCTCGATTCTTCAATTCAGTAAAATTACTAAGCCAGAATTTAGATCCTTCATTCTCACTTATCCATAATCCTAAAATATCTTTCCGGCCCTGTAAATCTATACCCAGCGCAACATATACTGATTTATTAATTATCTGTTTATCTTGCCTTACCTTAACTATTAAACAATCAAAATATACTATAGGATATAATGGTTCAAGAGGTCTACTCTGCCAAATTCTAACCTCATCAATTACATCATCTGTAACCCTACTAATTAAACTCTCACTAACTTCTGCTCCATATAATTCTTGTAATTGGATCTTGATATCAGACAAACTCATCCCCTTGGCATACAGAGATATTATCTTTTGATCTAAACCATCTATTCTTGTTTGATTCTTGGAGACAATTACAGGTGCAAATTTACCTTCTCTATCTCGCGGAATATTTAACTCGATACTGCCATTCTCAGTAATCAAATTCTTATTATAATGACCATTCCTGCAATTCTCAGTTTCAGACCTATCATATTTGTTATAACCTAAGTGTTCAGACATTTCTGCCTGCAAGGCTCTCTCCAAAATACTCTTCGTTAATTCCTTAATCAATCCATCCTGCTTCAGTACTGTCTTTAAATCCGCTCCTCCTTCTATCAGTAAATCTATCGCTTCATTTATTTTCTTATTCTTTTCTGTCTTCATTCTAATTACCTATATTCTTTATTAATTCCAAATATAGGCTCTACTATAATTTACACAATCTTTGATAAAGACTCCAAATTATTTACATATATACTAAAAGAGTATGTAGTCTACCCGTCAACAATTGATTTTCTGCACAAATAAATTTTTGCAGAAGGTTAAAATTACCCTAAATAATGAAACATTCGCAAATCAAATGCTTAATTAACACAAGCCACTGTTTTAGATCAACTTTATTATTTCTGCAACTAAAAATTAGAAATATCACAAATGAAGTTTGAACACCAATTCTAAAAAATAACTTAGTGAATGACTAGTTACTTACTTGTTCTTTATACAACTCTTTGAAATACATATACATCGCAGGCAACTGAATAATTTGTATTTATTCAGTATACATACGAAGTCAGACTTTAAAAAGAACTAGGAAGAATGGTGCGCAAGTATGAATGAATACATAAGGAACATTTTTACGATGCTAATTTTGTAAGGTATGACTAGGCACTATTAACAAAAGAATAGTATGAGAAACTTTTAAGCAATATAATTAAAGCACTAAGTTATTTTTAGAATTTATAAAAATATACAATTAAACATCAGATATCACTTTATCACTCAACATAAAAATATCCATAATCTATGAATTTACAAGAAATAAACGAAACAATAAATAGAATTGCATCTGAATGGGAATATTTCAAATCAATAAATGATAGAAAAGAAAAAGAGATTGAAAAAAAAGGAAGTGCAGATCCTCTCACCCTAGAGCATATAAAAAAGATTAACGATTCAATAGATGAACACAAAACGAGCTTGGAAAGAATTGAAACAGCCCTTGCTCGTCCACGCTTTAATACTGCACCAATGTATAATCTCTCTTCATCAGAATTAAAATATCAAAAGGCATTTAATAGTTATATTAAAAAAGGCACAGAAAGTGAAATATCTTCACTTGAAACTAAAAGCTTCAATGACTTTAGTGATGCAGGATATAGCATTACCAATCAAATGTCTTCACAAATGTCAAATTTCATGGAATCTATCTCTCCAATGCTCAAAATATGCAATGTTATGGAGATATCTACTGATTCACTTGAACTAATATCTGATGATTCAAACACATCAGCCAGCTGGACTCAAGATTTTGAATCGAATTCTGACAAAACAGACACAGTAAAAATAAGGAAAAAATCCATAGTTGCACACAGAATATATGCTCAACCAGAAATATCACAAGCCATTATAGACGATCCAAGAATAGATATAGAAGAATACATAGTAAGAAAACTATCTAACATATTAGCTTCAAAAGCAAACTCAGCTTTCATAAATGGAAACGGAACTGGCAAGCCTATGGGAATACTTTCGTATCCAAATGGCTCTAGCAATAGTAAAGTAGAACAAATAAACTCTGGGATAGCTGGTAATTATAACATAGACAGCATTTTGAAGCTATTTTTTAGCATTGATGAGAAATATGCGCATAACGCAAAATTTTTGATGAGTAGAAGCGCACTTCAAACTATCAGAATGCTAAAAGATAAAAACGAGAATTATATATGGCAACCTAGCACTAGCTCAGGCTCACCTGATACACTTTTTGGTGCCGCAGTTTTACAATCATCTGATATGCCACAACTCAAAGAAGGAAGTTTATCTATAGCATTTGGCGACTTTTCTAGGTTTTACACTATAGTTCGAAGGGGAGAAGTAAAAATACTACGAGATAACTTAACAAGCAAACCCAATATCAAGTTTTTCGCTAGGACTGCTATTGGCGGAGATATTGATGATTTTTCTGCTGTAAAACTTCTCAAAGCAAGCGCTTAGATCACATCAACTGATCAACAACGGCACTGCCGGTACAGTGCCATTGCTAAAAAAATCTGCTATATACTCACATTATTAATTAGAATGCACCGCACACCAAAAATCTCAGAAGCGGCATAAAATGATGTTTAGAGTGTCAAAATAGTGTTTTAAATCCGTAAGGAATTTTATGAAAGCAGCGTTTACAGGGCACATGAGTAATAATATATACAAAAATATATCCAAAAATTAGCGCATGGCTAAATCCTGAGCTAATTTTTGTACATTTAACTTCTCCACAAAAATTGATTTGCTACGCAAATAAATTTTTGGCGGATGGACTAATTAGCAATTCATGTTAGCTACGGCACTACTGGCAAAGCCACTTGCGCAAACATTTATGGCCTAATTTTCAAGCATTACTTCGCACGCGCAAAAAAACTTAGGGATTTTGTGAAAGTAGTATTTGCTAGGCATAGGGCCATTAATAATCTCGGAAAATTAGCGCAGGACAGATATAAAAGCTAATTTTTGTATATTTAACTTCTGCGCAAAATCAATCTTTACGGATAGATTCATTAATTTCTTTGCAAATATAGTTAAGTAAGTTGAAGACATTATATATTGTGAAAGCAAAATCGGCAGCATGCTGAAGCGTTTGGAATCTATGAACTAAAGATCTCACTTTAGATTTAAAATTTCAAGCTATACGCTCACTCTATAATGTTTTCAATTTCCTTAAGCAGATTAAGGCAGCATAAAAGAGTTATGCTGCCTTAGCTATCATAACACTAAACAGATTTTTCTCTACTTCCAACAATTTCAGATATTTTCTTTCCACGCTTCTCAGCAACATAGCGAGGTGACTTCATCTTTTTCAAGCCAGCAAAAGTAACTCTAATTAGGTTATGCGGATTTGTAGAACCAACAGACTTTGCAACAACATCTTTCACTCCTAAAAGCTCAAATATCGCACGAACCGCTCCTCCAGCTATTATACCAGTTCCAACAGGAGCCGCTCTCATTTCAACTTTACCAGCACCAAATTTAGCTTTTATATCATGATGCAAAGTCCTACCTTCTCTCAAAGGAACTTTAATCATACTTTTCTTAGCAACAGATAAAGCCTTTTCTCTAGCATCCACAACCTCCGCGGCTTTCCCAAGACCAAATCCTACTTTACCCTTTCCGTCTCCTACTACTACAACCGCTGCAAAAGTAAACTTACGCCCACCTTTTACAACTTTTGCACACCGCCCGACATATACCAGCTTCTCCATAACATCAGCAGATGCTGAGCCACTCTTACTTTTAACCATTCAATTTCAACTCCAAACTCACAGTAAATAATAAGAAACAAAAAATAAGTTACGCACAACTAAAATAACAAGCCACCATCACGCGCAGCATCAGCTAAAGCCTTTACTTTACCATGATAAATATAACCACTTCTATCAAACACAACTTTCGATACATTCAACTTTTTCGCACGTTCAGCAACCATCCTACCAACAGCTTTGGCAGCTTCCATATTATTAGTAGAACCTTTTATATCAAGTTGCTTATCTAAAGTAGAAGCAGAAACAACAGTAGAAGACTTAGAATCGTCTATCAACTGAGCATAAATATGTTGATTTGAGCGAAAAACAGTAAGCCTCAATCTAACAGAGCCAGCTTTTTTCTTCAAAGCAAATCTTATTCTTTGCCTACGCTTTACAAATAAACTTCTTACCTTACCTGACATCAGAACTACCCATCGCACTAAATTATTTTTTCTTACCTTCTTTACGTCTTATGACCTCATCATCATACTTGATGCCTTTGCCTTTATATGGCTCAGGTTTTCTAAGCTGCCTAATCTCAGCAGCGACTTGCCCAACAAGCTGCTTATCACAGCCTGAAATCAATAGCAAAGTAGGCTTTTCACACTTTATCTCAATCGAAGGAGGAATAGCATAAATGACCTCATGACTATAACCCAAGCTCAGAACTAAAAAACCCTCAGATGCAGTAGCTCTATAGCCAACGCCATTAATCTCCAAACGCCTAGTCCAGCCTTCACTTACACCTTTTACTGCATTAAATAGTAAACTCCTAAATAACCCCCACATAGCACGTGATACAGAGGATTCATCAGACGGTATGATTGTAACCTGGTTACCACTCATATTCACAACGATATTACGCACCTGAAGAGACAAAGAACCCTTTGGACCAGTTAAATTAATATCACTACCATCAACCTGAAATTTCACAGAACCCGGTATACTGATCGGTAATTTACCTACTCTAGACATAATAAAAGATACTCTCAAGTTATGCACATTAAGCTCTGCTCTCGCGAAGCCTAATGTAATATATAGAATAACACAAGCAATCTCAACAAAAAATCACTGTGCAAACGAAAAATCTGTGCCACCATCCAAATCTTCAATTATTCACAAAACAGAAAAAATAGAAGACAACGATATGGCAACAACACCTCAAGTCATTATATACTTCAAATCACTCAAGCAATGTCGTTCAAAATTATCACTCCAGCAGGAGTATAATTAGTCTGTCCGTCGAAAATCAATTTGCTGCACAAATAAATTTTTCGGAAGGTTCACTGTATAAAAATTAGCTTTTAAAACTGTCCTACACTAATTTTTGAACATATTAATTTGTTTGATAATTATAAATATTACTTAGGCACTGCCTGGAATGCCTAACAAAATTCATAAGGTTTTTAGCAATCTTGCCACTTTTTATGCTGCGCTTCAACAGTTATGACGCATGCGACTAATAAAACAGCTATCTCAGGAAATATAAATTTATAATGAAATATTATAAGTTTAATAAATTAGCTCATAAAACGAAAGATACAGCAAATCTCTAGTAAAAGAGCAAACTATGTAACACAGCAGCTTTACAGGCAATCTACGATATCAAACTATCATAATAAGTAAATGTACTAAGGATAAAAATCAGTCAAAACACAACATCTTTAACAACCAAAGCGTATTAACAAAATCCAAATAACACCAAATGATGCCTGAAAAATATATTCAGTATCTTTAAAATACCTGACAAAGCACTTCACCACCAACCTTCAATGATCTAGCTTCAACATCAGAGATAACACCTTTAGAGGTAGATAATACAAAAATGCCTAATCCTCCATAAATTTTTCCCAAAGACTCTATAGAAGAATAGACTCTTCTACCAGGCTTTGATACCATTGACATTTCTTGTATAACTGGAAGCCCTTTATAATAACGAAGATCAATCTTCACTCTTTTTACGCCTTTTCTTTCTTCAAATTCTTCATACCCCTTAATATATCCTCCGGATTTTATAACTTCCAAAACAGAAGTAATAAATTTAGAAGTACTAGAAACAACAAAAGGATGCCCAGCCTTCTGCCCATTACGCACTCGAGTTAAGACATCAGATAACAAAACAACATTAGACATTTTTATACCAAATAATAAAAACTTACCAACTAGACTTAACAACTCCAGGCAAAGCACCCATAGCAGCATATTCCCTAATGCAGATACGCGACATCTTAAATTTTCTATAATATCCACGCCCTCTACCAGTAATCAGACACCTATTTCTCACTCTTACAGGAGAAGCATCGCGTGGCATCTCACTCAACGCAAGCTGAGCTTCAAACCTTTCTTGCAAAGGGAGTGATCTGTTATAAGCAATAGACTTTAGAGTGGCACGCTTCTTAGCACAACTCTTTACCAATTTAATTCGCTTAAGATTTCTTTGCACAACACTAGTTTTAGCCATAAAGTAAAAACTCTATAATTCTTATTTAATAAAAGGCATATTAAAAAATTCCAAAAGCGCTTTGCCTTCAGCATCAGTTTCAGCAGTTGTAACAATCACCAAGTTCATGCCACGAGTCTTATCCACCTTATCATAGTTAATTTCAGGAAACACCAGCTGTTCTTTTAAACCAAAAGCAAAATTTCCTCTTCCATCAAACTGCTTTGAGATTAGACCTCTAAAATCACGCACTCTAGGCAACGCTATATTTACAAAGCGATCCAGAAAATTGTACATCATATGCCTACGTAATGTCACAACACAACCAATTGGCATACCTTGTCTTAGCTTAAAACCTGCAATAGATTTCTTCGCATTAGTAACTACAGGTTGTTGCCCTGTTATTAATTTCAGCTCTGAGCTGACTACTTCAGCGTCATTACCATCCTTAATACTGCTACTCACAACAATCTTTACAAGCTTTGGAACCTGCATTGAGTTGCTATATGAAAACCTACTTCGTAAAAAGCTCACTCCCTCTTTGAGGTAATGGCTATATAACCTACTATTACTCATAAAAACGCTCCACCGGGAAAAATTAATTAGCGATATCTATAATTTCGCCAGATCGCTTAGAGTATCTAACTTTTCTGCCATCTTCAAGCACTTTATATCCCACTCTAACTGGTATACCAAGCTTCGGGTCATCATGCATCACATTTGATACATGTATTGGCGATTCCTTTCTTATAACTCCTCCAGAACCATGTGCGACAGAAGGCTTCACATGTTTACTAACAATATTTATACCAGAAACAAGAACCCTAGATTCTTTAGGAAATACATTTAAAACTACACCTTTCTTACCTTTATCTCTGCCAGCAATAATGACAACCTTATCATTTTTTTTCACTTTTAACTTTAACATCTTTACAAAACCTCCGGGGCTAAAGAAACAATTCTCATGAATCCAGCTGAACGTAATTTTCTATCAACAGGTCCAAAGACACGAGACCCCATTGGCTCACCTTGCTTATTGATAAGCACTACAGCATTTTCATAAAATTTTATCGAACTTCCATCATGTCTTTTTACTTCTTTAGCAACACGCACCACCACTGCTCTACAAACATCTCCCTCTTTCACTCTAGCATTAGGAACAGCATCTCTAATCGAGACAACAATCACATCCGCTACACTAGCACAGTCTTTATGAGATCCACCAAGTACCTTAATACATTGCACCTTCTTAGCGCCCGTATTATCAGCTACCGCCAAATTTGTCTTCATATATATCATCTGTCATCCATCAAAAACTAATAGTTCTCACCCAGCCTATACTTTATAAACCACCCAACGCTTAGTCTTAGAAAGCGGACGAGACTCTATTATTTTTACTGTCTCTCCCTCGCTATACTCATTCAAAGCATCATGAACAGCATACCGCTTACTCCTTTTTATCATCTTACGATATCTAGGATGTTCAACATAACGATCAACCAAAACAGAAATAGTCTTATCCATTTTCTTGCTGATAACGGTTCCCTGTAATATCTTCTTAGGCATCTTTTCACTTCATATTTAACGTAGTATAAAACCTAGCAACTTCTTTCTTCAAACGCCTTATTTTGCTAGTATCCTTTAACTCACCAGAAGCTTTCTGGAAACGCAAGCCCATCAACTGCTTCTTTAAGCTCAATAATTGCGAAGCCTTTGCCGCGCTAGAATTCTCACTCATATCCTAATCCTCACCTAACCTCTTAATAAACTTGGTCTTTATAGGCAACTTAGCAGATGCTTTCTCAAACGCTCCCCTAGCTTGCTCTTCATCCACACCATCTAACTCAAACATTATATGACCTGGCTTAATTCTACATACCCAAAACTCAGGACTACCTTTTCCACTACCCATCCTAACATCAGCAGGCTTTCTTGACACTGGAATATCAGGAAACATTCTGATCCACAACTTTCCTACACGACGCAAATGCCTCATTACAGCTTTTCTAGCAGCCTCTATCTGCCTGGCAGTAATACGTTCTGGCTCCATTGCTTTTAGACCAAATATACCAAAGTCTAACTTTGTAGCACCTTTGGCACTACCATGAATCCTTCCTTTGAATGCTTTTCTAAACTTAGTTTTTGCTGGACTTAACATATAAATAACTTACCACTACTAATCATCATATAAACCGTCGGAAGAAACTCTTTCTCCGCGATAAATCCAAACTTTCACTCCAAGCACGCCATAAGTTGTGTGCGCTGAAGCACAAGCATAACCAATCTTTGCTCTTAAAGTATGCAGAGGCACCCTTCCTTCTTTATACCACTGAGTCCTAGCAATTTCAGCACCACCTAGCCTACCTGAAATATTTAAACGCACACCTTTAGCACCAAGCCTCATAGCAGACTGAATAGCTCTCTTCGCAGCTTTTCTAAAAGCTGTACGCTTTTCAAGTTGCTGCGCCACACTAGTAGCAACAAGATTTGCATCAATTTCTGCTTTCTTTACATCTACTATGCTTACTACCACCTCGTCAGTAGTAGTAATTTTTTCAATCATAGATTTAATTTTTGCTATATCTTCACCCTTCTTACCTATTATCATTCCAGGCCTAGCACTTTTAATTATTACACGTACCTTTTTGGCCAATCTCTCTATTTTTACTTTACTAATTCCAGCAATAGCAAAAGATGAAGTAATATACTGCCTAATTTTAAGATCTTGATGCAACTTATCAGCATAGCCTCTATCAGCATACCATATCGAATCCCAAGTATTTATTACTCCAAGCCTAAACCCAACAGGATTTACCTTTTGCCCCATACAATTAACCTCTTGCTTTTAAAATAATTTCTACACGGCTATAAGGCTTGCTTATCCTAGCCGCACGTCCCCTAGCTCTAGCATGTAAACGCTTTAAAACGAAAGCTTTTCCAACTAAGACAGAAGCAATATACAGTTTATCAATATCAATACCAAAATTATTCTCTGCATTAGCAACTGCAGAATTTAATATTTTCTTCAAATCATACGCAACTTTCTTCTTAGAAAACTGCAATTGTAGAGAAGCATCCGCAACACTTAAACCTTTAATCATTTTCGCAAGAAGGTTCACCTTCCTTACACTAGACTTTATTGCTATGTGCTTAGCATTTGACTGTTCAGAATCAAAAAAATTCGATGTACTACTAATCATATAACAACCTCATGCCCTATTAGCTTTCCTGTTTGCGCTGTGACCCGAGAACACTCTAGTCGGGGCAAACTCGCCCAATTTCTTTCCAACCATACCTTCAGTTACCAACACAGGTATAAATTTCTTACCATTATACACGTAAAACGTAAGACCAACAAACTCTGGCAATATAGTCGAGCGCCTAGACCAAGTTTTTACGACTTTATATCCATCTGAATTTAAAACCTCATTTACCTTTTTCAAAAGATGACTATCTATGAAAGGTCCTTTCCAAGCAGCTCTTTTTCCCATGATACCCTATTAATTAATTTTTATGCCTCGAACGCACAATCCATCCGTCAGTGCGTTTACTGTTCCGCGTATGCTTACCCTTTGTAGGTTTACCCCAAGGAGTAACAGGATGTCTACCGCCAGAAGTTTTTCCCTCACCACCACCATGTGGATGATCAACAGGATTCATCGCTACACCTCTAACAGTAGGCCTAACACCAAGCCATCTGTTTCTTCCAGCCTTACCTATCTTTATATTTTGATTATCAGGATTAGAAACAGCTCCTATAGTTACCCTACACATTAAAGGAATCTTTCTTATTTCTCCCGAACGCAATTTAAGTAGAGCATAAGCAGCATCCTTTCCTATTAACTGTGCATATGTACCAGCGGCCCTAGCAATCTGCGCTCCTTTTTTAGGTTTCAACTCTATATTGTGTACTATAGTACCAATTGGCACATTTCTAACTAACATTGAATTTCCTACCTTCACATCAGCCAGATCTGCGGAAATAACACTATCTCCAACACTTAACTTCTGTGGTGCAATTATATACGAAAGCTCACCATCCTCATACTTAATAAGCGCAATAAAAGCACCTCTATTTGGATCATATTCAAATCTTTGAACAACCGCAGATTGATCCAATTTAACACGAAAAAAATCTATTAATCTATACTTTCTCTTATGCCCACCACCTTTCTTCCAAGATGTTGTACGCCCTAAGTTGTTTCTACCACCAGTAGAACTCAATCCAACAGTCAAAGACCTTTCTGGCTTTCCTTTCCATAATATCGCTTTATCAACTGACACTAAGTGTCTCATGGAAGGTGTAACGGATTTATAAACTTTAAGCCCCATATCTTTACGCTAATTTACATTTTTAAAAAATCAATTGCAGCACCTTTCTCGACACTTACTACAGCTTTTTTAAAAGCGCCGACCACACCACGTATACCCTTAAAAGTTCTTGTGTAAGGTTTTACATTCAAGATATTTACATGCCTAACCTTAACATCAAAAACCTTTTCGACAGCCAACTTTACCACATCTTTAGAAGCTCTCGGATGAACCTTAAACACATACTTAGAAAAAGCAGTACAATTCACAGCCTTCTCCGTATTGATCGGAGCTAATAAAACATCATATAAACATTTACGCGTCATAATACTCTATCCTCTACCCCCTTCACTGCATCAACGGTAAATAATACCTTTTCTGCTTTTAGCACATCCAACACATTTAAACCTACTACAGGCAGTACTCTACAATTTTTTAAATTATGAACTGCAACCCATGACTTCTTATCAACACTAACATCAACTATTAATACTGATTTAAAATTTAAATTTCTCAACAGTGATTGAAACTCAGAAGTTTTTGCTGGCACTTTCAAATCCTTAGAAACTAACACTCCACCTTCACCATACTTCAATGAAAGTGCAACTTTCAACGCCAACTTTCTAAATTTTTTATTGAGCTTAAACTCATGCGACCTAGTATGCGGCCCAAAAATTACCGCACCACCACGAAACTGTGGAGCCCTATTACTTCCGTGTCTAGCTCTACCACCACCTTTCTGATTATATATCTTCCTAGTAGAACCAGAAATCTGAGTTACGCCTTTCGTACTATGATCTCCACACCTACTCTTAGCAAGCTGCCAAGTGACCATTTTATGTAAAATGTCCAACCTTATTTCTTGCCCGAAGATATCATCACTAACCTCAATATTTTCTTCAACTATAGAGGTAGACAAATCTATCACGTCCAACTTCATTTTAATACTCTGCGCTCCACAAAAATATTATCTATCACTCAAATGCAGCAGGCATCTCTGTACCACAAGGCACAGACCTTTTGACAGAATCACGCAATACAAGCAACCTGCCTTTCTTTCCTGGAACACAACCTAAAACAGCTATAATACGCAAAGACAAATCAACATCAGCAATCTTCAAGTTTTGTACCGTAACAGATCTGCATCCCATATATCCAGCCATTTTTTTATTCTTAAAAACTTTTCCAGGATCTTGCCTCTGTCCAGTAGAACCATGTGCCCTATGACTTATTGAAACACCATGACTAGCCTCAAGCCCACTAAATCCATGCCTTTTCATAGCACCAGCAAAACCCTTACCAACACTCTTTCCAGCAACATCTATATACTGTCCCATGACAAAATGCCCAACAGAAATTGCTTTGCCTAAAGCAGTAGAATAGTCCGATGAAACCACAAACTCCTTTATACCCTGTACAGGAGAAACCGAAATCTTCTTAGTGACACCAAGTAAAGGCTTTGACGTCTTAGACTCCTTTGCCTCGCCATACCCCACTATTACAGCATTATACCCATGCTTTTCAATACTCTTCACACCGAGTATAACGTTGCGTGGCACATGCAGCAGAGTAACAGGCAACAACTTGCCATCTTCGTTGAAAATCTGTGTCATACCTATTTTCTTAGCAACAAGACCACACCTCATCATAAATCACTCATTACCATTAATAATTAACCTCCGCATCTACCCCTGAAGGCAAATCCAACTTCATTAATACATCTATAGTTTGAGGAGATGACTCTATAAGCAAGAGACGAGAATGCTCCCTCATCTCAAATTGCTCACGCGACTTCTTATCAACATGAGTAGATCTATTCACAGTGATCTTGAAAATATCATTTGGCAAAGGCACAGGACCACTTATCTTAGCACCTATCAGTCTCAAATTATACACTATATCAGCTACTGCATGATCTAGCAAACGATGATCAAAGGCCTTAAGCTTTAGCTTGATCTCTTGTTTTATAGCCATCTCTCTCACCACTTATTTTATAATCTCTAGAACAACTCCTGCCCCAACAGTCTTACCACCTTCTCTAATAGCGAACTTTAATCCTTTATCCATAGCAATTGGGGCAATCAATTCAACGGTAATCTCTGTATTATCGCCAGGCATCACCATTTCAACACCATCTTTTAAAGTAATGGTACCAGTTACATCTGTAGTTCTAAAATAGAACTGCGGCCTATAATTTCCAATAAACGGAGTATGACGCCCACCCTCATCTTTAGATAAAACATATATCTCAGCTTTAAAATGAGTATGAGGAGTAATACTACCAGGCTTAGCTAATACTTGCCCTCTTTCGATTTCCTCTTTATCAACACCACGCAATAAAATACCAGCATTATCACCTGCCATACCTTCATCAAGCTGCTTTCTAAACATCTCGATACCAGTACAAACAGTCTTCTTAACAGGCTTTAAACCAACTATCTCAAGCTCTTCACCCAGTTTTACTTTCCCCTGCTCGATCCTACCAGTTGCGACAGTACCTCTACCTGAAATAGAGAATACATCTTCAACAGACATCAAGAATGGTTTATCCACTGCACGCTCAGGAGTAGGAATATGGCTATCAACTGCATCCATCAACTGCTTCAATGCTTCCGCTCCAAGCTGTGGATTACTTCCTTGAAGTGCACATAAAGCAGAGCCCTTAATTACAGGAATCTTATCACCATCAAAACCATACTTACTAAGCAATTCTCTAACTTCCATCTCCACAAGATCTACAAGCTCTGGATCATCCACCATATCTACTTTATTGAGAAACACAACTATAGCAGGAACTCCAACTTGCTTAGCAAGCAGAATGTGCTCTCTTGTTTGAGGCATTGGACCATCTGCTGCACTAACAACTAAGATTGCTCCATCCATCTGCGCAGCACCAGTTATCATATTTTTTACATAATCAGCGTGTCCTGGACAGTCCACATGCCCATAGTGCCTATTATTAGTTTCATACTCAACATGCGCTGTATTAATTGTGATCCCCCTTGCTCTCTCTTCAGGAGCTTTATCTATCTCATCATATGCAACAGCACTCTTACCATAGATAGCTGTCAAAGCTGCAGTCAAACTCGTTTTACCATGATCAACGTGTCCTATAGTTCCCACATTGACATGCGGCTTATCGCGCAAAAATTTCTCTGCCATAAAATCTCCAAATTAATAATAAAACATATCTCTTTATTTATTCTTTGCAATAATTTCATCTGCAACGAACTGAGGTACTTGCTCATAATGTAGGAATTGCATGCTATACTGAGCTCTACCTTGAGTCATAGAACGCAAAGTATTCACATATCCAAACATCTTAGCCAGAGGCACTTTGGCATTTACAACTTGTGCATTACCACGTGGCTCCATACCAGAAATTTGACCACGAATACTATTCAGATGCCCTATAACATCCCCCATAAACTCTTCCGGGGTTACTACTTCAACCTTCATTATAGGTTCTAGCAGCTTAGGACCTGCACGCATTACACCCTCTTTGAAGGCAGCTTTAGCAGCTATCTCAAATGCAAGAGCACTGGAATCAACATCATGATAAGCACCATCCAATAACGTGGCTTTAAAATCAATCATAGGATATCCAGCTAAAACACCAGTCTTGCTAATAGCATCTATCCCTTTATTAACAGCGGGGATATATTCCCTAGGGATATTCCCGCCAACAACCTTATTTTCAAATTGATATCCCGTCCCCTGCTCAACAGGTTCAAATAATATTTTTACCCTGGCATATTGCCCTGCACCACCAGTCTGCTTCTTATGAGTATAATCAACTTCATAACTAGATGTGATAGTTTCACGATAAGCAACCTGAGGCGCTCCAACATTTGATTCAACTTTGAATTCACGCTTCATCCTATCAACTATAATCTCCAGATGCAATTCTCCCATCCCAGCAAGAACAGTCTGATTTGTTTCAGGATCAATCTTCACTCTCAAAGAAGGATCTTCCGCAGCTAGCCTAGAGATCGCTATCCCCATTTTTTCTTGATCTGCAGTAGTCTTTGGCTCAATCGCAATCTCTATCACAGGCTCTGGAAATTCCATTTTTTCCAAAATAATATCATATCCATCTTCGCACAGAGTGTCTCCAGTTGTAGTATTCTTAAGACCTGCAAGCGCTACTATATCTCCAGCATGAGCTTCTTTCACATCCTCTCTATTGTTAGCATGCATAAGTAACATTCTGCCAACACGCTCACGCGTACCACTACGAGTAGTATTAACAACAGCAGTTCCAGACTTGAGCACACCACTGTAAATTCTAATAAATGTCAAAGACCCAACGAAAGGATCATTCATAATCTTAAAAGCAAGCGCAGACATCTTTTCACCATCATCCGCCTTCACCAACACTTCTTGCTCAGTCTTATTATCTATTCCCTTAATTGATGCGACATCAACTGGGCTAGGCAAATAATAAACCACCGCATCCAAGAGAGGCTGCACTCCTTTATTTTTAAAAGCAGAACCACAAAAAACCGGCACTAGCTTACTAGCAACAACCCCAGCTCTAATACAGCGCCTTAAATCTTTAATTGAAACTTCTTCTCCGCTCAGATATGACTCCATCAATTTATCGTCAAACTCAACAGCAGCCTCTATTAACTTCGCTCTATATTCCTCAGCCTTCTCTTTTAAATCTTCAGGGATTTCTTCATAGCTATACTTTGCACCTAAATCATCACCCTTCCAAACAACAGCCTTCATCTTACAAAGATCGATCACACCTACAAATGCGTCTTCCGAACCTATAGGAAGCTGCATAACAACAGCACTAGCACCAAGCCTATCCACTATCATATCTACACATCTGTAGAAATCAGCACCTGTTCTATCCATTTTATTGACAAAACAAAGCCTAGGGACACTATATTTATCAGCTTGTCTCCAAACCGTTTCAGATTGCGGCTCAACACCAGCAACACCATCAAACACTGCGACCGCACCATCCAATACCCTAAGAGATCTCTCAACCTCAATAGTAAAATCAACGTGACCAGGAGTATCTATAATGTTAATCTTGTAACTCTTCTTTGGCTCATCTTCATCAGACCAAAAACATGTAGTAGCAGCAGAAGTAATTGTAATGCCGCGCTCCTGCTCCTGCTCCATCCAGTCCATTGTCGCTGCACCATCGTGCACCTCACCAATTTTGTGAGATCTACCGGTATAAAATAAAACACGCTCAGTAGTAGTAGTCTTACCGGCATCAATATGGGCCATTATACCTATATTACGATAATCTTCAATTCTAGTAGCTCTGCCAGACATAAACACCCAATTACCACCTATAATGCGTAAACGCTCTATTCCCTTCAGCCGTCTTATGGACGTCCTCTCTTTTCTTCACAGCCGCACCGCGCTCATTACAAGCATCAACTAATTCAGCAGCCAACTTTCTAATCATAGTTCTCTCAGCCTTTCTAGAGTGTGCAGCACGCACAATCCACCTCAAAGCAAGAGCCAGCCTTCTCTCTGGACGCACTTCAGTAGGAACTTGATAAGTAGCACCACCAACTCTTCTGGAACGAACCTCTATCAATGGAGTAACATTAGCAACAGCCTTCTCTAAAACATCAGCAGGACTAATACCTAATTTTTCAGAAGCACCTTCCATAGCGTTATACGCAATCCGCTCAGCTACGCTTTTCTTACCAGCAAGCATTATAACATTGATTAGCTTTGCCACCACAAGATGACCATACTTGGCATCTGGCAACAAACGCTCCCTCTTAGCTGCTCTACGACGTGACATAAATAAAAAATTCCAAAATATTCAATTACTTAGGCTTTTTAGAGCCATACTTAGAACGCCCCTGCTTACGCCCGTTTACACCGTGTGTATCCAAAGCACCACGTACCACATGGTATCTAACACCCGGAAGATCTTTCACTCTACCACCTTCTGCAAGCACAACAGAGTGATCCTGAAGATTATGCCCTTCGCCACCTATATAGCATGTCACCTCATATCCATTTGTCAACTTAACCCTAGCAACCTTACGCATCGCTGAATTTGGCTTCTTTGGAGTAGTAGTGTACACACGCACACAAACCCCCCTCTTTTGAGGACATCTCTCAAGAGCAGGAACGTTGCAACTAACCGGCTTACGTTTCCTAGGCCTCGCTATCAACTGATTAATTGTTGGCATAAAGCCCCCACTTCTTACTTCTCATACCGCAATCACACATATTCACAAGCGCTAATCAATATAAAACAAAATAAACATCCACAATCCATGGACATCAGTTGAGTGATAATACTTGAAAACCCTCAAACTGGTCAAGGCTTTTTTAGCATGAACTAACCATATACCACTTTAAGAAACAATCAAAGCAGTACACAATAGAGAACACTACTTAAACTAACTCTCCATAGATTGGAAAAGCAGTACATATCTCTATGACCTTCTCAGCCAAAGCATCCTTAAAGCCTTGATCTAACTTTCCAAATCTCAATCTATCCATTACATCGGCGATCATAGCGCCTATAATTCTAAGCTCACTAGCCCCCATCCCACGAGTAGTCACAGCAGGAGTCCCCAGCCTCACACCAGAAGTAACCCACGGCTTTTCTTCATCAAATGGCACACTATTTTTATTGCATATTAAACCAAGCTCACAAAGCGCCCTTTCAAGAGCAACACCAGTGATACCATATCCTCTCAGATCTAGCAACATTAAATGATTATCAGTACCACCACTAACTAAAGAATACCCTCGTTCTATTAGAACAGAAGACAGAACACTAGCATTCTCAACAACACGCTTTATATATACTCTATACCGCTCACTTAAAGCTTCTTTAAAAGCTACAGCTTTAGCAGCTATCACATGCATTAATGGCCCTCCCTGCAAACCAGGAAAGACCGCAGAATTTATACGACTTGCAATGTCAGGGTCGCTCATCAAAATCAATCCACCTCTCGGCCCACGAAGCGTTTTATGAGTTGTTGAAGTAATCACATGCGCATGCCCAACTGGAGTTGGATGAACGCCACATGCAATAAGCCCAGCAATATGGGCCATATCAACCATTAGATATGCACCAACACCATCTGCAATTTCTCTAAATTTCGCAAAATCTATCTCACGAGGATAAGCAGAATAACCGGCTATAATCAACTTCGGTTTATGAGCATGAGCAAGTGCATCAATTTGATCATAGTCCAAAAGGCCAGTCTCTTTTGAAACACCATAATGAACTACATTAAACCACTTCCCAGACTGATTCACTGAAGAGCCATGTGTAAGGTGCCCGCCACAATTCAAAGAAAGACTCAAAACCACGTCATATGGCTTTAAAAGAGCCATAAAAGCCGCTTGATTAGCTTGAGACCCAGAGTGCGGCTGCACATTAGCAAATTCAACACCAAAAAGCGCTTTTGCTCTTTCTATAGCCAGATTTTCGACAACATCAACATATTCACAGCCTGCATAATACCTTTTGCCAGGATATCCTTCAGCATATTTATTTGTCAAAACAGACCCTTGCGCAGCTAAAACCGCAGGACTAACAATATTTTCCGAGGCAATCAATTCAATTTCATAGCGCTGCCTATTTAGCTCTTTAGAAATAGCGGCAGCAACCTCAATATCAAAATCTTGCAATATCTCTTTCAAGTCAGCAACTCACCATTTAACAAAATCATTTCACCAAAACCCCCTAACACCCAAAAGCAGCTACGCTCTACTAAAAAGCAAGCATAAAAGCTTATACAAAGAAGCTTGGAGTGCATATGGTACCCGCGGCCGGACTTGAACCGGCAAGAGATTGCTCTCCACGGATTTTAAGTCCGTTATGTCTACCATTCCATCACGCGGGCATGAAAAATTCACACCTGAGATATTATCAGAAAATGCACAAAGATTGCAATCATTTTTTCACATTTTTCACAAAATAAAATTTGAAAATTATTGCAAGTCAATCAGCTAAGGCAATAGATTCGAAAGAAACAAGAGCCTATTCAATACTAGGGACAGTCGGCTCAACATGCAGAGTACTATCTTTCTCAGCTTCTTTTTCTATATCCGAGATAATGGCACTAGCAGCATTAGAATCTCGCATGATTCCTCTAGCAAGTAGTAGGCTATTCATCATAAATGCAATTGCTAGAATTATCGTCACCTTTTTCAGCAAACCACTAGATGACCTACTAGAAAAAACGCTTGGACCAGCTGAAGAAAGCCCAGAAATAGTATCATTTCCCGTTTTTTGCAGTAGCACCACAAAAATCAACAACAACGTGATAATAACCTGAAAAATACACAGAAGATCTACAATCATTTCACCCTTCGAATTTTCACACTTTTTATTTATGGAAAAACAAAGACAACTTATAACGCTTTATACTCATCTTTGCAAGCACAACACTTGCAAACCAATATTATTTAAACAAAACGTAAACATATATCCTATCTCTCAGGTATAGCAAAAGTAATATGACAAAATAACGTGCTATACTACAAACCTTCTTTAGCTTAGTTTATCTAGTCTGCCCATCCAAAATTAGCCTAAAGACGGGACCACCCTGGGCTTATTACGCATCTGGCCGGAATATAACACAAATTTAGTAAATAGAGGTAACATTTATTTTTTATTCGAAAAGCAATAGATCATCCAATTAAATATTATGGCAAAGGATATCGTAATAATATAAAAACGGTAAAACGCCATCTGGATTAAAGTTTGCTTACTATAACCTTGGTTTAGCAACATTTAAAGATTTGAATGAATCGATTAAGTATATGAAAAAGCATAAAGATAAAAAAGAAGGATTAAAGCTTTGGAAGCGAAGTACTGGCTATCATAGACGTTCAAGAATAAAAGCATATTTTGTCAGCTTTAAGCGAACTTTTGGTAGATATTTTGCTGCTAAATATGATATCACAAGACAAATTGAGATGATTATTAAGGTCAATACTCTAAATCTTTTAAGAAAAGACTTTATACTTCGCTCTTCTAAAGTAACTTCAGACTAGACGATTTATACTACGCGCCTTTATAAAATATAATAGCATAGCTGCTTTTGCAACAAAGCCGGGCCGCACCTAAAAGCTAATTTTTGTATATACTTCGTATCAAAAGTCCGAAATGCCAACTCTTCATTTATCAAAGGTATATATTGCATGAAGGAAGTGAGAGTAAGAGATCTGTTTGTTGCGATTTTAAAACGCGATGTCAAACTTATGTTTAGTAACAGACAACAAGTTACTCATACTTTGTTATTTTTTGTTATATCAATTACTATACTACGTATTGCAAATGAACAAAGTGTTATCAGCATTTCTTCTGCTCTAGGTTTTTCTGCTATAATGCTTTTATTTAGTCTTATACTCATTAACCAAAATCTATTAAATGATGAATATAAAAATGATTTTATTTCTCAGTATATATTAACAGGAGTTGGGCTTGAAATAGTGATTATCGCTAAATGGCTTGCATATATGATAACTATAATTGTTCCAGTTATGCTTGCTGTTCCAATTGGAGTTTACATGCTATGTAATGAGATAATGAATTTTGAGCTTTTCTGCGCTGTATTCGTCTTTTCAGCAAATTCCAGTTTGATTTTGCTTTGTACCGCGTCTTTACTACCAGATTATAAAAAATTCTTGATCCTTGTCATTGCTACACTACCATTTCATATCCCAAATATAGTTTTTTTGCTGCTAATATGCCAAAATTATCAATATATATGGGCTTCCGCGTCATTATTTTTGTTTTATTTCCCTGTATGCATAATATTATCAAATTTATCAACAAAATTTATTGTGCGTCTATCGCAATAGTGATACACTAAAACTCCCGGTGGTATATTAACTTATAACATGAGGTAAATAATGGATATACAATATAAACCTTCACCCAATTTTGGTGATCGCAAACCGCAAGATGCAGATGTTAACATACTTGTTTTACATCATACAGCAATGAATTCTTTTAATTCTGCTGTGGACTGGCTTTGTAATAAAGAAGCTGGAGTTAGTGCACATTACGTGATAGGAAAAGATGGGGAAATTGCAAAACTAGTTGATGAAGATAAAAGAGCATGGCATGCTGGTCGTGGTAGCTGGAATGAAAATAATGATGTTAATAGTTATTCAATAGGTATAGAGCTTGATAACAATGGCTTTGAACCTTTCTCAGCTAAGCTGATGAAGTCTTTAATAGAGCTTTCTAAGGATATAATGGCACGCCATAATATTCCACAGTATAATGTTATAGCTCATGCTGATATGGCGCCAGCTAGGAAGGAAGATCCAAATCCTTACTTTCCGTGGAAAGAGTTAAAAGAGAATGGTGTTGGGCTATTTCCGGAAGTGCAAAAGTCTGAGCGTGTTCTTTTTGAGCCGGGGTCTAAAGGGTTTCTACCAGTTCAGACGAAGCTGAATAATTATGGGTATGATATACCTAAAAATGATGTTTTTGATGGAGACAGCCAAATTGTTGTTACCGCATTCAAGCGACACTTTGATTCTGATGCTTGTACTTTATTAAAGAATGAAGACAATAAACCGTATTGGAAGGTTGATTTGAGTTGGACAGAGTATGATGATAACATGTTAAATGCACTATATGATTTAAAGCAGCAAGCGCTAGATACTAATACTGAACTTTAGTTTTTGATTTTAATGCCTCGGTGAGTATTTGTCTTACCGAGTAGTTTTATTGTCCCACTTTGGGAGAAAAACCCTGCACTTGCAGTGCATCGTTTCAACATATAGAATGTAGGAATGGAGTATTATAAAAAAACAAATCATACAATAGACCTCTTGCATAACCTATTTAAAGCTCAAAGTTATAGATACCAGCAAGTAAATTAAACCTTAAACCGAATCGTTTTCTTCTGTTCCTATAACGATCAGCGATAATTTTAAATCGTTTGATCATGCCTATGACGTTTTCATTTAAAACACGTTCACTAGACAATTGACGATTTTTCTTTTTATCTTTCCTGCTTAGTGGTCGCTTTTTTGTCTTTTTCTTTGGTAACTCTGAATTATAATGCAACTTATCAATGCCTTGATAACCAGTATCTGTAAGAACTTTAATCTCAGGGTGGATGTGAACTCCGGATTCTTTAAATAACCTGAAATCATGACGCTTGCCATTAGAAAAATTAGTGCAAATGATTTCTTTTTTCCTTTTATCCACAATAAGCTGAGTTTTTAGAGTATGTCGCCTCTTTTTTCCCGAATAAAAGTGCTTCTGTTTTTTTTAGGTCGTTCTATCGGTGTTTCAGTAGCATCAATTAACACAAGTTCGTATTCAGAATCGCTTTTTAGTAATGCTTTACGTCCAGGTAGTGAAAATCGTTTATCTTTAATTAGAGTATCTTCAATCCAACGTATATTACGATAACAGGCACTTTCACTTATTCCATAACTGCGGGAAATATGAAAATATGTCCTGTATTCACGCAAGTACTCAAGCGTCATGAGTAATCGATCTTCTAAAGCCAATTTATTGGGTTTTCCACCTTGAGACTTTAAAATAGCTTCAGCTTCTTTTAATATACTTAGTATAACTTCAAACGTTCCTCGTTTAATGCCAGTAAGCCTGCGAAACTCTTCTGCGTATTCATCTTTGATGTTTTCAAACTTCATGTTATCCTTGATAAAATCAAGGATTTTAATCAATTTATATGGTTATGCAAGAGGTCTAATATACGACTGTACCTATCACATTGTTTGGGTCACGAAGTATAGGTATAGAGTATTGGTGGGTGATATCGGTAGAAGAGTAAAAGATCTTGTTCAAGAAGTATGCAAAGATAATGGAGTTGAAATAATAAGAGGTAAGGTTGCGTCGAATCACGTTCATATATACGTGTCAGTTCCACCATATCAAAGTATAAGCAAGTTAGTGCAATATCTCAAAGGTAAGAGTTCGAGAAAGATACAGCAAGAATTTCCAGAATTAAAGAAGAGGTATTGGGGAAAACATCTGTGGGCTGTAGGATATTTTGTGAGAACTACTGGTAATGTAACTGATCAAATGATTAAAGCTTATATAGAGAAACATGGGGTCTTTCTCATTGATTGTGTAAATTTTTTAGAGCCATTAAAATCTCCCATCAAATTTGATTATAAAATGAGCCATAGCTTCATTCCAGTTAGAGATAGGCATGGTCCATTTTTTGGTAATATAATCAATCGTTAGGTATAAAACCTTGAATACCGAATCATCATTTGGGAAAACACGCTTATTTCTTGTAACTTTTCTCAACTGACTATTCAGCGATTCTATAGCATTTGTAGTGTAAATTATCTTACGGATACTCTCTGGATATTGCAGAAATATTACAAGATTCTCCCAATTATTAGACCTCTTGCATAACCATATAAATTGATTAAAATCCTTGATTTTATCAAGGATAACATGAAGTTTGAAAACATCAAAGATGAATACGCAGAAGAGTTTCGCAGGCTTACTGGCATTAAACGAGGAACGTTTGAAGTTATACTAAGTATATTAAAAGAAGCTGAAGCTATTTTAAAGTCTCAAGGTGGAAAACCCAATAAATTGGCTTTAGAAGATCGATTACTCATGACGCTTGAGTACTTGCGTGAATACAGGACATATTTTCATATTTCCCGCAGTTATGGAATAAGTGAAAGTGCCTGTTATCGTAATATACGTTGGATTGAAGATACTCTAATTAAAGATAAACGATTTTCACTACCTGGACGTAAAGCATTACTAAAAAGCGATTCTGAATACGAACTTGTGTTAATTGATGCTACTGAAACACCGATAGAACGACCTAAAAAAAACAGAAGCACTTTTATTCGGGAAAAAAGAGGCGACATACTCTAAAAACTCAGCTTATTGTGGATAAAAGGAAAAAAGAAATCATTTGCACTAATTTTTCTAATGGCAAGCGTCATGATTTCAGGTTATTTAAAGAATCCGGAGTTCACATCCACCCTGAGATTAAAGTTCTTACAGATACTGGTTATCAAGGCATTGATAAGTTGCATTATAATTCAGAGTTACCAAAGAAAAAGACAAAAAAGCGACCACTAAGCAGGAAAGATAAAAAGAAAAATCGTCAATTGTCTAGTGAACGTGTTTTAAATGAAAACGTCATAGGCATGATCAAACGATTTAAAATTATCGCTGATCGTTATAGGAACAGAAGAAAACGATTCGGTTTAAGGTTTAATTTACTTGCTGGTATCTATAACTTTGAGCTTTAAATAGGTTATGCAAGAGGTCTATTATACCAGGATTTTGCTATATGTGGATATCGTTTACTCCATTTCTTATCAAAAGATTCTAGGGCAAGATGCGCTTCATCTTCAGTAGCAGAGCTATAAATAAGCTTTAAATCTGATGCCAATAATTTTCTGTCTTTATATGATACATACTTCAGGCTATTTCTAATTTGATGTACTATACAAAGCTGATGCTCAGTTTTGGGATAACTTGCGCATATAGCTTCAGACATACCAGTCAGGTTATCACTACAGGCAATTAATATATCTTTTAATCCTCGATTCTTCAATTCAGTAAAATTACTAAGCCAGAATTTAGATCCTTCATTCTCACTTATCCATAATCCTAAAATATCTTTCCGGCCCTGTAAATCTATACCCAGCGCAACATATACTGATTTATTAATTATCTGTTTATCTTGCCTTACCTTAACTATTAAACAATCAAAATATACTATAGGATATAATGGTTCAAGAGGTCTACTCTGCCAAATTCTAACCTCATCAATTACATCATCTGTAACCCTACTAATTAAACTCTCACTAACTTCTGCTCCATATAATTCTTGTAATTGGATCTTGATATCAGACAAACTCATCCCCTTGGCATACAGAGATATTATCTTTTGATCTAAACCATCTATTCTTGTTTGATTCTTGGAGACAATTACAGGTGCAAATTTACCTTCTCTATCTCGCGGAATATTTAACTCGATACTGCCATTCTCAGTAATCAAATTCTTATTATAATGACCATTCCTGCAATTCTCAGTTTCAGACCTATCATATTTGTTATAACCTAAGTGTTCAGACATTTCTGCCTGCAAGGCTCTCTCCAAAATACTCTTCGTTAATTCCTTAATCAATCCATCCTGCTTCAGTACTGTCTTTAAATCCGCTCCTCCTTCTATCAGTAAATCTATCGCTTCATTTATTTTCTTATTCTTTTCTGTCTTCATTCTAATTACCTATATTCTTTATTAATTCCAAATATAGGCTCTACTATAATTTACACAATCTTTGATAAAGACTCGTGAAAAATAGTATTATAACCCTCTACCTTTTCCTCTGAATCCAGTTTCTTTTAGCATCTCAACAAAGCTTTGCCTATGTGATTCTAGATTCTCAAGCTCATCTTTTGTAAACATTCCAGCATTTTTCGCTCCTTCATATTGTAGCGCAACTTCAAGGCCTCTAGTTTGCACGTTATTTATGAAATTTTCTAGAGCAGTTTCTCCAGCTAACTGGTGAGGATTCGTAATTTTGTAGATTTCGTATATAATTAGCCGTATCACTTGTTTTTTCCTTTCCTCAGATAGTTCTTCTTCCTGTTCGAGTTCCTTTTCATTTTCTCTTTTCTTTTTTACAGCTCGCATACTAATTCCAAGGATCTGCATAACTATGCGTAGTAGGTTACTATCGATGTTTGGATTCTCCATATTCATCACTAGATAATCAAACAATGCTGAGAGCGTTGGTATTGAAGCATTCCATTCTTCTTTGCTAAGCTTGCCTCCAGCTGCAATTTTATCATTAATCTGACGAAGTAATTTTAAGGCAACAGAGAGAGAATGAGCATCCATACTTAGACCTCGCTCAATATAATATGACAAAAATTAACACAATTTAAATAATGATAATCCAGATTTCTAGGAGGTGCTATGGCTCTGTTTATTAAGTCATTATACGGACTCTTTTGGCCTAATTTTCAAGTATTCTTCGTTAGTTTCTTTACAAGTATGTAAAAGCATCAGGCATAGAAATTAACTAGTACTCTAAAAAATCTTCACACAAGCACTTTGCCAGCAGCGCAATATATAAAATCTCCTTCAAGAAACAGTAAGAATTATACTTGTTAAAATAGTTAAGCAACTTCACTTTGAGTATACGTATCATCGTTATACTTCAACAATTAGAGTTATCAAAGTCTTTATGTATTTTTGTTTATACATGCACTTTTCCTAGCTCTCTTTGAAGGCTAACTTCGTATTTATAATTCAATACCAACTCTTCATTTATCATAGGTATATCACATACTTATTATACTAATATATTGCAAAATCATTTACTAAGTCCAGCATTCAAAATTGTTTTTGAAAAAGCAGTCTAGCTTATGGAAATTTAGATAAGCAATCTGAACATGTGACTATACAGTATTTCTTGCTACTTGTAAGACATAACAGTACAAAGCATAGACAGCATTTTTTATATAAAATATGTGAGGAGAATAATTTTGTTTCACTTCACAATAAATCCTGCAGTATGGAAGCGCTGAGTATACATATAAAAAATTGCATATCGTCATACTTTGCAAAATTGGCACCTTTAAAATGATCACTTATGTATTTTGTATATAGCGGTTGCCGGCAAAGTATTACTTATTAATTTTTTCGTAAATATATATATAATATTTGATTTAGAAATTAACTGGCACTCTAAAAAATCATGTCATTCAAATCCTCGCGCGTACACTGATGAAGGTAGTGCGATAGTCAAGGAAGTTGGAGATATTATATATTTCAAGCGAAATCTATTATGTACTAGAAGGCGTAGAAATCGTGGATTAAGGCACTAAATTTTAGCTTCAAACTTAAAAGCAATATTAGTCTATAACATATTTAACCTTCTTTACTATATAATAAATATACTTGAGTTGCTGGTTAGTAATACAAGTATATAGTGGATTTTTTGTAATACAAAGAGGAGTATATATGCTATTTTGTCACTTTAGTAGCAGCTACAATATATTTGTTCTTACAAAAATGGTTGAATTTTGTATTTCGAAAATTGAAGCATGCAGCTCTGGACTCACCTTTCGAAATATTGAGACAAGTTGCCAATTATAAAATAATTGGCAACTCGCGTTAAATACTAACCCTTTATTTTACCTGCGGTACATAACCTGCAACAGCAAAGAATAACACGCTCTACAGCAAAAAGGAGTCTTTATCAAAGATTGTGTAAATTATAGTAGAGCCTATATTTGGAATTAATAAAGAATATAGGTAATTAGAATGAAGACAGAAAAGAATAAGAAAATAGACCTCTTGCATAACCTATTTAAAGCTCAAAGTTATAGATACCAGCAAGTAAATTAAACCTTAAACCGAATCGTTTTCTTCTGTTCCTATAACGATCAGCGATAATTTTAAATCGTTTGATCATGCCTATGACGTTTTCATTTAAAACACGTTCACTAGACAATTGACGATTTTTCTTTTTATCTTTCCTGCTTAGTGGTCGCTTTTTTGTCTTTTTCTTTGGTAACTCTGAATTATAATGCAACTTATCAATGCCTTGATAACCAGTATCTGTAAGAACTTTAATCTCAGGGTGGATGTGAACTCCGGATTCTTTAAATAACCTGAAATCATGACGCTTGCCATTAGAAAAATTAGTGCAAATGATTTCTTTTTTCCTTTTATCCACAATAAGCTGAGTTTTTAGAGTATGTCGCCTCTTTTTTCCCGAATAAAAGTGCTTCTGTTTTTTTTAGGTCGTTCTATCGGTGTTTCAGTAGCATCAATTAACACAAGTTCGTATTCAGAATCGCTTTTTAGTAATGCTTTACGTCCAGGTAGTGAAAATCGTTTATCTTTAATTAGAGTATCTTCAATCCAACGTATATTACGATAACAGGCACTTTCACTTATTCCATAACTGCGGGAAATATGAAAATATGTCCTGTATTCACGCAAGTACTCAAGCGTCATGAGTAATCGATCTTCTAAAGCCAATTTATTGGGTTTTCCACCTTGAGACTTTAAAATAGCTTCAGCTTCTTTTAATATACTTAGTATAACTTCAAACGTTCCTCGTTTAATGCCAGTAAGCCTGCGAAACTCTTCTGCGTATTCATCTTTGATGTTTTCAAACTTCATGTTATCCTTGATAAAATCAAGGATTTTAATCAATTTATATGGTTATGCAAGAGGTCTAATAAATGAAGCGATAGATTTACTGATAGAAGGAGGAGCGGATTTAAAGACAGTACTGAAGCAGGATGGATTGATTAAGGAATTAACGAAGAGTATTTTGGAGAGAGCCTTGCAGGCAGAAATGTCTGAACACTTAGGTTATAACAAATATGATAGGTCTGAAACTGAGAATTGCAGGAATGGTCATTATAATAAGAATTTGATTACTGAGAATGGCAGTATCGAGTTAAATATTCCGCGAGATAGAGAAGGTAAATTTGCACCTGTAATTGTCTCCAAGAATCAAACAAGAATAGATGGTTTAGATCAAAAGATAATATCTCTGTATGCCAAGGGGATGAGTTTGTCTGATATCAAGATCCAATTACAAGAATTATATGGAGCAGAAGTTAGTGAGAGTTTAATTAGTAGGGTTACAGATGATGTAATTGATGAGGTTAGAATTTGGCAGAGTAGACCTCTTGAACCATTATATCCTATAGTATATTTTGATTGTTTAATAGTTAAGGTAAGGCAAGATAAACAGATAATTAATAAATCAGTATATGTTGCGCTGGGTATAGATTTACAGGGCCGGAAAGATATTTTAGGATTATGGATAAGTGAGAATGAAGGATCTAAATTCTGGCTTAGTAATTTTACTGAATTGAAGAATCGAGGATTAAAAGATATATTAATTGCCTGTAGTGATAACCTGACTGGTATGTCTGAAGCTATATGCGCAAGTTATCCCAAAACTGAGCATCAGCTTTGTATAGTACATCAAATTAGAAATAGCCTGAAGTATGTATCATATAAAGACAGAAAATTATTGGCATCAGATTTAAAGCTTATTTATAGCTCTGCTACTGAAGATGAAGCGCATCTTGCCCTAGAATCTTTTGATAAGAAATGGAGTAAACGATATCCACATATAGCAAAATCCTGGTATAATAATTGGGAGAATCTTGTAATATTTCTGCAATATCCAGAGAGTATCCGTAAGATAATTTACACTACAAATGCTATAGAATCGCTGAATAGTCAGTTGAGAAAAGTTACAAGAAATAAGCGTGTTTTCCCAAATGATGATTCGGTATTCAAGGTTTTATACCTAACGATTGATTATATTACCAAAAAATGGACCATGCCTATCTCTAACTGGAATGAAGCTATGGCTCATTTTATAATCAAATTTGATGGGAGATTTTAATGGCTCTAAAAAATTTACACAATCAATGAGAAAGACCCGCAAAAAGTGAATTTTACTTATAAAAAAGTCTCTTACTTTTTTAATAAAAGAAAACTAATTTAGTGCTAAGTTTTGCACTATATTTATTATACTTTTCTTCAACTCTTTCTGCTTTATAGAATCGAATGCATCTTGTAATTCTGCAAAGTCTGAATTATGAGATTTATACTGAGATCCATTCTCATGCAAAGCAGCTCCGCTTGGAACGTTTAGCAATCTACTGTTATCATATTCTTCTAGACCACTAAAGAAATACTTGATATCAGTTTTCAAAAACTTCGCAACGTCATGTAGCTTGCTACAGCTGATTCTATTTAGACCCTTTTCATATTTTTGAATTTGTTGAAAAGTAAGATCAACAGCATTAGCCAAAGTTTCCTGGCTAACGCCTAAATCTTGTCTTTTTTTACGTAGTCTCATGCCAACATATATATCGACTGGATGTGCTGATGTAGCCTTCTTTTTACTCATAAAATTAAATTCCCCAAAAAAACCTTCCCTTGGTTTGACTCACATGATACTTAACAAAAAAGAAAAATGCACGAACAATTATTCATAATATTGTAATAAGATATTAACATAATATTCATTTATATATGTGCATTTTCTATATAGGCGATATAAGCTAAGATGGAGAGCTATTTAAAGCATTGAGCAATTATACGCAGCCAGCTTCCATGTAAGAAATTTAACCGTAGTATGAAAAGCTGCAAATACGCTCTCGAATTTTATTAGTATCTGTATGTACTTGTAATACTTTGCAAAATTTGTGCTTTACAAAATGCTCTTGATGTATTGTGTTTTTGTATACACATGCACCTGCATTCTTCCTAGCTCTTTTTGAAGTCTCACTTCGTATATACATAATCAAATATTAACTCTTAATTTTTCAAAGGTATCTCCAGGTTTCTTACTACTTTTTGCATTCTTTAGTTATATTTCGCCTATACCGCTTTCTTTTTAGTAAAAACAATCAGCAATAATATATATTATTGCATATTATAAAATGACTTATATTTAATAAGCTTCTTATACACTCTAATCTTCAGTACCAGTAGGCAAGTACACATAATAAAGATAAAAGATATTGTGATTATTATTAGCAAACTGTTTTTATCATAAAAAGTTTTTTGTTCAACTATAGGTAAGTACAAATCAATGGAACATTTTGTGTTTAAATCACTTTGTAGTATAGGTATACCATATGAATCTATGACTCCAGATATACCATTATTTGCAACACGTAAAAGTGTTGAGCCTCGCTCTATAGCACGTATTTTTGTCATTGAAAAGTGTTGAATCGGCCCTAAGGTCTCTCCAAACCAAAAATCATTGGTAATATTTAACAAAAATATTACATTTTCTGGATTTTGCCTGAAAAATAAAGTGCTAAAAATTCCTTCATAGCAAATTAGCGGCAAGATATAGCCAAAGCCAGATAATTCCAGAGGTTTTGGCGATGAATTGCTGCTAAATGAAATAGAGCCATATGTTATTTTATCTAAAAATATGAAGAGATTTTGGAATGGAATATATTCTCCAAATGGCACAAGTATGCTTTTATCGTAGAAACCCATTATAACTCCTTCATTATCAATTACAACCATAGAGTTAAATACTTGTAGTTTGTTATTTTGATCTTTTGTGAATCTATCTGTGCCTGTAATTAGAAATCCATTTTTTGGTACGACATCAGATAAGGCTTGGAATATCTCATGATTTACTCCAGTGAAGCCAAATGGAAAGGCTGATTCTGGCCAAACTATTAAGTCTAAATCATATTCGCTTTTCCTTTTAGATAATTCTACGAGAGTTCTTAAAGCCGCAAGTCCGCGTTGTTTGTCTCCATTATACAGTTCATGAATATTGGGCTGCACCATCCTTACATAGATTCCTTTTTTCATATCTGATTGATTTAAAGAACGTTCTATGATTTCTGGTTCGTTATTATATTCTGTTATTTTTTCCTTCTCGTCTTCTGTCAAGCATACTTGTTTTCCATAGATTGGATCCAGGTTCATCTCCCTCCCTCTTTCTTGCAGCCTGAATTCTCCATATATATAAGCAAAGATCATTATTGATGAAAAAATTGCTATGGTTGCTATGTTTCTTGTATAAAATGCGAAACCAAAGCAAGATATAATGAAGCTAAGGCCATATATACCAACGACTGAAGCAAGCTGCATAATTTTATTAGAAGCATTACTTGTATATCCTATTAAATTCCATGGGAAATCAAAAGCATAGCTTCGAAATAGTTCAATCAGCGTCCAAGAGCTTCCAAAAAATAAAACGCACGTTAGTGAGAATATAACTTTTTTGCTGTATGTAAGATTTTCCTGCTGCTTTGTGTCAATTAGAAAAATCTTAATAAATGGATGCCATATTATAGGTAAAATACTAATAATGCAGGATAATCCAGCTGGAATTCCAAATAGTGCAAATGGTATAAGCCAGAGAAATTTGTCAGGCTCAACAAGAAGTGAGTTTGATATCCAGTATAGACTTGTAGTAAAATGTCCAAATCCAAAGCAAAATCCAATCATGAATCTTTCTTTTATGCTGGATGTTTTGCATGTGATAAATAGAAGTGACGATAAGCAGATCGGTACAAATATAAAAAGATCGAAAGGCGGAAATGCTAAAGAAAAGAAGAAACCTAGAAATATAGATGATATATAGCGGTATAACCCAATATTTTTTACATTAAACCGCTTCGGAAACTTTATGCCAGTAGCCAATTGCTTTGTTGATCCTGCGTTCAGATGCTCATGTACTTCGTGTACAACTTGAGCTCCTTGCACTTGTCTCATTGGAATAAGTTTCAGAAGAAATCTATTGGAAATAAAACGGTGAAAAAATTTGAAACCTGTTTCTTTAAAGAATAGTTTGAGAAGGAGGGAATTTTGTCTTTTCATTTTGTCTTAACAAATTGCATAGTTAACGAAGCTATGAGTTCTTTTATCATCTCAATATTTTCTATATGATTTTCTTTTCGTACAAACTCCACAAAAAGAGAATTATCAGGTCTTAATTTACAATCATTGCGTAGTGTAATAAAACTCATAATCCTCTCATGATCAATTAAATCCTTATCATGAAACTTTAAAAGCATCCCATTCTTTCCAAGGTCAAGCTGTGCAATATTTGCATCTTTGAGATATTGCTTCAGCTCTACGACTTTAAAGAGATTTAATGTTTCTTGCGGGACTTTGCCAAATCTATCAGTCATTTCAGATATCAACGATTCTATCTCTTGATGATTTGCTAAATTTGATATCCTGCGGTATAAAGAAAGCCTGAGAGAATCATCAGCTATATATGACATTGGAATTTGTATTGCGATATCAAGGTTAATTACAGGACTCCATTCCTCTTTGATACTAGTACTTTCTGGGTCTGACTTTAGTGCTTCTATAGCTTCTGCTAGCATCGTTTGATATAATTCGATTCCTACCTCTTTAATATGTCCAGATTGTTCCTGGCCAAGTAAGTTTCCAGATCCTCTAATATCCATATCATAACTTGCGAGATTCATGCCAGATCCAAGCTCACTTAGTGATTGCATTATTGATAATCTTTTCTCTGCCATATCAGTAATTTTGCCGCCTTTTTGTATAGTAAGATATGCAAACGCGGGTATGTTACTTCTACCGACTCTTCCTCTTATTTGATAGAGCTGCGCAAGTCCAAACATATCTGCGCGATCTATAATTAGTGTATTTGCAGAAGGGATATCAAGTCCAGATTCTATGATAGAAGTACTTAGCAATATATCATATTTACCGTCATAAAAATCATTCATTATATCATCCAGTGCCTTTGCATTCATCTTGCCATTTGCAATCGCAATCTTCATATCAGGCACAAGTTTTGATAACTGCAGCGCTATTTTGTCTAGATAAGCAATTCTAGGGGTGATGTAAAATACTCTACCATTTCTTGCTTTTTCGTTAAGAAGAGCAGTTTTAATCGTTATTTCATCGTATGGAATGACAAATGTCTTCACTGCTTGTCTTTCTACTGGTGGAGTTGCTATAATACTAAGTTCCTTAATTCCAACAATAGACATTTGTAGGGTTCTTGGTATAGGTGTCGCAGAAAGCGTTAAAATATGTGCATTCTTTTTGAGTTGCTTAAGTTTTTCCTTTTGTTCTACCCCAAAATGCTGTTCTTCATCTATTATTACAAGCCCTAAATTTTTGAATGCTAGATCTTTTGCAAGCAGTGCATGAGTGCCTATTACTATATCAACTTCACCTTTCTTAATAGATTCTTTAATCTTCTTTGCTTCACTGTTTTTTGTAAATTTTGAGAGTTGTGCTATTGATACATGCCATCCTTCAAATCTTTTTTTGAAAGTTGACATGTGTTGTCTTGATAAAAGCGTTGTTGGAACGACTACTGCAACTTGTACATTGTTTATCCCCAAGACTGCAGCAGCTGCAGCTCTTAGTGCAACCTCAGTTTTCCCAAATCCAACGTCTCCGCAGATTAGTCTATCCATTGGAGTATCGGATGCTATATCGTTTAGTGTATCCTCAATAGCACGCTTTTGATCATTGGTTTCGGTGTGAGGAAACCCTAAGCAGAACTTTTCATATATTTGGCTATCTATATTGATAGGTGTTGCTGTAGATTCATTTCTAAGCGCAGCTGTTTTTATTAATACTTCCGCTGCAAGTTTGATTCGCTCTCTGAGTCTTGCTTTGCGCATTTGCCAACTAGCAGCGCCGAGCTTATCGAGTTGTATATTTGATTCGGTTTGTCCGTATTTACTGAGCAGTTCAAAATTTTCTACCGGAAGGTAAAGCTTATCGTCATTGAAGTATGATATCTCAAGAAAATCGTGTATAACATGATTAATTTCAAGCTCTTTTAACCCTTTAAATATACCAAGGCCGTATTCTGAATGTACAACAGGTTCTCCTACTTGTAGCTGACTTAGTTCTTGTATAATACGTTTTGCATCTTTTTGTTGTTTATTCTTCCTATAATGTTGATTGGATGGAAATATTGCATGATCTGCTATGACCAATATCAGATTCTTGTCTAATTGATATGTGAAGTTTTCATCCACATGCATTTTTATGATGCCAACTTTTTTTCCAAGCAATGAAATTTCATCAATGTTGCAAATCTCTAAAACTTCAGTGCCATAATGCAGAAATTCTCCCTTTATTCTTTCTATGCTGGTTATATTGGCACTTGCTATTAAAACGCATGAATAGGGATTCTCTTGTATAAAGCTATTGATGTACTCTGCATATTTCTCAATGCGTGTCTTATTTTCCGAGTTTGTATATGCAAGATGCACTTGTACAGCAGTGATATCTGTGTTTTCACTGCGCGCGCTTGGATTCTTGGTAAATAATACCGTCTTATTCTCCAAATTTTCTAACTTCTCTTTCAGCTCTGTTTCCATCAAAAAAAGCTTAGACGGAACAATTGGTCTGTATGTTAGTTCCTGTGGTGGAGTTGCTATTCTAAAATTGTAATTTTCAACTATCTTATTATAAAGAGGCTCTATTTTAGAAAGTATGTTGTTATCAAAAATACAGAGATATTGTTTTGGCATGTATTCAAGCAGACTTTCTGCTTCTGTATAAAACAGAGGTAGCCAATTCTCTATCCCGTATTCCCTTACTTTAGAAATAGTTGAGTTATGTGATGGGTTGCTGCCCATGCCGAAGTATTTCTCATACTCCTTTTGAAATGTAGAGATGTTCTTGTTATTAAAAACAATCTCACTCATAGGTAATATAGTTATTTTGTCTACTTTTTTATTACTCAGCTGCGAAGCTGGGTCAAATAATTTTATACCTGATATGGAGTTTCCGAAGAAATCTATCCTATATCCATGGCCAGTTTCATCAGATACTATGTCAATTATGCTGCCTCTCGATGCAAATTGACCAGAATACATTGCAGTATCTGATCTAATGTATCCAGCTTCTGCAAGATACTCTGTTGTAAACTTGACGGATTTTGATGAGTCTTTGGTAGAAAGCTCAAGTACGTTATCTATAAGTGACTCTCTTGGCGGGAGTTTTTGTAGTAAATTATTGATCGTAGCAATGACTATGAATTCTGAGTTTGATCTTTGCTGCAATATATCCCAAAGAGCACGTATTTTTAGATGTGCGTCGATAAGATTTGGTGAAATTGGTTCATAGGGATAAAAGCCTGAGTCTGGTATCCTGATTATTTTTGAGCAATCTATAAAGCATGCAAGGCTTTCTTCGATAGATGATGCTATTTCATCTTTTTCTACTATGTACAATATACGTTTGTGCTTCTTATATAGCTGAAATAATACAAATGGTTCAGCGCCAGTTATCATATTCGATTTGATATCTTGCCTATCTTGTGAAATCAAAAAATCCTGCATTTTTAGTAACTCATTTAACTCTTCGGTCATACTAATTGTGTATATAGAAAAAGTCTAAACACTAATAACGATAAAATCATTTGTATGCAAGTTAATAAAATCCTAGTTGAGTGTGTCTTTTAAATCTGTCATATAAGTTACTGATGCTTAGAACTTTATGTTTTGGCATAGAGCTTTGATTTGAAATTTTCATCATAATAAAAATCGCATAATTTTTTGTGTCTTGAAATGTTTTAAGTTAATTTGGATGCAGCAAATTTACTGAAAATATAAAGTTATACTGATGTAGTCATTACGTCATAATTCTAAAAGG
Organism: Candidatus Lariskella endosymbiont of Epinotia ramella; assembly: GCF_964019805.1. Taxonomy (NCBI): domain Bacteria; kingdom Pseudomonadati; phylum Pseudomonadota; class Alphaproteobacteria; order Rickettsiales; family Candidatus Midichloriaceae; genus Candidatus Lariskella; species Candidatus Lariskella endosymbiont of Epinotia ramella. The sequence goes on along the minus strand of NZ_OZ026472.1, from coordinate 385,134 downwards.
ATAGGTGTCTCATCTGCAAGCAAATGATGATACACCAAAAGTCCTGCAGAAACAGTGAAAAATTGCCAAAAACCTTATGGATTTTGACGGACAGACTATGTGGTTATGTGATATATTACAACATAAATTCTATAATGTTCCTAATATGAGGAGATCAACCTACAGAAAATTAATAGTCATTAGTGCTTTGTCGATGGTGTGTATAGCAGTATTCATAATATTGAAAGTATTTGATGATAACATAGTGTTTTTTCTATCACCATCTGAAGTATATGCGGAAAAAAGTGGCTCAGATAAAAGCTTCAGAGTTGGTGGACTTGTAAAAAAAGATTGTGTTTCTTATCTCAATGATGGAGCCATCAAATTTGTTTTAACTGATAACTTAGCGGAAATTACTGTTATATACAATGGAGTCGTGCCGAGTCTTTTTAGAGAGGGAAGTGGAGCAGTCGTCTTTGGTAACATAGATTATTCGGATAATATATTTTATGCAACTGAATTGCTTGCAAAGCATGATGAAAATTATAAGCCAAAGTACAAAAAGAGTGAGTAGCTTTTTAATGAAAGCAGCTTTTATATTGCCTTGACTAGATAGTCACCTGTGTTATACAGCATCGAGCTATAAGGTGTAGACTATTAATAGTATGATAGTTTATAGTAAAATAAAAACTATGGCATCATCATATTCATACGATTTAAGAGTTAAAGTAATTAATTTTCTTGAAAATAAAGGAACAATTAAAGAAGCGAGCAGATTATTTAATATAAACCGCAACTTAGGTAATCGCATGGAAGAAACTAAAGAAAACGACTGGAGATGTGAAGGCAAAGACTGGCTATCAGGTAGGTCATCGCTTAATTATTAAAGATACAGAAAGATTTAAGAGATTAGTAGAAGAGCATAATGATAAGAGCTCTGTAGAGCTTGCAAAGTTATGGCATGAGCCTGTAAGTCCTACGAGTGTGCTGAGGTTATTAAAGAAATTAGGCTACAGCTATAAAAAAAACTTTTGTGCATCCCAAAAGGGACGATGGAGCAAGGAGTGAATTTATAAAAGCACTCAACAAGTTCAATAAAGAACAGTTGGTGTTTTTAGATGAATCAGGGATAGATGATAATGCTTGTCCATTATATGGCTGGAGTACGAAGGGTAGTAGATGTTATGGCAAGAGAGCTTATCAGCATAATAGACGAGTTAGTATGATTGCTGGACTCTGCAGCAAGCAGATCATAGCGCCTGTATTATTTGAAGGTACTTGCAATACTGCTGTTTTTTTATCCTATGTGGAACATGTACTTATTAAAGAATTAAAGGAAGGTCAGATAGTTGTTATGGATAATATTAACTTTCATAAGAATACTAAAGTTAGAGAATTAATAGAATCTGCAGGTTGCAGTATATTATTTCTGCCTACTTATAGCCCAGATCTAAATCCTATAGAACACTATTGGTTTAAAATTAAACATGCAATACACAAAGTGGCTAATCAGTTTCAGGATTTTCTTGATGCAGTGTATTCTGTATTACAAAAAGTCTACACCTTATAGATTTATGCTGTAACTCTAAGGCGCGCAAGATTTATACTGATTGCAAGCAATTATGATGCACCTAAAGTCCAGCAGAAAACATGGTAAAATTGCCAAAAATCTTATGGATTTTGTAGGTAGTGGCCGGCAAAGCCATTTGCGCGTACTTTCTTGGCTTGATTTCACATATTACTTCATTTATTTCTTCGCAAATATATAAAGTCTATACGCCAAAAATTGATTTTTAATACTCTTGAAGAAGCGCTAATTTTTGAAATATAGCGAATATACATTAAGACTGTTCCATTACATCAAGATCTTTAGATAAAGAATCTTTATCAATACCAATAATTTTTGCCTGTTTATTATCGTTAATTGAATGCTTACTGCACTCTGCAATCTTCAACAAACGTTTAGCCAAGCTTTTGTCAGACTTCAAAATAGCATTCTTTGCTAAAGCCAAATTTGCCATGTATTCATTATCCAACTTGAAATAAGCAATGCTAAGTTGTGTGAATGCTTCAATATTTTTTGAATCTCGCACTACTATCTCATGGATGGAACTTAAAGCCTTACTTATTAAATGTTTATCACCAACTGCAAGCAATGCTACTGCAAGCTGAAGCCTTATACCATTTACAAATTTTGAGCTATCCTTCTGCAGTTTTAAAGCCTTCTTATAATATGAAACCGCAGATAAAAAGTTACCATTCTTATAAAAAACATCACCTTTTAATTCATTATAGTATGGCGATTTTGGATTGATGCGCATTAATTCATCAATTTGTGCTAATACCATTTTTGTATCGTCATGATTGTAATAATTGATTGCATTTGCATACTTGGTTGCTTCAGCATTTTTTCCATTTATAACATTATTACATGAGTGGTTATTTTGCTCAGCAAAACATTTTAGTTTCGCGTTCAGCAGCTCATAACGTCTTTGTAGATCTTTATAATCATAAACAGGTTGCTGCTTTTTAGGCGTAATAAAACTTTGCAGGGCATTAATCCTACTAACAGAGCTTGGATGCGTTGCCAAGTACCGCCCTTCTTTTGAATAAAAATCACCATCATTACTCGCAGCAATTTTTTTAAGTAAATCAATCATTGGCTGCATGCTGACTCCAAGCTTTGCAAGATATTTTGCAGAAGCTCTGTCTGCCGCATATTCCTGCGTTCTGGAATAACTAAGAAGCAACCTATGTTGGACATTATATTGTCCCAAAATAATTCCAGCAGTTACTTCAGGACTATTGGCAGCAGCCCCCGCAAGTATAGCTGCTATACTAGTTAGAGTCATATTTTGTACGGCTGCTATTAAATTATCGCTCATTTTTAGAAAATGTCCTTCAGCAATATGACCAGCTTCATGTGCTATTACACCTATCAACGCGCTCACATCATCAAGCTCACTTATGAGACCAGTATGTAAAAATAGTTTTTTATTATTTGTAACAAAAGCATTTAACGTAGTATCTTGTACTATATATACCTGTATTTCACTACTATTTAATCCTGCAGTATCAAATATTGGCTTTGCAATATCATATATAAATGATTCTATTTCATCATCTCTTATTATAATCATTGAAAATGCAATATTCGAACTCAAAAGGTAAAGCAGTAAAGAGAGAGCTGCTGCGAGCAAATGTTTTATACATGTCATTGAATTAGTCTCTCTCTAATAAATGAAGAGTTGATATAGAAATACATGATATCTTTCTCTATCCTAAACTAGTCGCCTGCGTCATAACTATAAGAAGTTAGAGGATTTATGTTGATTGCAAGTATCAGAATTAATACTATACGAAAAATAGCATATAAATCAAATATCCACACTTCCTCATTATTTAAATTCAATATACGTAATCCACTACTTTGCAAGAAATATTCTTTACTGGTTTTGTGAAATGCTTACTAACAAGCAACTGAACAATAGCGTTTAAAAACCTCAGATTCACAAATACCATCAAGAAACTGCCAAAGCAACTTTGCACCCTTTACAGCACCCTTATAAGCCACTTCTCGCGAAGACGGATCCAAAGCTTCAATAAGCTGAGCGCACTCTTGGGAATGCCACTCATCAGCCTCTATATGCACATAGAAAAATTTCAACCCAGCATCACTAGATGAGAAGTTATAAAATTTACAAAGACCATCAATTTTTGATTGCGCAATCTCAGGAATCTGCCTCTCATATGCAAAAAGGGCTCCTATACCTGCCGCAACAGAGCTTTTGCATATATTAAAAAAACCATCAATCAACTCTTTAGTTTTCGCATAAGGAACACTACTTTCAATCATGCTATCAGAAACCCCAAGACTTCTTGCAAATCTTTTCCAAAGCTCAGGATGATTTTCATCTCCACTTTCCTCTTCAACCAGATTACCTAGCAGAACCTGTCTAATTTTGATATCGTAACACCTAGAATGAATAGTACTTAAGTATCTCGGAAAAGCATCAACATTATGGAAATATTGACATGCGTAATCAGCTAATATTTCCTTGTTTAATATACCATCATTCCAAGCTTGGTAAAACGGATGCTTTAGCAAACTTAAACTTTCAAGTTCCTTAATTAACTTATTTATCATTATCAATGCCTCCATAAATCTTTACCAAATTTTTTATGAAAAATTCAAACTGCTATGAAATCCTGTATATAGCTATTTTGAACTTTTTCTATATCTGCTATATTGCCATGCCAAATAATTTGACCATCTTTTATTACAGCAACTTTATCAGATATATTTCGCATACAAAACATATCATGTGTAATTATAACAGTTGTTGCATGTAGATGTCTTGCTAAATCCTTAATCAACTTAGTAATTGATCTTGCGGTAATTGGGTCAAGACCTGATGTTGGTTCATCAAAGAATATTATTTCTGGCTCAGTTGCAATCGCTCTTGCAAGAGCGACTCTCTTTTGCATTCCGCCAGAAAGCTCAGATGGATATAAATCTATTATGTTACTATTCAATTCCACCATTGTAAGCTTGTCTACAGCAATCTTTCTTGCTTCATCCTTACTAAATTTTCCTACTCTCAGTAAACCAAAGGCAACATTTTGCCATATTGGCAAACTATCAAACAAAGCTCCATTTTGAAATAACATACCAAATTTTTTAGCAAAACTGGTACGTTGTGATATATGTTTATATGTTACAATTTCATGATCTATTGTAACGGAGCTTCCATCATCAGGAATAAAAAGGCCTGCTATACATCTCAGCAACACAGATTTACCACTTCCTGAGCCTCCAATTACTGCAAGCGACTCTTCATATCTAATATCAAGATCTATATTTTTTAGAACATGATTAGCTCCAAATGTCTTATTCAAGCCTTTGACTTCTATTTTGACTCTTGAATGCATATAATAATTTAAGCTGAATACCCCACATTAAATATGGACAATAAAATATAGATTTTACCCATATTAATCACTTTACTTAACATACTTTAATAGATAGAACAAATTTTATAATTAAACAACGCAAATTTAATCAATGAATTAGATTGCAATTTTCAGTTAATACTCATCTTAGAATAATAATCCAGTAATTATGTAATTTGCTAATAAAATCATTATAGAAGATAGCACTACAGCAGATGTTGTAGCACTGCCAACTCCTTGAGCTCCACCTTTTGAGAAATATCCACAAAAACACCCAATCAATGAAACTATGAACCCAAAGACACAAGCCTTAATTACCCCAGAAAAAATATCACTAAACTCAAGTATATTAACAGTATTTATTAAATACATCTCGGGTGAGAAACCTAATTTATAGGCTGCGATCAAATATCCACCAAAAACCCCTATTATGTCTGCAACCAAAACCAAAATTGGAAGCATTAATACTCCAGCCAAGACCCTCGGTACCACTAAATATTTCATTGGATCAGTACTAAGAGTATAAAGCGCATCTATTTGCTCTGTTACACGCATAGTTCCTATTTCAGCTGCAATCGCTGCCGAAATTCTACCAGCCAACATCAATCCTGCAAGCACAGGACCAAGCTCTCTAGTAATTGAAAGTGCAACGACCGAAGCAACAGCACTTGAAGCATTTATTCTAGCAAAACCAGTGTAACTCTGCAAAGCCAGTACAGCACCTGTAAAAAGTGCAGTCAGACCAACAACTGGCAATGAATAATACCCGATTTCTACCATCTGCCTTAAAAAAGCTCTAAGATGGAATGGTGGCTTCATAACAGAATATAAAACCCCTGCAGTAAAGATTGCTACTCTACCACATGCCGCAGATAATATGGAACAAAGAAATCCAATCATTTGCAGAAAATTAGGTCTCATCCAAAAATTATTCATCTTCAGTCTATATAAATCCTATTACAACGCTTACCAAATTTTGTCGCGATAATCTCATAAGATATAGTGCCAGCATGTTTTGCAACTTCGTCTATCTTTATATTGTCACCTAATAATTCTACATGTTCAACAGAATTAAACATTTCTTCTGAAAGCTTAGAAGCATCAAACACTACAAGATCCATACTAATTATCCCAACTACAGGCAGATAAGATCCACCTGCATAGCAAAAACCTTTATTACTTAAACCTCTACTATATCCATCTGCATATCCACACGATACTACAAAACACTTAGTTCCAGCTTCTGCTCTATGAGAATTTTTGTAACCGATATATCCACTTCTTTCCAGGACTTTTTTTTGTATTACTCTAGCAGTCGCACTAATTACACCCAACATGGGATTATCACCACCTGAGATCGGGTTAATGCCAAAAAGTGCACAACCAGATCTCACTAAATCAAAGTGATACTCTGCACCTAAAAAGACCCCTGAAGAATTTGCAAAAGAGAATTTTGTATCTTTAAAATATTCTTGATACGACACAAAGAGCTCAAGCTGCTCTCTATTTCTTGGATTATCATTTTCCTCAGCACAAGCAAGATGACTCATTACATATTCAAGCTTTATGCCACTTGGTTTATTCTCCAAAAATTCTAGCAACTCACTATGATTAACTCCCAGCCTATTTAGACCAGTATCTATATGCAGTATAGCATTCAACCTCTTGTCCAATGCTTTAGCACAATCATCCCAAACAGATACTTGATACATATTATTTAACACAGGAATTAAGCAATGACTCTCACAGGCTATAGCTTCTTCCTTGTTGTCAATTCCATGCAATATATAGATATTTGGATTACAATCAACAAGACCTTTTCTCAGAGATATAGCTTCATCCAAAGTTGCTACGAAAAAACTTTTACATCCAACACTTGTAAGTTTTTCAGCTATCTTTATTGCACCCAGCCCATACGCATCTGCTTTCACGACTGCGGCAACATCAGCACCATTCTTTTTTCGCTCAACTGGACATACTATTCTCTCCAAAATTTCAAAATTCCTTGCTACTTTTCTCAGGTCTATCTGTACAGTAATTTTAGGAAAACTAAGCATTTTTTGTGTGTATTGTAACTTATAGATTGTTGCTTTTCAAGTTTGTATAATAAACTACTCCATCCACCAAAAATTGATTTGCCCAAACAAATAAATTTTTGTGGAGAAGTGAAATGTGTAAAAATTAGCTCAGGACTTAGCCATGCGCTAATTTTTGGATATATTATTACTCATGTGCCTTGCAAACCTTTCACAAAATCCGTAAGGTTTTTGCATTTATTATAACATTTTCTTACGGATTTAAAGCGCTATTTTTGCGCTCCAAGCACCATTTCATACTTACTAATGCTATATTTTATTATCAATAGATATATGATTTCTTGATATACGAGGGAAGTGAAGAGTTGCTATAAAATTATAATAAAGTTAAACAGAAGGCGCGCTGCATAATATAATCGAAATTATGCTCATTTTTTGCTTCACACACAGAAGTTGCAAGTGGAGTAAGAGAGTATTGAGGATCGTAGGCATTGCCATATAGCCTTGGAATTGGCAGTAATCCTTCTTCTACACCAGTAATTAGTGAAACCAATAAAAATAATACACTGCGGTATATATCTGAGCTCGAAGATGGAAGACGAAACTCAAATCGCCTATTCTGCTTTGGAGAGTCCGGAATCCTAACAAGCGCAGTTCTATTATTTCCACCCCATGCTATATGAGTTGGAGCTAAAAATCCACTGCGAAACCTTTTATATTCTGCTTCAAGGTCTCCTATTAAAAAATAAGTGGCTGCTTTAACATTCTTTAAAATTCCCGCAATAAAGTTCAGCAGCAACTTATTTTTCGCTATTTCTCCTTCGGAAAATAAGTTTATATTATCCTTGATACACATTGCACTAACATGAAAATGCGTAGCAGAACCATAATCATTCTCATATGGCATACCATCAAAAATGGTATTTATACCATATTTTGCGCTCGCACTCTCTATATACGCCTTATACCCTGAAATATGTTGCAGGAATTGCTTTGAAATTCTCTGGTACGGTACTATAACTTCGTACTGATTCTCTCCTCTTTCTTTTTGACAATTGATACCTGTAGATTGCAGCTCAGCTAAAAAATGTTCAAGATTTTCAGATGAAACATTTAATACATAAAACTCAAGCTCTACACCAACTTCGAGGTAAATGGCATACCGCCTTTCAATAAAATCGATAAAATGAGGGATTAGAAAATCCTCAAATGAGATATAATTATCATTTAACAGCCAATTATCTGCATTTATGAAAGAGTTGTTACTAATCTCTATTTCTGATTTCTCTAATGCTTGCTTTATGTTCATCAAAAGTCTTAGAAAATACATGTCCACCAGATCCATCAGCAACAAAGTAAAGCGCATCACTTTCAGCTGGATGCATAGCTGCAAGTATAGAAGCTCTACCAGGATTACAAATAGGCGTCGGTGGAAGTTCACGAGTTATATATGTATTATACGGCGAATCATATTTTAAGTCATTAAAAGTCAACTTTCGATCAAATACTCCTCTACCACCTGTTATGCCGTATATAACAGTAGGATCCGCTTGCAAAGGCATACTTTTTGCCAATCTATTTAGATAAACTCTAGCTATTAATGTTCTCTCACTATCAAGCCCTGTTTCTCTCTCAACTATAGATGCAAGAATCAAAGCATTATCCTTTGTCCCAAGTAATGACCTTGAAAATGCGCTACAACCTTCCCACGCTTCTTCTAAGAATTTTTCCATTTCAAGTGACATCTTTTCAAGCATAATATCACTTTCTGTACCATATGTATAAAGATAAGTTCCAGGTAACAATGACCCTTCAACAACTTTAATAGCATCATTAGACTTCTTTATTCCTTCCGCAGCATCCATAAGAAAATTAATCTGTGAAATGGTATACCCTTCAGGTACAGTTAATTTGCGTATAAATACTCTTCCATTAACAATCTTGTCTAAAATCTCTGGCTGAGTCAGATTACCCTCAAACCTATACTCCCCTGCCTGAAGCTTCTTTCCATGCATAATCTGTAAGTACCTTGCCACAATATAAAAAAAGTATCTATTTTTTATGAGCTCTCTTTCTTCAAGCATTGAAGCTATAGCGTAAGTTTTAGTATATGGTTTTATTATAATTTCAACACTCACTCCAGACTCATAATGTAACACTCTTAAATAAAAATTATACACCATATAGCATAACCCAACAACTACACAGAGAAATATAACGGATATTTTACGGCTTCTCATTTAAGCTACACAGCAATTATAATTAAAACAAATACAATAAAATTGTCTTTGCCGATATAAAACCCATTTCAAAAACCAAAACAATAGAAAAATCCGCCGTATCATTTGTATCTTTCCAGCACATTGCAAGTTTAGACGAACAATTCATATTTCTAATAGATATTGTTACTATAATACATTATTTGCTTTATAAGCTATAAAAATGCGAATCTAGCGATAGAGGCCTGCTCAGCACTCTTTCAATCACAGAATGTGCATCACCACCTTCATAAAGCAATTCATATATGCATTCAACTATAGGTATGTCAATATTTAACCTCTTGCCAAGATCGTACAAGCTTTTTGCAGTATAATATCCTTCTACAGTACTTTTTGATATTAGGTCTTGTATGTTACTTTTTGTTGTTATGATATCAGAGCCAAATTTTCTATTCCTTGATTCATTACTACCGCATGTCAATACTAAATCACCAACACCTGCAAGTCCATTCAGTGTTTTATACTGCCCACCACGCCTTGTAATGAGCCTTCCTATTTCTACCAAGCCCCTTGCGATAAGTGCAGCATGAGCATTTTGTCCAAAATCCAGTGCTGAAATGACACCTGCTGCTATAGCTATTACATTTTTCGCAGCACCACATATCTGAACACCATATATATCATCTGAGTAATATGGCCTGAATATTTGACTGGAAAATGCATTGATAATTTTAGCTGCTACATCTAACTTTTGGCATGCAATTACTGTTGCTGCTGGCTTCCCAAGCATAACCTCACTTGCAAAATTAGGCCCAGATAGCACAGCAACAGGTGCATTATTAGATACTTCATCACTTATGTCGCTCATCAAAGCACAAGTCTCATTTTCTATACCTTTTGAACAAATCAGCAACGTCTTACAACCAAGATCAACGCTCAGCGATAATTCCGACATTACAGACCGAAAAGCTTGAGCAGGCACTGATATACATATTAAATCCACCTCTCTCAGTGGCAAGAAAGAATCAACAACCTCTATTTTATCTTGATATGGCAGAAGCTTGCTATGTAACTTTTCATAATTTTTTGCATAACAAACTATACTAGCTGCTTTTGGTGCGGCAAGTAAAGCAACAGCAGAACCCCAAGCACCCATACCAATTATTCCTACTCTTGCAAATGCTGAGAAGTTCTCAAGATTTCTTCTGAATTCTATATCATCCATGAAAAGTAATATCTTCTATAATAAATTTTACCTTACTTCTTTCCCAGTCGTCACTCTGAAGAGTACCAACTACATCTAACGTTTTATTTACTGAATTAAGCAATAGCTGCCCATAATCTTTTTCCAAAGCTTTAAAAAATAGACACTTAAGAGTCTTGCGTGAAATTATATCGTCTTGATCTCGAATCAATAATGATATATGCGAAGACCCAAATTGAGTTGCGCGCAACACTATAGCATTCAGTATAGCAAATCTAGGCTGAGGATTACCATTACCAAATGGCTCTGCTTTTTCCAAAATTTCGATAAGATTATCATTTGCAGTATGAACAGTTATGACAGAATCTACTTTAAGCTCAAGTGCTTCTTCAAATAAGTTATCTATATATTTGATAGCCATTATTTTTTTTTGTACGAAATCCTTAAATTCATTAACTTTCGATAAGTCTATTGTGAATCCGCCAGCCATCGCATGCCCGCCACCATCTATCAACATATTCATTTCCTTAGCAGACTGTATAATTAAGCCAAGGTCTATACCATGTATAGACCTTGCAGAACCTTTACCTACTCCACCACTTACAGAAATCACTATTGACGGCTTATTATACTGCTCTTTCACGCGACTTGCTAAGATCCCAAGAACTCCAATATGCCAATTTTCACCCACAGCAAATATTACTGGCGATTCACTAACCTCTAGCTCGATTTGTGAGATTATTTCATCAAGCGCCTGCTTTTCAATCTCCCTTCTCTCTTGATTGAGCATATTCAGCTTACTTGCTATATCATGAGCTTCTATAGGGTCTATAGTTGTTAGTAGTGCAGCACCAAGTTCTGGCTTGCTTATCCTACCACCTGCATTTATCCTTGGTCCTATTATGTATCCAAGATGAAAGCTGCGAGGTTTTGCGTCTAACTTTACAACATCAGCAATCATCCTAAGCCCTAAATTATTCCTCTTTGCAATAAGTTGCAATCCTTGAGCAACAAATGCTCTATTTAAACCAGTAAGAGGCATAATATCACAAACTGTACCAAGTGCCACTAGATCTAAATATTGAATTAAATCTGGCTCCTTATTAGTTCCAAACCAGTTTATCTTTCTTAACTTAGTACGCACAGCTATCACAGTCATAAATGTTACAGCAACAGCTGCTATACTTTTGTATGGAAAATCGTCATCTAACCTGTTGGGATTCACAATTGCAAGCGCGTCAGGCAGCTTTCCATCTGCCATGTGATGGTCAAGTACAATGACATCAAGACCTATTTTCTTTGCTTCACTCAGCGGCTCAAATGCTGTTGTTCCACAATCAACTGTAATTAAAAGACTTGTACCATTTGCTTTTATCTGTTGGATAGCACCTACGTTAGGACCATACCCTTCATTGATTCTGTGCGGAATATATATGCCAGGTAAAATTCCACACTCACAGAGAAACTTCTTAAGCAATGCAGATGAGGTTGCGCCGTCTACGTCATAATCTGCAAAAATGGTTACCTTCTCTTGATTCTGTATTGCAGAAATTATACGATCTGCTGCAATATCTATGTCTTTCAGAAGAAATGGATCTGGAAGAGAGTCTTTCACTTTAGGAATAAGAAATTTAGCAGCCATATCTGGATCAGAATAACCACGATTTACAAGCACTCTAGATAGCACCTCATGAATACCAAGCACTTGGCAAAGATAAAGCACTTTTCGCTCATCTGCTTCAAGCACACACCATGAGAGCTTTCTTAAAGAAGGCCTCAATTCTAAACCTAATCTTCTACTATCCATTGTTATATAAACTGCAGCTCCGTGTTTTGACTAATAACCACCGCTTGCATAAAGCACAAAAAATAATTCTGCTATACATTGCATTAATAAATGCTTGCACAACAAAGTAATCACTTGCATTAGTCACTTTTAACTAACAACTATTCCTTTTAAAGCATTTTATAAAATCACCACATCTTTTCTTTTTATAATACGAAGCATTAGCTTCACTTTGATAATCATCACCTGAGCAAAACTTTACATTATCCTGCTCTAATACTTCACCGTCACAATTATAATTATTTGTGCATAACCTTGCAAGACAATCAATAAATTTTTTATTTGTTTGCAACGCAGACACCCTAAAATAGTGCTCAATTCCTAATTTACTTGCAAGCTTCTTATATTCTATATCAAGCTCAACCAATGTTTCAATATGCTCAGAAACAAACGCTATAGGGACTATCACAACTGGACATTTCTCACTCGCAGCAGCAATGATTTCAGATTTTGTAGATGGCGACAACCATTTCATTGGCCCAACCTTGCTCTGGTAACATACTCTATAGTCTATACTTCCAAAATGCTCTTTTAGCTTCTTAACTATTAACTTAGTTGTTTCCTCCACTTGGAATTGATATGAGTCACCTGAATCTATTATGCTCTGTGGCAAACTATGCCCAGAAAATAATATACGCGGTCTTCCATACTTTATAGCTTTATTATATTCTTGCAATATAAGTTCTGTGTGTGCTTCTATAAATTTCTCATTATTATAATAACAGCATATGTAGTGACTCTCTACATTTTCTAGTTTTGTACCGCGTATAATTTTCTTCCAAGCATTAAATGATGATCCAGTTGTTGTGGTTGAAAATTGAGGGTATAGCGGCAATAGTATGATTTTCTCTGGAGAGAAATTAAGCACATCATGCACTATACTCTCAATAAAAGGATGCCAATATCGCATCCCTATGAATACTTTATACGTATTATGGTACTGTCCTTGCTTTGAAAATTCCATTACATTTTCTATGATATCTTTAGCCATCATAGATACACCAGTATTTATGTTCTCTTCAAATATCATGTCAGCATAAGGGCAACAATAATCAGATCTTTTAGTAGCGTTAAGCAAATCCTCTAAAGCCTCCGCTTGCTTTATAGTATGTGAAAGTAGAGGGGAACTACCACCAATTTTCATATATGCTTTTATAGCATTTACTTCACGCTTATATGATATGAATTTCGCAAGCAAGAACCTGAAGGGATTTGATATTCTAATGATTGCGCGATCATAGAATAAATTAAATAAAAATGGCTTTATAGCGTCTCTACTACTCGGCCCTCCTAAATTAAACAATACAACCGCTATTTTTTTATCCATGTATACCTCAGGGAAATGAAGAGTTGGTATGTAACTTGCATACATATGAAATTAGACTTCAAAATTGACATATGTAGAATGCTCTTTATGTATTTTGTATATACACATAAGTCATATTTTTCCTAGCTCTTTTTGAAGGATGATGAATATGTTAGAGAGACTTGATCTTGCCACACTAAAACATGACAAAGAAACATTCGTAGATAACACCTTACTCTTCTTGTCTTTTACTTTATCTTATGTGGCGGCAAAGAAGATTATAAAGTAGCAACAAGCATTTTAGATTTGTTTCCAAACCTTAACCGAGCAAGTAAAATAATCAGAGATATCCAAGTTTGAAGGTAGGTAGTCAAATTCCTGCGCTTCTTAGAGCTATGAGGCAGGCGACCTGGTAAGCATTATAGCACTGCTAATAGTTTATAAAAAGTATTGTCACTTCAAATGCTTTGAATTTAGATTCTACATTATCCTGATTTTCACTCAGCAAAAAATCAAACTAGCAAGAGAAGCACTGATAATACCTACAATCACTGAGTTATCCCTACACAATATTTATGCTTTGTGTTATAATGCGAAGATTGTAATACATATTGCATAGCTATATTGTTAGACTTATCCACAAAAATTGGAGCTTTAGTATTTAGCGTTATGTTATATTTACCATCTTCTGAAAGCTGAGGTGTAGCTACCAATAATACTTGTAAATTGATGATTTTTACATTCATAACTTCCGCTATAAATTCAATATCTGAAACGCTCATGACAGAGTTAAAAGGATTCAACTGCAACACTAAAAAAGCTATTCTGGAGTTTTCAACACTCTGTAAAACCTTAAAATTTGCTAAATTTCTATATGGTACATGTGAAAGCACATAACTATGATAACCACTACAACCTATCAATCCAGATGGAATCAGAAGTGATTGACGCGTACTGGAACCTGGACACGCTCCAGCAAATCCCTCTGAAATTGAACCAGCATATGAGCCAGTATATGTTCTGCAGCTTCCATCCATATCAGTACTTTTCATACATATACCCCTCAAGTATTATGACATTGACGCCAAATTATTAATAAAATTATTCTCTAATTTATGAGAAAGCATATATATATTCGATAGTGCATTTAGCTGCTCATAATATGCCATTAAAAATCTATATAGATCTATTTGATTATACGTCATTAAATCGTTAAGCGATCCTTCTGTTTCACTCAACATTCTCTCGTTTTCTCCTTTATCTATCTCAATATGCTGTAAAACCATTGCAATATCTGAAATCGACACGCCTAGCGACTTCACAGCCTCATCACCAACTTTTTCAGCGCGTTCCATACGCGTGATATATTCATGCTCATCTATATATTCATCATCCTTTATGCCATTTTTCTGAGGATCTATACCACTTTCCTTTATTTGATTAAACTTATTAAACTTCTTTTCAGCGTCTATGCAATAATGTAATGCAGCAATTGCCTTGCGCACACCAGGATCTGCAGCATTAAAATTCAATTTTATGCTATTAGAATTGCCAATTGTATATGAGATAGCAGGATTAGTATCACCATTATAGTACACGCTAGTAACAGTATCATCAGCTAACATCCCACTTTCAGATGAGATAATATTACTGTTTTTCACTATTTCACCAACAGGAGTAGCATCAGACCTAGCACCACCAAATATATATTCACCATTACTATGTTTTGCATTTAGAGATTCTTCGATCCGCCCTAAGTAATATTCCATCTGTTGTATGCGCTTCTCACGGTCTTCCCAAGACAAATCGAGCGGCTTATATTGCATAGACTCCACAGCATTTTCCACATTCTCTCTTATATCATTTACTCTATAGTGCATCATTCCAACATTTTTAGATAGCATCTTAAGTGACGAAGTATGTTGCTTATAATTTGCAGCTAATTGCTGCTTATGTAACGCCTTCCCTACTTCATCACTTTGCATATTATGCCAACCACCTGCAGCTTTTGAGCCTTCTTTGGAAGATAACGTTATACCTTCATATTCTTTTTTCATATTTTTAAAAGCACTAGAATAACTAGCACCAATTCCTATAGTTGAACTACCTATCGGATTACCACCAAAACTCATAACAACACCTCTTTTATAGAAATTAGAATATTTATAAGTAAAGTAAGCTATCTTTTTTTAATCAACGTTCATGCATAATAATAAAAATCTATACAGAGACGCTAGATATTACTCTTATTATATTATCCATAACCTGAATGGATTTCTGAGTAGCAGACAGTTGAAAAGACATCACTTGAGCCTCCTCCATTATCTTGATCATCTCAGTTTCTTTGCTTATACCACTTTTCTCATGCAAAGCTGATCTTAGGTTTACCTCTCTATTATCACTCTCTATCTTCTTAGCAGCATATCTAGATGCTTTGCTTGCCACTGAAACAACAACTTGCTGTGAATATTCTAAAAGACTTGCATACAAAACATCACCGTCACTTTGTGACACAAATTCAACACGTGTATCAATAGCTTTTGCAATCTCATGCACATTATGACTATCACCTGTGCTCACTGAATAAAGTGGAGCAGATGTTGTTGCCTCCTCATTATTTCCATGCTCAACAAATTTTTCCAGCTTCGCTCCTGAAAAAAAAGCATGATTTCTTGCAATATCATCTCTCACTTTGATGTTTAGCGCTGTATTCCTCACGGCATGCCAAAGGGCTATATCACTATCACCTCTCACTAGAAGATCATTCAAACCAAAAAATCCACTTAGTCCAAGGCCTTGTAAAGTCTTTCCATTGCCACTTACTCCACTGAGTGAACTACTATCTTGATATATAGCAAAACGCCACTTATCACTTCCAGACTTCAGAGTCAATCGTCCATTTTGTGTTGTGTCATTATCTGCGAGCGCAGCATTATTTTTATCTATCAAAGAGGCTATCACCCCTTCCTTGCCAAGCAATGGTGGAGCAACGCGTGAACCCGGCCCATAAGGCCCTGACATGCTATCAATGGAAAATTTAAACTCATTTAACCCGCTTAACCCTAGATTATATGAAGATGGATCATTTATCTTATACGTCAAAGTTCTAGTTATTGACTTATCACCCTCACTGACCTCAACATCAATGGCCACTTCATAAGGATAATCTAAAGAAGTCGGCACAAATGATGCAGCAAGTTCTATCCTGTGAGGACCTCCTTTTTCAGCCACGTGCTTCTTAGAATCGAAATGAACAGGTATACTAACACCAAGAGAATCTTTCATAATGCAGTCTTTAATTTTAAAACCGATATCAGCTAGTGAATAATTACTTAACTCAATTCCTAAGGAAAAAGTGGAACCAACCTGCATATCTTGATTCTTTGAATACAACTTGACGTCAGAAAGAACATTATTACTCACGCCAAGCTCAGCCCTATTGTTGCCAGATAGCTCATCTCCAAAATACCTATTGATAGTATTCATTATATCTTGCACGCGCAGCTGCCCTATGCCCTGTCCAAAGTCCAACTTATCAAAGTCTATAATAAGTGGAGGAATAAATGTATCACCATTACTCTGCATCTCCTTTAAAGGCAGACCATCTAAACCAACAAGTGCTATAATTGCTTTACCAGAAGCAGTTATCACATCTCCTCCGCTCATAAGTCTTGTTGATTTCAGCTCTGGTGCTGGCAGATAACCTGCCCCTTTATTGTGCGCGCTATTCACAAGATTCTGAGAGTTATATGCTAGCTGATCCAACTGATCTATCAACCTTGGAAGCTCTTTATGTATCATTTCAATCTTTGTAGCTATAATACCACCCTTAATATGACTTATTACACTTGCACTTGTTCCACCGGATACTATATCACTAGCAGGAAGCGTAAATCCTCTATGCATAACTTTCTCTAAAGTAACAGGAGAAAATTCTTTATCATCTATGATATGCTGTACTGATTTCATGCTCTGGTAGCCTAAATAATATGAGATATCTAGAGAAAATAGATCGGAATTACTCTGATCTGTAACCAACTGAGCTGATGGTATATTATCTTGATCAGTATAGACTTTAATCGGTATATACTTAGAAAGCCTATCGAAAGCTTCAGCAATATCGTTCTTCAGATTTGCAGATTCCACATCACTACCAGAAAGCATTAAACTCTCTCTCATATGTTTTATGCTTTCTATTTCATCGTTTGCAGCTTTTATATCATTTACAATACTTTGATCTAATTCGAAACGTATGTCGTATAGCGCTTTAGATTTCTCTTTGATCGCAAATGAGAATTTGTCTAACGAATTTAATACTTTTTCTCTTAGTACTTGTTCTGTAGGCTGAGCTTCTAAGCTTCTGATCGATGTAAAAAGCTCACCAAATAATACCTGTAAACTTTTACCATCTCCATCTCTAGCTATTATAGGACTAATTCTCTCTTGAAAAAGCTCAGATAATAAACCAAGACTCTTGGATTCAGAATTGGCAGATAACACATCTTGTTGCAAAAACTCGTTTAACACCGAATTCACAGATGCAACTATACTGGAAGTCCCAGCAACTCTCTTCTCCTGAATATCCATTCTACCGCGACTTGTGCTCTTAGAATAAGCAATATTCTGCTGTCTGACATCTGACTCTTTTTGATTTACTCCAGCTGCATTAATAAAAGAATTCCCAATTACGCTCATATCAAACCTACTAAGAAAAATAAAAGTTAAACACTCTCACTCATCACCACATATCCTTGATTCTCGCTTCCGCTCACATGCTTGCCTTTTGCTTTATAATTTATATTGTTTCGAGGGCTACTCTTTGCTAAGACTTCTTGTACAGCTTTCAGCATCATTTCATTTATATATATCTTACTTTCTAGCACAGACTTCACAGTGTTAATATTTTTTTGTAGCTCTATAGCAAGCTCCTTTATTTCAGCACAGCGCGTCTTACCTATATGCTCATGCAAGCTACCACGTTCTAAAAGACCACTTAGAAGAGCACTCTGCGCATCTAGAAATTTCAGCACTCCATTCTTCTTATTTTGTACAGCTATCACTTCATTAATTCTATTCTGAATCAAAAGATCATATTCAACTTTCAGCAGACTGATCAGATGCCTCATGGCTTTTTCCAGCATCTTATCACTTACTATATTACCCCTAATAGAATCTATATCTTTCATAACTAACACAAATACTAAGTTTACAAGTTAATTATTTTCATCCTTTAGCTCTTAAAGAAGCTTCATTATAATGCTGAACGGACAACTGTTTTTCTATAGCATTTGTAAGAATTCCGCCGCTATCTACTATATGTTGGCTCATTATATCCACATGCATTTTACTCACAAAGCTTTGCAAAGCAGGATCCTCATCTCCAATACCTTCGCTCTTCCAAGCGCGCTCTAAAAACATAGAAAGAAACACCTTATCCAAAGACTTGGCTGCTTCACGTACACCACTTTCGCCAAGCGAGCTTTCTTTCAAATTACTATCAATTGCAGCGATTCCAACGGTCATAATATCACTCATAAATCTACCTCACCTCTATAGTAGCTTGCAAGGCACCTGCCTGTTGCATGGATTTTAATATCGCAACAAGATCTTGCGTCTTAACAGCTAGTGCATTTAACCCCTTCACCAAATCACTCAAGCTAGTAGCCTCTTCCATTACAGCAAGTTTCGTGCCAGGCATAATAGCTTCTTCATCTTTTTTATTAATTATTAGACTGAGAAGTCGTTCATCATCCTGCACTTTAACAATCAAATTACCTTGAGAAATTGCAACTGGACTAATTCTGACATTATCGCTAATAACTATGGTGCCGCTTGCTTCATCTATGACAACTTTTGCAATACTTTCCGGTTCCACCTCTAAATTTTCTATATCCGCAAGAAGTCCAAGCACATTGTTTAGATATTCGACTGGAACAACAATTTTGACTGTTCCTGGATCAGTCGCAGTAGACAAATTTTCACCAAGCGAGTTATTTATAGCTGTTGATATTATCCTTGCTGTTGTTACATCAGGATTCTTCAGAGCTAGTCTGACTTCTCCTAGAGAATTCAGTGAGAAGTCCAGCTCACGCTCTACTATAGCGCCGCTATTTACATAGCCAGCCGTTGGAGTAAACTTTGACTTACTAACCACTGGATCAAAATCAGTTGGTGTACCAAGACTCACAGTTCCTTGAGCAACTGCATAAACATTACCATCTGCGCCAAGTAAAGGAGTAGCAACAAGAGTACCACCTCTTAAACTCTTTGCATCACCAAGTGTACTAATATTCACAGAGATTCTACTTCCAGTTCTGGAAAATGGTGGAAGGCTTGCCGTCACCATTACTGCCGCGATGTTTCTAGTCTTAAGATTTGCTCCTCTAGTATTAATTCCAAGCTTCTCTAAAAAATCAACAAACCCCTTCTCAGTGAACGCTGAATTCCTCAAATTGTCTCCAGTACCGTTTAATCCAACAACCAATCCATATCCAACAAGCACATTGTCCCGAATTCCCTCAAAAGCGACTATATCTTTTATCTTAGCTGCTTCCGTAAAGCGGTATGAAAAACAGAGGAGCATAGAAAGCATCGCAGCAAAGATTATGAATCTTGACATAAATCTCCGAATAAACATACTGAGCATAACAACCTTAAATGGTGAACAATCTTCATCTTATGCATTATTTAGATAAATGATCAAGCTCAACTTACAAAAAAAACAGCGGTGAAGTCTTGTAAAACAAAAGTTGTAAAAAGAATATATTCTGGTTATTAATAAGTGTATGTATACTTCTAATAAATAAAGGGTTGATTTACCGTATCGCCACTTTAGTAGTGGCTTGCAACATATCTACTCTACCAAAATAGTTGGATTTTATTATTTCGAAAGCTTTAGAAATACTGTTACTGGCTTAATTTTCGCACATATTCAAACGAGGTACCCATTATAAATTGGGCAACTTGTGTTATTTATACACTCTTAAAATATAACTTTGTACAATCTATGATATCAAAATTTGCTACCTAGTAATGTAATTAAGCCAAAAGTGTAGAGTTCCTTTAACGGGAAAATAATTTGTTTATTTAGTAAACAAATTATGAAATTATCTTACTTAGAATGTGAAAAGTAAGTGTGAAGACGATACTCCAGAATGGACTATCATTTTCCATGTGGTTATATCTATATACTCTGCTCATTCCAACCAACATGGAAAAACTAATTATGGGTGAGGCAAGGGCTTATGAATGATATCATAAAACGCGTGATAGGATTTGATGCTTATGGATATATTAGTAAAGCAATAAAAAACGGAGACATCCAAAACATTGATGTATGGTTAAATTCGCCATCACCAACAGGGTATAAAGGAACACAAGATCTTCAAGAAGCTGCAAAACGAGTAGACGAATCTCTACTGGATCTAGCATTTGCAACACAAAATAAAGAGATAATTCAAAGAATACTCAAGAGTGAATGTGCAAACCTGCATTCAGTAAATAAGAAGGATTCGCATAATGCCCTTGCAAATATACTATTGCAAGAAAAGCAAGAAGATAGAGAGGAATTTTTTCAAATTATTAAAGATAAGCTAAACGAAAGAGATTATATTAACCTTCTTGCAGCAAATAAAGTGACAGATTTGCTTCCTAGATTGTTTAAGTTAGCAGGTGGTATTGATCCAAAAATAGCTCAAGCAATGTTTGAAAAAGCTGTAAGAGATGGATATCAAAAATCTGCGCTTCTACTATTTAACCAATTTCCAGAAATCGATTTGTCTTTTAAAACAGACATAAAAATGAGAGCTACAAGTCTGTATGATGATAATATTGATGAAAAGAACATAAGCCCGTTAAAAAATCTGATTTATAAGATTCAAAACTATAGCATATTCCACAAAGATGATAATGACGATCAAGCAGAAATAAGAAGTTTGTTACTTACACTTTTAAAGAATGGTGATCTTAATAAACTAGAAAACAATTTGCTATATAATTTATTTGCAGGTAGCGAAACATCATCAGACCTTGAGCTTATTGAATCTTTATTAAACAATAAAACATATACCTTAGCACAATATGACGTCAAAGAAGCACTGGAAACTATAGCTGCTTTTAACGAAATTCCAGATACAGCAACAATATTGATACGTGATGTATTACAGAGGTGGAATAAAGATAATTTCGATGACCTAAGGTCAATCTCAAAACCTCTAATGACTATTTTATCAAAGATGCAAGAAGATAAAATGCGAGAAATCCTCTCCATTGTTCTCAAAAAAGATTTAACAACGCAATTTATATCGATCAAGGATTATCATAGTCTCTTTATAAAGTTCATAGAACAACATGGAAACAAAAAATCTCTGATACAAGCGCCACTAAAATACGCAAAAACCATCATGGCACACTGCTTCTGGCGACAAAATTTGAACTCCGAAGAACATAATGAAGACAAATTTGACAAAAAGCAGATAAATTTATTATGGCAAAAGTTTCAAAGTACAGAAGATAAAGAGATTCTAAAAGCAGCGCTTAAAGCAGAAGTGATAAATCTAGATGATATATCCATGCAAGACAAAGGTTTGATCAATTCTTTCACAGCGCCACTTTTAAAAATATTCAATTTAAAAGGATCGCTTAATCAAGATGCAGCTTTGTTCAAAGCACTTGCAAAATTTCAAGATATAAACCTAATAAAGAGGTTAATACGCACAAAAGGATTCAAGATAAGCGATGAAAATCAATTTGCAGGTGAGCTTTTACAGACTACAGATGAAATTTTTCATGCATCAATAACGGAATTACATAAGAAGAACATGCTAAGTGAGAAATTGATTACAGCGCTTGTACAAAAAATATCCTTACAATCTACACCAGCATATAAAAAGCATGAAATACTATTTCATGTAGAATCTAAGCTTACAATAAAAGCATTGCAGAAAAAAACAAAGCAATTCACATCAAACTTGCTAGAACTATATAAAAATGGCTGCTCTATTGAGTATATTCAAATGATTGCAAATCTAAACACCGATATTAAACCAGTTGACAATAATGACAACACGCTACTACATGCTACCGCTGCTTGCGGGATAATAGAAGATGTAAGAGATGCACTACAATGCACTGCAAAACAAATTAATACTAAAAATAATCAAGGTTTTACTCCGCTCATGTTGCTTTGTGGTTCAAACACAGAAAATAAATTAGAAATTGCAAAGTGCATAATTAATCATGCAGATTTTAATTGGGCAAGAGAACTTCATCAAACACAAATCAATCACCTCTTGCTGGCATACCTTGCAGATAAAGATGGTTTTATAAGCTCTGGCATAGCTGAGTATTTACTCAGCATCCCAGAAGTTGCTACAGAAAAAAATATAAGAGATTTACTTTTAGTTGCGCTTACAGATGACAAGGTAAGCTTAATATTTCCAAACGATGCAACTATAGATGCTATATCGAACAAAGTAAGAAACAGCAAAAATTTTTTAAAAGATGCAATTGCCTCAAACAATCGAGACATGAGAAGACAAGAGATCGTCCATCGCATCATAAAGGAAACAACAATTGATAAGCAAGAGTTATATGATGTGATGTTTGATACATACACAATATACATGCGTCACAAATTGAACAATAATACAAATTCATCATCAGACAAAATATCACATTTAGTTCAAATAGCACAAAAGCCTGAGATAGACGTTAACATTCAAAGAGAAGAACGTATTATCGCACCAGGCAAAGAAAAATCTAGATCGTACGCTCATACTTCTATCTTGGGAATGGCATGTGCACATGGTGCAAGCGATGTTGTAATGGAGCTTATAAAACTCAAAAACATAAATTTAAATTGTGGAATAACAACAAGTGGCGATCAAATCTCCGAAATACCACCTATTATGATGGCATATAATGCTTTAAGAAATAATCAAGAGGATACAACAAAAGGCGCAACAGATGCCAAAAAAGATATAAAAGATCTCAATAAGCCCTATATCGATATCATACAAGTTTTGCTAGAAAAAGATGGTGTAGATTTATCAAAAGAGTTCTCACACCATGACGTAGGAAATATCAGCATTGCTGAGATCTTATATAATGATCCAATATTGAGTCAACATGAATCTATTGGATCTATCAGAAAAAATATTATAAACAATATATGCAAATCCAAAGACCCTTCACATATTAAAGATCGCCTCTTAATGCTAGCTTGTGCAGCAGGAGATAATACTTCTGTGCAAACATTACTAGATAATAATGCATCACCACTTACAAAGAATGAATACGGATGTCATTCACTAGCAATCGCAGCAATGAATTTTGCAAAAGACCCTAAACAATATATCAAAGTAATAGAACAACTAACCAGGAAAGTCAGGATAGAAGAATACAAAATTAACGAGAAAGATAAAACAGGCGCTAGCACAGCACATTATATTGCAGCCCACTGTGACAGTCAAACAGTCAAACAGATCCTAGAAGGTATAAATGATTTTCAAGACGATTCTAAGCTCTTGATGTCTGCATACTCTGGAGGCAATGCAGACGTAATCGAGTATGTCTCTGGCATTACACAAATTAGCGATGAAATGCTTAAAACACTTACAAATTATGACGGCAATACAGCTCTTCATTATAGCGCAGCTTCAATGAAACCTGGAATTGATAACACACTCAAAATTCTTATAGAAAAAGGTCTAGATGTCAATGCAAGCAACAAGCATGGAATCACTCCATTAATGCTGGCTATAGCAAGTCAAGACTTAAGTAAAATTGACGCTCTGCTCGCAAGAAAAGAATTAGATCTAAATGCATGTGAAAAAAACGGCAGCACACCATTGATGATTGCATGCGCGCTCGGTAACCGCGAAGTTATAAGACGTATACTGAATGATCCAAGAGTCAATGTAAATCAAACTAATAGTTCCGGCATGAGCGCCCTCATGATCACAGCTTACAAAGACTGGACTCAGCAATTCAGTAGTATAAAAGATGCCACCACTGCACTGGAAAATCCTGCAGAAAAGCTTATATGGCGATGTGATAAACAAATTGCAACTGAATTAATAAGACGCGGCGCAGACCCGTTATTCGGTAAAAACAGCGAAGCTTTTACCACTAAAATGCTGCTTATCATGATGAAAACAAGTCTTTTAACCCTAGCAAACCACTTTTTACTTATGTTCAATCCTATATTACAAAGGATTGGTTCGGCTGGTATCGCTTGGAATACAGCAACAGAAGTCGGAAATACTTTTGGCGATCTGATTACTAAAACAATAGCAAAATATGTAACAGACAATAAGATAGACTTAAATGGCTTTCCGATCATAGGTAATTATCATATAGATAAATTTGGAAGAGTAATTGCAGGCGATGCACTGAAAAATGCGATAAATAAAGCTCCTCAGTATGAAAACGGGAAACAAAGTATTGCAACTGCAAGTGACCTTGAAAATGCTTTTAAAAATGCAAATATAAACAATGCGGCAAAATGGCAAATACACAATGATTTACTGTATAAATACCAACACATTCAAAATGTTCTACAAAATAGCAATCTTCTTCCATGGACTAGGAGAGGCCTTGAAAGAGTAGCAGATGAAATAGTGCGAGCTGACAGAAGCTTAACGTTCAATGTCACTACCGAAACACTAGGTAAAATGCAAGTTAAAGACTTTCGAGACAACTTCAAAGATGTCTGCAAAAGCATTAATGATCAAAATAGATATATTACAATTGACTTGATGCTAAAAGATGATGCTATAGATTTGACAAAAGGTACAAAGGAAGGCTTTAAGAGTTTACTTCAAAAAATAGCAGGTGGAGAGATAATAACAGATGCAAAGATAATGCATAATGCCAAAGCTTTCCTGGATGAATATAAAAAAGAGATAGATTATAAAACACATATCAGTTTGTTTGCAGCTTTCAAGCTACAAATAAAGGATTTGCTCAAAAAAATTATACCAGGGATTAAGCCAAGCAAACAATTGCTGCAAAATGCAATAGCATCTACAGAAGAAAGACGCAGAATATTGGAAAAATTTGAAGAAAATAGAAATAATACAATCCAAATAGCGCAAACGGAAGAGCCCAATATGAAATCTCTTCAAGCACATGATAAAGAAGAAGGAACATTCAGCAAAATTGTCAGTTACTTTAATTATTTTTGTGGCAGTAATACAGAAAAAGAAGAAGTTGCCGAAAAAATAGCATATTCTGCCGGAATGCTTGCAAACATTGGCGCACGCCTTGCAACTTTCACTACAATGGAAAAAGATTTAACACTTAGTGTTGCATCACCTCTTTTGTATTATGGGACAACATCTACAGCGCTTTCTCTTGCAGGTGTTGGCGGCGGCATAGCAGCAGCTTACGGACTATATAAGGGAGCAAAATGGCTTACTGACAGCAGTATACCTGAACAACAACAAAATATCGATGTAGCAGATGACTGCAGCACAAAAGCAAATGCAACATTCCAAGTTAATCAATCCATTACTAAGCAATATGCAACTCGCAAATTTAGAATGTATAAATTAGGAGCTACTTTTGATGACGAAAACGTTAGCGAATCTGATTTATATTATTTAGATATGTTGTCAGGCAATACTCAAGAACAAATGACAAGTATGGCATTTAAAGATAAACTTCTTGCTGAACAACAAGGATTTATACAACAATCTATATGATCAACTCAATTTATGCATAAATTAAGATCATAACGAAATTTACACTCTTATAATTTTTTCTTATCATGATTATATCAAGAGGTTTTATGTCAGGGAATAACATAGCACAAAATGAGCAAGTAAAAGAACAACACAGCGGTGCAATAACAAACAAAGCATTAGATGCTCTTGATAGCTTACTTGTAAAAAATGGGTATATAGCTAGAAACATCTTACAAGATGCAGCTCAGTTTTATCATGAAAGACAAGAAGGTAATACATTAAAGTCCATGTTCACTGCTTTAAAAGTACTTCTTGAGTTTTGTGCATTTGCTATTATGCATCCTATACATACTTTTGAACTAATTAAGCTCGGCAAGACCTTATCAGACCCTAACAATACAAAAGAATTTCTATCTAGCGAGAAGACGCAAAAAATACTTCAAGAATTCTTGAGTGATGCAAAAAATAAAGACGCAGTTGACAATATCGCAAACGTATTTTCAGGACTAGGACAAGATACAAAAGAAGCTCTAAAAGATGGTGGATTTGCACTATTATCTATTCTCGCTAACGCGCAGAACTTTGGGAAATTTATTAATATTGCCAAAGACTCCGTTGCTGGAAAATTAGATCCTATGGCTAGAGCAGAAGATGTTCTAGAGATGATGAAAGATGATAAAGAAATGACAGCTTTTTTAAAGAAGCATAATGCAAGAATAGGACAGTTTATTGTAGACACAGCTAAAGGCGATGGTACGAAAGAAATGTTAAAGAAGTTTGGCCTTGATGTCGATTTTGGAGCTGATGGAAAAAGAGATGTTCTATTGCAACATGCTGGAGCATTTGTAAAAGATCCTGGAGAGTTACATGAGTTTGTTAGAAGACTCAATAAAGAAGGGTTATTTAGCTGGGCTGCCCAGGGTGTAAAAATTATAAACAGTGACACCAAGCTCAAAGAACACGTACAAAATCATCCTGAATCTATCACGAATATAGCAAAAGCTGTTAGCACTGAAGTTTTTGGCGTCAGTGAAGCAATGAAAAAATTTCATTGTAATCCTGAAATCATGGATGTCATCACACCAGCGCTCAAAGACACTGAAAAAGCGCAAGCAATCTTAGATGGTCTGAACAGTGGCAAGATAGATGAAGTTGCACACAATACACTTGAAGTGTTAAAAGATAATAAAGATTTGAGTAAGTTTTTTAGCGAAAAAGGACAGCATTTTGTTCCGCTTACAGCTGCTATAATTAGCATGCCAACTACAAGCGAGCCTATGCAAAAAATACAAAGATATTGCGCAGGAGATGATCATCAAAACGCGATTGATGCAATAATAAAATGTTTCGCTCAAGAGGATGAAGTAAAAAAAGGCATCTTAACAAAACATCAAGACACACTGGTTCCGTTATTTTCACATATAGCAAGAAGACATGCTTATGCTGAAGAGAACGCAGAACTTTTAAAAACAAATAATCAAAAGCCAGAAAATATTATACAAGATGACCTTGGTTTTATTCTATCTTTAAAGGATAATGCGAAATATACAGCACTCATAGAAGAATTCAACACCTCTATACTTAAAAAACAGACCGAATCAACAAATTCGGAACAGAAAAAGATCGAACCACAAGATAAGGTTAAAGATTTCTTGAAATACGCCCAGAAAACGCTAGAAAATAATCCGGAACTAAGAAGCACGCTTGCAGCATATGATCAGTCTTTGGAAACAAAATTAAACAAATTAGCTAGTCCTATAGCATCAATCTCTCAAGAAATACTTGGCAATCAAGAAGTAACCAAGAAACTTTCAAATGCTTTATCAGCACATAAAGAGACACCAAAAATAGCTGCACTTGGTGCAACGTGCGCTTCCACTCTTTTTAATAGCCCCAAGGTGATTCACTCTATTACAAGCAACTTAGATGACTTCAAAGGCATTGCAGCAGAATTCAGCCCACAAATTAATGAAACCATCGATAAATTCAAAGCAAGAGAAATAGTAGACATTGTACTAGCCAATCCTCAAATGCTCTCTCCTTTCATTCTTTTAACAATGAATATATCAGAGAATCCTGAAATCAGCGAAGCAGTACAAAATGCCACTTCTAATATGACACCAGAATCTATGGTAAAACTTGTAGAGCTTGCTTTCTCTGAAATCTCTAAAAATTCACTAATACAAAAAGATATATCTAAAAATGCAGAAAATTACTCAACAATCACCAAACTTGCTTTAGGCAGTAATCCAATAATACAAGAAGTTTTTAACAACCTTGATCCTGCGAAACTTTTTGCATTTATGGGTGATTCTCCAAAGTCTTTCGTGAATTTAATGAATCCTCTCGGCGAGATGGCGAAACTCTACGAAACATATCAAAACCCAAGTAACGATCAGGAGAAGAAAGAAGCGCTGCAAAATCTAATTTTTAAGACTGCAGATCTTCTAGATATCATACAAAAAGATCAAAAAATGATGGAGTTCGTAAGAGAGAACAAATCTAATATAAAACAGATCATTGTTGAATTTGTTCCAAGCGCTGATATTGCAGATACAACAATTACGCAAGCACTAGAAAATCCCGGAAACTTTTCAAATACATTGAGAACGGTTGGAGAAGGAGGATTAAGTTATGTAAAATTTCTTGCAGATCCAAATGTATGGTCAGCGATAGGCAATACTGTCAGCATGCGCGTAGGCAAAGCGTTCTTGGGAAATTATATAAATATAAATGTCGGCGATGAAGAATTGCTAAAAGTTGTAAAAGATTCATTTGATTCAGGTGTTGACGGAAAAGATATCAGGAAAACACTTGGAGAAAATATTCAAAAAGCTAATCTTGGTACTAAGAATGCAATAAAAGATATTCAAAAGATATCTTTCAATGGTGCAACGCAGGAGTGGGCTCAAATACGATATGGAATCCAAGACTTAGAGCTATCTAAGATCAATTTACAAAACACAGAATTTAATGGGGCATCGCTCAACAATGTCAAATTCACTGAAGGCTCATTAGACAAAATCACGTTTAAAAATAACAAAGGCAACAACCTAAGTTTAGCAGCGCAGCTGAATGGCGTTGTTTTTGAGAATTCAGATATACCACATATTAATTGCAGTGGCGCTGTAGTCAACGATTTACAATTCAAAGGTGGAAAATTGTCAGAATTGGATCTAAGCAAATCTACTGTCAATAGTATAAAACTAGAAGGAACTGAAATCACTGAACAGGTAGTAAATTCGCTATCAACAGCACAAAAAAGTCAAGGCGCTAAAATCGAAACTACCAACCTGAAACTCACTGGAGAATATAAGAACCCTGATTTCTCTGGAATGAATATGAAAGGCGCTGATTTTTCTAAAATGAAATTAGCAGATGATGCAGTATTAGACCTTACAGGCACTGAATTGGAAGGCGCCACGATTCCTATGGAATTCTTGAAGCGTGCCAAGGGTCTAAACCCAGAGAAACTAAAATCTGTTAAAGATGAAAACTATAACGATATTTCTAAAGATGTTATTTTAGAAATTATAGACAATCAAAGGAATAAAGCATTACAAGCCATTGTTACAAATGTTCAAAAGAAAGTAAAAAATGATGAGACTGAGTTCGAGAAGGATTATGCAAAAATAGAACCAAAAAATAACTTAGGTGATGTAGATTTACAATCTCATATCAATAAGTTACCAGATCGCGTTAAGAAGACTATCAATTCAGCAGTTCATGCAAATCATAGAGAAATTGAGCAAGAGAAATTAGAATTCGCTCCACAAGTTGGAGCTTGGTGGGAATCAGCATATCCGAAGGAATTATCTGATTCGCAGTATTATATCTATGCTTTGGAAAAAGCAGTACAAAAATCAGCTAGCGCTCCAAGTGAGCTTGATACAAATATTCAACGTGCGACTGCCGCAGTTATGATAGCAAATGAAGTGGCAGGACGTCTCTTTCCAGGCGATGATACGCAGATTAAATACAAGCTACATATGATAAACTTCTTAGAAAATTTAGCGTCCAAGGATGCTAAAATAGCCGAGCAATTTTCTCAAATATTTACAGAATATAAAGGCGAAATCAAAGCATCTGAAAAGCTTAGCGACGTATGTGATTTGCTTGAAACAGAATATGGTAAGTTAGTACAAACTGCTACAATATACCGCACTCAATATATACCAGATTTAGCGCTAGATGATAATCTAGCAGAGAAACTTTCTAACAAACTTTCTACGGCACTTACGCTAGGGAAGGGAAACATCGTAATAATCGATCAGTTAGCTGATCAAGTAGCTGAGCAACTTTTCCAAACAGGGAAAGATAGCACGAGATCTGAAGATAAAAGCATGATTGCTGATCACTTAAAGGGTATTTTTGCTAATATGCTGAATGATCCACAGCTTAAGAAACAACATAAGACTTTAGGAGATGTGAATATAGAAAATCTGATTGGAAGAGTGACATTTGGAATAATGGGTAGAGTTCAGAATAAATCAGGCCTTGCTGAACTATACTATGATCAAACAAAATATACCAAAAGTGGCATGTTAAGTGGAGGCATATACCTACCTCCAGAGGCGTTGAATAATAAATTCACACAAAAAGTTAGTGATTATATTGTAAGTAATGTAAAAAAAGAAGAACCTGTTTTGGCCCATCATACTAAAGATGAACGCATTTCACATAATACAAAAGAAGAAAAAGCTGTTGTTGGACATTACACCGAAGAGGAAGTAATGCGTAAACATAATGACCATGCCACTGTTCGGCATCACTAACAGCATCAATGGATATAGTTAAGGAAATATATAATATCTCCAACTTCCTTGACTAAGCTGCCTATGTCATAACTCTAAGGAACATAGGATTTATCTTGGCCTGCAAGCGATTATGATGCGCCAAAAGTCCAGCAGAAAAAATGGCAAAATTGCCAGAAATATTATGGATCTTGTTAAGTAATATTTGCTAGGCACTGCCTTAAGCAAGTGCACGCGCATGAATTTGAATGGCATGATTTTTTAGAGTACCAGTTAATTTCTAAGTCAAATATTATATATATTTGTGAAGAAATAAACGAAGTAATACTTGAAAATCAGGTAAAATAGGTCTGCGCAAGTGGCTTTGCCAGCAAGTGCCCTAGGTACAGGACAAATCATATATCAGAAAATTAGCACATGGCCAGTCTAAAAGCTAATTTTTGACGGATAGACCACATAATCTTCATATCTACTTAGCAAACAATTTTTATATCTTTAATACTAAGCATATCTTGCTTAGTGTTAAGAATATTCAATAATCAGTTGTAATACGCTCAATCGCCTTCAGCTCGAAGAATTTATCAAAATAATCAACTTCAAACTCCAAACTAATTTCAAGTTGAAAATAGTGTAAAAAGCGCTATAATACTGCACCTATGCTTATGTAGGTATATGCTCCTGATAAAATGAAAAGTTGGTATTTATTATGTGCATATGAAGTGAGACTTCAAAAAGAGCTCAAAAGAATGTGGATGTATATGTGGCATTATTAATAAAGTGTTTTTGTGCAAGGATTTTAGAGTACAAGTCAATTTTTGCCTCAAATATTATACATATTTACAAAACAATTAACGAAGTAATATGGAAAATTAGGATAAAAAGACTGCATAATGACTTGGTTAATAACAAAGCTGTATACACATACATAAGTGGCATTTTGACTATGTCAATTCTTGAGGGATGACAAGTATTATATATATTCTTCAAATTAGGACTATGAAAGCTCATGTAATTTAAATGCATATTATACTTGTTAATCAAAATTAAGCTTTATATATGAATTAACTAGTGTTAATGTCGTTTTTATGTTTTCAAGTGAAGATAACACGCTAAAAGATAGTTGAATTCCAATCAATGGTTGCATGTACATAAGCTGTTGCATTGTTTTTAATCAAATTTTCTGTGTTACAGTAGTTTTTGCAACTTTAATAGTGCAAATATATCAGCAACTCATACTTAGAGTGGCAATTTTATCTTCTCGATATTCTATATTTTACTAAAGAACTACAAGCTAGCGGTTTTACTTCATTGTTTCTTTAGTATTTGTAATTTGAGATATGTTTGGTGTGTTTAATTTACTAATATTTATTACAAATTTTGTGCTAAGCCTCTTTTTTAAGTTAGATTCTTGTAGTCAATTTACACAAAATTTTAAGCAATAAAGTATAAGTACACAAGGAGGTGCGGTTTTGCGATTCAGGCATTAAACAGCGCAGCAGTTATCAGTATGTGTAACATTTGTGAAAAATAGCATAAATGATAATTCGTAGAGACTCTCTTATTTCAGCAAAAATATTTTAGTGTTTTTGCTAGTAAAGCTTCAGAAAAACACATGTTTGTACCACCTTTATTAAGCCTTGGTTGTACAACTTCGTTATCTGAGGCAATAACAGATGTGATTTTATCAATTCAAAATAAATAGATTGTATGAGTAGTTTATCTAAAGTTTTATCCTATTGCCCTATACAGAGACATGAGTGGCAGAAATTTATATTCACTTCTCTTCTTATGATGCTAACAATATATGTTTATAGCATTTTGAGAAATACGAAAGATGTTCTTATAATATCACTTGTAAGCGCAGAACTCGTAAGCACTATTAAGCTTTATGGCGTTCTGCCAAGTGCTGTGCTTGCCATGTTAATATACACAAAGCTGGTCGATATTGCACATAAGTTAACAATATATCACGCTATTAACATATTCTTTATCTCGTTTTTTGTTCTCTTCGCTTTGTACTTATACCCTAATGCATATCAACTACATCCAGACATGAGTAATTTAATGGAACGTCTTCCACACTTTAAATATTTCTTCATGATGATAAATTACTGGACGTATGCACTATTTTTTATACTTTCTGAGCTCTGGGGCAGTGTGATGCTTGCTCTGCTATTTTGGCAGTTTGCAAACCAAACAACTGAAATCAAAGAAGCGAAAAGATTTTATCCGCTCTTTGGACTATTCGCTCAAGCAGGTTTGATACTTGCAGGATATAGCGTAACATGGTTTTCTTCTATACAAATTTCACACGATTGGCAAAGCACACTTAATAAGATCACTGCTTCCATTGTTGTTTCTGGCATTTTGTTAAGTTTTTGCCTTTGGCATCTGAGCGAACACATTCTTCCAAAAGATCTAATAGATGCTCCAGCAACTACCAAGAAGAATAAAGTAAAAATGTCGCTTATGAGTAGTTTACAACTTATATTCTCTTCTAAGTATATAGGCTTGATTGCAATTTTGATATTGTCATACGGCATATCCATCAACTTAGTTGAAGGAGTTTGGAAGAAAATGTTGAGTATACACTTTGCAGGAGATGCTAATGCTTATGGAGCATTCAATGGAAAAGTACAAATCTATACTGGTATTGCAACATCCATTTCTATGCTTTGCAGCTCTTATTTATTAAGAATTCTGAGTTGGCGCACTGCTGCCGTCTTTACTCCGATTATCATTTTATTTACTGGAATAGGATTTTTCTTGTTTGTTATCTTTAAGTCTGGCCTTGAAGGCTATGCAGTTGCACTTGGAACAACCTCTGTAGTACTTGCTGTATATTTTGGTGCTATACAGAATGTCTTAAGTAAAGCTATCAAATACTCATTCTTCGATCCTACAAAAGAAATAGCATATATCCCTCTTAATGATGATTTGAAAGCTAAGGGTAAATCTGCAGCTGACGTTGTCGGTGGAAGGCTCGGGAAATCAGGCGGCGCTTTCGTACAATGGGCTCTACTCTCATTTTTCCCTGGTACCACTCTGCTCAGCATTGCCCCTACACTTTTCGCAACCTTCATGGTAATTCTTGTTATATGGTTCTTTGCAGTTATTGGACTTTCTAAACAGTTTGAAAAGCAAATACATGTTGAACAATAAGGCAAAAATCAAAGCTGATATAAAACTTAGCATACTAGTATGCTAAGTTTTATCTTCTCTTCACAAAAACATCAAATCATACACTGATTTCATTAGATTCTTAATGCTGCAACACTATAAACGGCCTGTCCGTAAAAATTTATTTGCTGCGCAAATCAATTTTTGTGAAGAAAGCTAAATGCATAAAAATCAGCTCAAAGACGTGGCCTTATACTAATTTTTTGGTATACAATTTGTCCTGTACCTAACAAATATTACTTAGGCACTGCATTTATAATGCGCTTAACAAAAGCTATAAGGTTTTTGGCAATTTTGCCACTTTTTCTGCTATATTTTTATGTGATATGGTTGTTGCTTGCAACCAAAATAAATCCTCTGCTTCTTAGAGTTATGACGATGCGTTAATTCATCATTTTATTTTATAACATAATTCTCTCTATGCAAATGCAATATTCCTTTTTAGAAAGACGTACAGTATTTGGAATATCAGGAGAAGATAGATATTCTTTCCTGCAAGGTATTATTACAAATGACATATACAAACTAACATCAAAGAAGAAACTTGTTCCAGCGAAGCAAGTGCAAGGAGCATACGAAGCGACAAAGCAATTGGCCACTGGAATAGAGTTTACGAAAAAATCTAAAGAAAAAGAATCTGATGCAATATATGGACTAATCCTAACTCCCCAAGGCAAGCTGTTATATGATGTTTTTATAATAGAAAAGTCCGATATGCTGCTAATAGATTGCCCAAGTGAGTATATAGGGGATATAATTAACTACTTAAAAAGATACAAATTACGCGCAAAAGTAGAAATGATAGATCTACAAAATCAAATGAAAGTGGTAGTCAGTTTTCAGAATATTGAAGTAGACTCCTGTTTCCGTGATCCGAGAAATCCTGAAATCGGATATAGAGCTATAGTTGATTTTAGTTATCCAGTTTGTAGCAATACATTTTTAGAAGAATACGAAGAAAAAAGGATCTCACTTCTAATACCAGATGTAATTAAGGACTTCTCACCTATGCAGTTTTTCCCTGCGGAGCTAGGAATGGATCTGCTTAATGCCATTGATTACCAAAAAGGTTGCTATATAGGGCAAGAAGTAACAGCTAGAGTAAAATATAGAGGAACCGTTCGGAAGAAACTTTGTCTAATAACATCAGAAGATAAAGATTTTGAAAATGTCGCGAGCAAGGAATATGACAAATTCAAGATTCTTGGTTCAAGCGACAAGAAAGCACTGGCTATGGTTTATATTAATGCTTTGTTGTAATAAATGTATAAAGGTGAAGCAGCTTTTTGTATTCTGATTTTTGATTCAGCTATTAGATATTCCATCCGTCAAAAAAACTCGATTCCACTTTCTCTAGCTTTATTGCTATCGCCATCATTAG
This sequence comes from Candidatus Lariskella endosymbiont of Epinotia ramella, assembly GCF_964019805.1. Lineage (NCBI taxonomy): Bacteria > Pseudomonadati > Pseudomonadota > Alphaproteobacteria > Rickettsiales > Candidatus Midichloriaceae > Candidatus Lariskella > Candidatus Lariskella endosymbiont of Epinotia ramella. Next base: position 349,587 of record NZ_OZ026472.1, on the reverse strand, counting down.
ACCTCTTGCATAACCATATAAATTGATTAAAATCCTTGATTTTATCAAGGATAACATGAAGTTTGAAAACATCAAAGATGAATACGCAGAAGAGTTTCGCAGGCTTACTGGCATTAAACGAGGAACGTTTGAAGTTATACTAAGTATATTAAAAGAAGCTGAAGCTATTTTAAAGTCTCAAGGTGGAAAACCCAATAAATTGGCTTTAGAAGATCGATTACTCATGACGCTTGAGTACTTGCGTGAATACAGGACATATTTTCATATTTCCCGCAGTTATGGAATAAGTGAAAGTGCCTGTTATCGTAATATACGTTGGATTGAAGATACTCTAATTAAAGATAAACGATTTTCACTACCTGGACGTAAAGCATTACTAAAAAGCGATTCTGAATACGAACTTGTGTTAATTGATGCTACTGAAACACCGATAGAACGACCTAAAAAAAACAGAAGCACTTTTATTCGGGAAAAAAGAGGCGACATACTCTAAAAACTCAGCTTATTGTGGATAAAAGGAAAAAAGAAATCATTTGCACTAATTTTTCTAATGGCAAGCGTCATGATTTCAGGTTATTTAAAGAATCCGGAGTTCACATCCACCCTGAGATTAAAGTTCTTACAGATACTGGTTATCAAGGCATTGATAAGTTGCATTATAATTCAGAGTTACCAAAGAAAAAGACAAAAAAGCGACCACTAAGCAGGAAAGATAAAAAGAAAAATCGTCAATTGTCTAGTGAACGTGTTTTAAATGAAAACGTCATAGGCATGATCAAACGATTTAAAATTATCGCTGATCGTTATAGGAACAGAAGAAAACGATTCGGTTTAAGGTTTAATTTACTTGCTGGTATCTATAACTTTGAGCTTTAAATAGGTTATGCAAGAGGTCTATTAAACTTTTAAAATTATTTTAGTAACAGTGCTATAGAAATAGGCGAAAAAGATTTGGGTTTAGATTTAATCTTATTTCTGGAATTTATAATTTGGAGTTGCTATCAGTGAGTTTCCAGAGAGGTCTAATTTATAATTGTGGACTCACATCAACGTTTAAATTGAGTCAGGAGCGGCTTTTCTAAAGTTCTCAAAATATGAAATTCAATGATCTTTTGCATGGCAGATATGTTACAGCCTCTACTAAAGCAGCAAAATTAATATATGCAACTCGTTTAGATGAGTGTAAATTTCATACAAATGTAGAAATAAAATTGTCAAGTGCAAATCTAGAGGTTATATTCGATTTAAAAATATGAACAAGGCAATATCGGATATTTAATTTATGGATAATAAAATAGCTATACATAGCGAACCTATAGTGCTCAATACTCAGTATATTAGAGATTTTTCTTTTGAGAATCCACAAGCTCCAGCAATCTTCTTGAAAAATGAGCAGCCAAAAGTTGAGATAGATCTAGATATAAATGCTAAGTCTATTGGTGACAATGTATTTGAAGTTATTCTCGGAATACAGGCAAAAGCTTCCATAGAAAACGATGTCATCTTTCTGGTAGAACTTCAGTACGCTGGTGTTTTTACTGTCAACACAATAAATGAAGCTGAAAAAGAAATGTTGCTACTGGTTAATTGTCCTGGCATTATATTCCCATACGCAAGACGTATCATCTCTGATATCACAAGAGATGGTGGCTATCCGCCATTAATGATCGCGCCGATAGATTTCTTAGAGTTATATGAAAAAAAACGTAAGCATAATGATTCTAGTGCTGGCAACGTTACTATCAATTAATCAATTTTAGAGGTTTTTATATGGAACCCTCAATAGTAATTGATATATCCAGAGAGGCTTTGGTTGTATTGTTTAAACTAGCCATTCCTCTATTGTTGGTAGCACTCGTTGTTGGTCTATTCATTTCTCTTCTGCAAGCACTGACGCAAATACAGGAACCATCTCTTGCTTTTGTGCCAAAGATATTTGTTATGTTATTAACATTATTTATTATGCTTCCGTATATTGGTGTCGTTATGGGTGACTTTTCAGAAATGATATACGCCACGATAATAGGGTTAACAAAAACATAACTGATTTATCTTGAAACATTTACAATATTGCTCTTATATTTTATTTGTAATATACACATTTATGTTTTGTTATTGCGTTTAGTAAATTTTTACAAGATTGGTGCCATAAGTTAATTGATTAAGTATAGGAATTCTTCGCGGATGGATTGTCAAAATGACTATTTTAAAAATTTGCAGCGTTTGTTGACGACAACAATCATAACTGTGTTGTTATTTTTTTTGACGCTTTTCTTATATACAGTGATTTCATGCACTGAATGTCACGCTGGTGCTATACCAAGAGCTCTTGGAAATGAACAAAGAATCAAAATAATAAACTACAAACCAAATACAGTATTTGTATTTGTCGGACACTATACTTATCAATCAATTATAGAATTTGCTCTTGATGAGCAGATTGATACTATCAGTATGGGGACTCCTACTCCATGGCAAATTGTTCCAGCTGTAAACAGAATTTTCCTCAAACCAATTGAGGATGACGCAACGACAAATATGACGGTCATTACTAATAAACGTATGTATTTCTTTGAAATGCACGCTGAGGAAGCATCTGGAATAAATGACCCAAATCTCTCGTTTGTAGTCAAATTTGTATATCCTGATGACATAAATTATAGTGCGATTAGACACGTACAAACCAGTAGTGGTCCTGATTTAAGCAAACCTGAGCTTTACAATTTCAACTACACTATAAGCGGAAAATCCAAAGAGATTGAACCACTGCAAATATTTGATGATGGAGAATTCACATATTTTAAATTTAGAGATATAAATGCAGAATTACCTGCTATTTTCTTGGTGAATAATGATAGAACAGAAGGACTCATAAACTATAGAATTAGCAATCAATATGTTGTGATTGAACGTGTCGCTTCTAGGTTCACTCTTAGACATGGTAGTGATATAATATGCGTCTTTAACGAAGACTATGATGCAGAAATGTCTGGAAGCAGTAAAACACTAGCACTCGATCATCAGAAGAGAGAATCAAATGTAACGCAAAATAAGCCATAGTTCTATCTCGAAAAACAAAACAATCTTTTTATTACCTGTATTTTTACTAGTACGCGCGCCAAAAGTACTATTCATTTACCTGCGGTATGCTTAAGTCCAAAGATCTGCTTTGTTAAATAGCGTGAAAAAATTTTTAGTCGTAGTTTGTACAACTTCATTATATGAGCAATCTCGTAGTTTTGCTAAATGCTCAGCTGTATACACAAGGTAAGATGGTTCATTTGATTGCCCACGTTTTGGTAACGGTGCAAGGAATGGAGAATCAGTTTCAATTAATATTCTATCCATGTGAGTATGTTTAAAAACATTATTTATGTTCTGAGCATTTTTAAATGTAATAATGCCTGATGCTGAGAGATAAAGACCCATCTCTAAACAACTTTCAGCTAACCATTCGCTTGCAGTAAAGCAATGTATCACTCCACAAAACGGACCATCTGCAATGAGCTCTTTCATTATTGTGACTGTATCAAGATCTGCTTCGCGTGTGTGTATTACAAGTGGGAGTCCTGTTTGCTGCGCAGCTCTTATATGGTTTATAAAAGATTGTCTCTGGATAGCTCTCGATTTTCCACCATTTCTATAATCGAGACCTGTCTCTCCAATACCAATGACTCTTTTATGTTCACTGAGCTTTATAAGAGCTGCAGCATCTACAACAAGTTCTTCCATAACATTCAAAGGGTGAACGCCAACTGAACAAAATATCTGTAATCCAGAGTTTTCAATGCTGGATGATGGATCAATATCAGATGAATGTTGCTTGGCAATTAGAAGTAATTTTTCTACATCTGCTATTCTAGTTCCTATAGTATGCAAGAATCTAACATCTGCTTGCTTGGCTCTTTGCAGTACACCTTCTATATCGCTTTGTAATTGCTGAAAATCTAAGTGGCAATGGCTATCAACTAACATATTTTATAAATCACAAATTTTTATATTTTTTAAAAATTCTAAAGTAACCATATAACGACTTTAGACATGTTAAAGTAAAAAGGATCAAATTATTTCTGATATATTTTTAGCAAGTATATCGCAGGTAAATGAAGAGTTGGTATTGATTATATACATATGAAGTTAGAGTGAAAAAAGAGTTAGAAAAAATGTGAAATGTGTATATTGCATTGTTAACCAAGTCATTAGACTTCTTCTTAAAACTTTTGTTCCAGGTAGCCAACTGCTCTGTCGCATCCTTGGCTTAAGATGCTCATGTACTTCGTCTGCACTTGTGTTTCCTCGCGCTTTCATATGCTCCTTGTACTTGCATCGCTAGAACAAGCGTTTTAAGAAGAAGTCTATTATATAAGTCTTTTTGTCCTAATTTTCCATACTACTTCGTTGATTTCTTTGAAAGTATCTCAAAGTATCAAGCACAGAAGTGAACTTATATTCTAAAAAATTATGCCATCAAAATCTGCGCTCGTGCACTTACTTAAGGCAGTGCCATGTTTAGGCTTTTAAAAAAAGAGCCATGAAGAATATGTCACATGTGTATACTCGCTATATTTTTCAAAATTGGCCACTCTTGTAAGACCGCTCGTTATGTATTGATTATACGCTGCCTTTGCGTTCTTTCTGTCTCTTTTTGAAATATAGCTTCGTATCAAAATCCTAAATGCCAACTCTTCATTTATCAGAAGTATATGAGTATTTTAAAGGCATCAATTTTGAAAAGTATGACGAATATACAAGTATTTAATATATCAGACTATATGTGGAAATAGCATTATGTCCTCTTGAAATAGTGTATGTATTGGATAATTGTAAATTTGTCTAAGCTGTTTAGTTTGAACACACTATTTTAAAATATGATTAAAATAAGTAGAGTAAAAGTAGCAGGTATAATAAAGTATGACATAATACTTCTATTATTTGCTACATTTTTGATAGTTTATAATCAATAAGAAGTGGAGAAAATATTATATGTTTGTTGAAATGCAAAAACAACTTATAGTGTAAGTGCATAGCACTATTAGTATCACTTAATTTTGCAATATCAGCACTGCTAAGCTGATCTATCATATTTTGGTTTAATAAAAAATATATTGTTCATATTGAAAGTTAATCAGCTAACTTTTGCTTTAACAAATCATTTACAATACTCGGATTTGCTTTACCTTTAGAGATCTGCATAACTTTACCTACAAGGAATCCAAATAGCTTTTCTTTTCCTGCTTTATACGCTGTAACCTCAGAAGGATTATCTGCGATTACTTGATCGATAAATAATGCTATTTCAGATGTATTAGTTACTTGCACCAAATTCTTTTCTTTCACTATATCAAGCGGATCGCCACCAACTTCAAACATGATATCAAAAACTTGTTTAGCAATTTTTCCTGAAATCACATCTTGTGATATTAAATTTATGAGTGCGGCAAGCCCTTGAGCAGAGACAGGAGAATCTTGAATATCTAATCCGCTCTTATTAAGCTTAGCAAATAATTCTGCAACTATCCAGTTAGCAGACGTCTTTGGGTCAGCTGACTTTGCAACGTTCTCAAAATATTCTGCAACAGCTTTATCTGCCACTAGTACTGCAGCATCATATTCTGAGATTCCCATCTCACTGATATACCTTGCTTTCTTTGCATCTGGCAACTCAGGTAGATTTTTCTTGATAGACTCAACATATTCTTCCGTGAGAATAAGAGGGAGAAGATCTGGATCCGGGAAATATCTATAGTCCACAGTATCTTCTTTTAACCTCATTGTTCTTGTCTTTGCTGATTCTGCGTCAAACAGCCTTGTTTCCTGTACAACAGTGCAGCCGTCTTCAATTAGTTCGACTTGTCTTGATGCTTCAAAGTTTATTGCTTTTACTAGATTTTTTATTGAATTAACGTTTTTTACTTCAACACGTGTCCCAAGATTTTTGTTACCAACTGTGCGTACTGAGATATTTGCGTCACATCTCATGGAACCTTTCTCCATATCACCATCACAAGTGCCAAGGTATCTCAAAATTGAACGCAGCTTTTTCATGAACTCAGCAGCTTCTTCACTGCTTCGCATATCAGGTTCTGTCACAATCTCCATAAGTCCTATACCAGCTCGATTTAAATCTATGAGTGTACAGCCAAGCGCAGCATCATGTATACTTTTTCCAGCATCTTGTTCTATATGTATTCTTGTAATTCCAACATTACGAACTGCAGAATCCTGCGTGACAATTTCGACATCACCTCTCCCAACTATTGGATAAAAAAACTGAGATATCTGATATCCTTGTGGTAAGTCAGGATAGAAATAATTCTTTCTATCAAAAGCTGAGCACAAATTGATCTTTGCATTTAAACCAAGACCTGTCTTCACAGCTTGTTCTACACATTTTTTATTAAGTGTTGGAAGCATTCCTGGCATTGCAGCATCAACATATGATACCTGCGTATTTGGTTCTGCACCAAAATCTGTTCCAGCATTAGAAAATAGCTTCGAAGATGAGACAATCTGAGCATGTACTTCAAGCCCAATAATTACTTCCCAATCTCCAGTTTTTCCTTTTATAATTTGTAACGCCATAGAAACCAGTTTTTAGTTTATATATAAATGAGCCTTTACTTTTAGCAAGACTATAAAAAGTTTATTAGCACCAATTAATAATGCAATCAAGCACACAAAGCTCTAGCTCTTTTAAAAATCATTATAAAATGAACAGCAGAGACAATTGAATAAAAAGCTAAATTGTCCCATTCTTGCAATTTACACATGTTTATCAAATAAGATAACAACACGAAATTTCAAAAGTGTATACCGCAGGTAAATGAAAAGTTGGTATTTATCATGTACATGCGGTATGGAATAAGTGCACGCTTGGGGATTTTAAAAGCATGATTTTTTAGAGTGCCAGTTAATTTCTCAGTCATATATTATATATATTTGCGAAGAAATTGACAAAGTAGTCTATATGTCAAAAATTGATTTTGCTGCGCAAATAAATTTTTGCGGAGAAGTTAAATGTACAAAAATTAGCTTTTAGATCGGCCATGCGCTAATTTTCTGATATATAATTTGCCCTGTACCGCAAATATTACTTAACAAAATCCATAAGGTTTTTGGCTTTTGCCACTTTTTCTGCTGGACTTTCGGCGTCTCATAATTGCTTGCAGTCCAATATCAATCCTGCACTTCTTAGAGTTATGATGCAATGACAAAGTAATACTTGAAAATCAGGTAAAAAAGTTTGCACAAGTGACTTTGCAGGCGGCATATACAAAATGCATAAGGAGCATTTTAAAGGCGCAAATTTTGAAAAGTATGTAATACTTAATACTACTTACTCCACTGTGACAGATTTGGCCAGGTTTCTAGGCCTGTCAACATTGCATCCTCTAGCTATAGCAACATGATATGCTATCAGTTGCAAAGGTAAAGAGTAAAGTATTGGTTTTAAAAAATTATCTATATCTTGTAATAATATATTATATTTACAAAACTTTGCTAAGTTTTCAAAACTGTACTGATCAGAAATTAGTAGGATATCACCACTACGTGCATTTACTTCTTGCACTGCTGATGCCATTTTAACGTATGTTTCATCGTGTGGCACAAGAGCGATGATTAATGTTTTACTATCTACCAGTGCAATTGATCCATGTTTTAACTCTCCTGCTGCGATTCCTATTGCAGGAGCATAAGAAAGCTCTCTCATTTTAAGTGCACCTTCAAGACAAATAGGATACATAGTGCCTCTGCCTATATATAAAAATTTATCATAGTTGCTGATCAAGTGTGCAATTTTTTCGATATTTATCTCTATCTCATTAATCAATGCAGTATTAAAAAGCTGTAGCTCTGCAAGCTTTGCTTGCGAACTTTTATTCTTTATTTCAAAAGAGAGCAGCAGAAGTATAAGTAATTGTGCTGTGAATGTCTTGGTTGCAGCAACTGCAATCTCAGGGCCAGCTTTCATTTCAATAACATGATTAGAAGATCTACCCAAAGTGCTAGAGGCAACACTAGTAATACAAGCTGTTTTTGCATTAAATTGCTTTACATAGTTTAGAGCAGTTACAGTATCTGCAGTTTCCCCAGATTGTGATATAAAAAGATATAAAGTGTCATCGTAAATCTTGGGTTTTCTTGTTGCAAATTCTGATGCTATATCAACTTCAACAGCTATATCGCAGTTTCCTTCAATAAAGTATTTTGCTGTATATCCTGCGTAATTAGAGCTGCCACATGCCAATATGCAAATCTTGTTAACATTCCTCCAGTATATGTTAGATCCCTGATATGAGCTTAATATATCTTTCAGTATGTCACTCTGCTCATAAATTTCCTTTTTCATAAATGTAGGGAAGTCACCTTTGTTTGATGTATTGTACCGTTCTATGTGATGCAATGTGTATTTTACGTTAGAACCACTCAAGTCATTTATTTTTAAATTGCCATTGAGTTTTATTTCTGCAATTTGCTGATCATCTAAATAGACAACACTATTTGCAAATTGAGAAATTGCGATTGCATCTGATGCAATGTAGAGCGTATCCTCTTTATTTCCTATTCCAACAAGAAGAGGCATTTTATGCTTAAAGCCAATTAAGGTATCTGGAAATTCTTTCGATATAACGGCAACTGCAAATGATCCTTCAAGTTTTAGTGCGGCCATTCTGCACGCCTCAAAGATATCTAAACCATTTTCAATATTCACTGTTATTAGGTGTGCTATTACTTCTGTATCAGTATCCGATTGAAACTGAATTCCGAGAGTTGTAAGCTCATCTTTCAATTTTTGATAATTTTCTATGATGCCATTATGTACAACAGCAACTTTATGTGTTGCTATTGGATGTGCGTTTTCTAGCTTTGGTGCTCCATGTGTGGCCCATCTTGTATGACCTATACCAATCTTGCCTGTAATAGCTGGAGTATGTGAATCTAGCGAAGATTTCAATTGATCAAGATTTCCTACTGCTTTGCATACATGTAATGTACTCACATCTACTGTTGCAATTCCTGCGGAATCATATCCTCTGTATTCCAAATTTTCAAGTACGGAAACCAAGTCGGAAACAATTGACTTAGAGCCTGTGATACCTATTATTCCACACATATATCTCTGATAAATGAAGAGTTTGTATTGATTATGTACATATCGTTAAATAAGTGGTGTTCTAATAAAATTTAGAACTTAGTGAAGCATTAGAAAATGCATCAGCTAAAGAGATCTGCTAATGCACAATATATGGTTAGCGCTTTTAAATCAACTACAACAACAGCATATTTTAATAGATTTCTCCTCAAAAAAATGCTTGTTTCAGCAGACAATTTGCTCAGTATGTTCCTTGCACTTGCCTAAACTGGAATCGAGTTTCCAGAAGAAGTCTAATATAAAATGACCAGAGTCTTAACTTTTTTCTCAAAGGCAGCGTGTTTATATAAAAAATATTTTAAATCGCAAGGTAGGTTAGCTATTGATATAAAGCATAAGGGTAATTAAGCATTTTGAGATATAAAACATAAGCTATTAAGATGGCAGTATTGCAAAGTTTTTCTAAGTGGCCATACTATCTCCAATATTTAATTTATTTACACTATTCTATTTTGAGTATTATTAATTTTCACTTCTTCTGCCGATATATAATGCAAATTCGCAAGTTTTTTTTGCGCTTATTATAATATTTTCTTAGGGATTTAAATGCTATTTTGACACTATAAACAGCATTTCATACCTCTTCTTGAGACTTTTGGTGCGCGTACTGTTTCAGTGAAGTAAGAAGAAGCATATGGAGCGCGCGAATAGCAGCAGTTGTAATGTAAGTAACATGAGCATCCTTATCACTCAAACACCCCACCAGACGCGACAAAGCAATTAGCCGCTGGCACAAGCGTTTGAAGAAGAAGTCTAATGAAATATTTAATGTTCTAAAAGTGTATAGAAGCACCTATTGAAAAGATGTATTCACTATTCTTACTTTTTAGTTCATATTCGATAGAACCATCTCTAGTCTTATGCTTATCGCTTTCTCCAAAATTATATACCTTAAATCCCACGCTTGCATTTATACTAAAAAACTCGTTTATGAACTTTGTCGTTTTAAGTTCTATACCGTAGTACATACCAGGACTGAGCAGATATTCTTGCGCTAGACTCTGATAAATAATGCGGCAATCTGTGTTACGTCCTATAAATGCCTCTTGTGACAATACCCATCCTTCACCTACTAAACCGTTATGTATGATGCCAATTCCATAAGTTGCATGAGTAATTGAACGCACCTCTTCATTTAAAGTATCTCCTGATTTTTCCACACCTCTTGCACTAAATTTACGATGTGCTGCTTTGAAGTAAGGAATAACTTGACTCCTTTCTGCAACATCAAATGCATATCCTAAATTTACCTCTATATTGTTAAGTGTACCTTGATATTTAATATCTTCCTTTTCATTTTCTGTTTTATATGTAGAAAAATCACCAGAGCAGTATAAATTGTCAAGTGCAAGTATACTTAAATTTGCCCCTAATCCTTTCTGCATACCAGAATACTGCAATTGTTTAACATCACCATATCTAAAACTCTTCATTGAATATCTTGCACTAATCTGATTGTTTAGAATCTCTAGCAGATCAAAATCACGTAAATTATTACCTTGAGATATGGATGAAAATAGAAAATACAGCAATATCAAAGCGCAAAATATACGCAATTTTCTTATAATACAGAGTATACGCAACATTATATTAATCATAAAGATGATAGCTTGCTACAAACATATAAAAATATACGCTCATAAAGCATGACCACGCCAAAATACCACAAAATTTTTGCAGATTCTAGCGATAGAATATAATATATTGTAAAAAAGGTGAGCGTATAAGCAAGAAGAGCAATCAAATGGAAACTAAATATCAACATATTTAGTTGATTAAATATGGCACTGCCTTAAGTGCATGCGCGAGATTTTTTTACTCGTCTTTTCCGTCAAAAATCGATATCTGCTATGCTAATTTTCGTATATGGCAACTGCGGCTCACCTTTGGTGGGCAGCGCCATATAATATTCTTAATCATCTATGCACATCTGAGCCTAAAGATACTTTTGTCACTTTAAGTTCCCATGAAGCACTTTTTTGCTTCTTTGACGACTCATTATTTATACTACTAGAAACAGAATGTTTTTGAGCAGTATTTTTATCTGCAAATGAATCCTTCTTCTCAGGACCTCCTTGCACTTTGAGACTAGCAGCAGAATTATTACGCTTTTGATTTGTACTTTCCACAAAAGGATTTTTTTCTTCTGGATACTCTTGTGTTTTGAGGCTACTTACAGAATTGCTACGCTCTTGATTTGCACCATCTACAAAAGGATTCTTTTCTTCCGGATAATCTTGCAAGTTATGCATAGAACTGCTGCGCTTTAAGCTAACATTCTCTGCAAAAGGATTCTTTTCTTCTGGATATCCTTGTAGATTAGGCATTGAATCACTACGCTTTAGCGCTTTCACTTCATCAGAGCGTCCCTGTTCTAGACCTGCTTGCTGCGACTCACGCTCTCGCGTCACGATTTTTACTTCCTCAGATTGAGGTGTAATCATACATACAAAATGTTTAGTATCTTTCTTATAATATGATCTCCGCTCACCCTTCATCCAGTCATTTATCGAGCTGTATATCTCAACAGAAGTATCAATTATAAACTTGACTGGAATTATCACAATGGCAAGCGCTATTTTGAGCAATACGCCAAGGATAGAATGGCTTCCTCTAACCCATTTTACAAAACTTTTTGCTTTATTAAACAGCTTAATGCCAATTCTTATTACTTTATTTTGATTTTTTATTGTTCTGCTTGTGTTATCTTTATCTACGACAGCCGCATAAATTGGATCTGCTTTCTTAAGAATTCCTTTCACATCCTTTTTATCTATTCCTTGCACACCTTTCATTCCCATAGAAGCAACTGCATGCTTCGTATGCCCACCAGCCAAGTGTGATTTACAATTTTTCTTAATCATTTCAGCTTCAGATGCATTCATTTGGCTTAAGCCAAGTGCAACAGAGACTGATTTTTGAGCAGACCTCAAAGAAAGCAAAGCAGTGCGTCCTACCATTGCACTAGTTGTGATATTAATTACATCATTTGTAGCTTCTACTGCTTTAGTGCCAAGCTTAGCGTGCACTCTATTTACTGCCTCCATAACCATAGGACGCAGTGCTATTAATTCCTGAGCCCTTGTGGATTTATCTATGCCACCAGAAGACATTCTTTTTATAAGTCTTATTGCTTCAAGCATCTGAGCCAGCTCTATTTTACTAACAACTTCGTTATCCAAACCAGTCAAATTATTACACAAAGCAATAGCATCTCTTAGATGATTCGCATTTGTGTTAGACGCTATACATCCTGCAATTTTTTTTATATCATGCAGATTTCTCTCTCTTTCATGTACACGCTGTATTTGTGACTCTACTTCCAGACGTTCAGGAGAACCCACTGGCATTTTATGCGCCTTATTAGTTAAGCTTTTAACTTCTTTCTTTAATGTTTCTGATTTCTTTATACAATCCTTTCCTATAAAGTGTCCTACTTTTTTAATCGCGTTTTCTAGATCACTAAAGTCGCCAGATTTCATAGATGCAGCATCCACAGAGACGCTCGAATCAATTTTGCTATAACTATTTACTGCATTATAAACAAGACGATTCTTGCTAAAAAGATTCACTAAACCAAGCTTCAACCTAGGCTCACCAAGTATAGTGATATTAAGCTTTTGTCCATCAGCAAAGAACCCTTTTAGTTGTTCCATCCTGCTATTAATAGGTTGTTGCCCACTAAAAAAGCTTTTAAATCTCTCTCTAGTATCTTTAGTAAATACTTTACTAGCTGTAACTTTTAATGTTTCATTAAGTCCATCTATAGAATAAGAATGCCCAATCTCAGAGGATTTGACCTCAGGCGGCTTATTTGGCGCTCTAAATTCTTGGTGAGCGACTATTACATCAAGTCTTGGATTTTTTATACAATCTATCCCATCACTGCAAGATGGAACTACTCTATCTTGGTTCATTACATGCTCAGCAGCAGCGTTACTTATTATTTTACGCTGCTTAGCACTCATTTTATTGTAATGACTAATGATTTCAAGCGCATTCTTATACTCCACATCATCTTTATGATTCCCAGTATTAGGATCTTTAAGACTAATCTTTTTCCCATGTGATTCGTGTATTTTTCTATAAGCTTCAACTTGGGCTCTAGTAAACCCTAGCATCATTATACTGGATTCTGAAATGATGACTGGAATACCATCTCTGTCGTTTTGCTTTGTGAGAGTCGTAGTATGGTATTGCTGATCTTGGATAGATACATTATTTCTTGTCCAATCCATTTTTGAGTTCTTATTTTTCACACCACTTTCAACCTTTATCGCATGTCTTAAGGATGCTATGTAGTCTTGCTCTTCAAAAGAGTATCCACCATTTATTTTTTGGGAAACGCTATCTTGAATTGCTTCTACTAAAACTTTATTACATTTAAATATCTCAGTTTCACGTACACCTTGTTTACCCTTTTGACTCTCTGATTTTGAATCATCCTCTTGTTCTTCAACTCTGCTATCTCTCTTTTTGCTTCTAGATAATTTTGAAATATTATGTGATATATCAGACTCTATGAAATGTGACTTCTCCACTGCTTGCGCGCCACGCGCAGTAGTCTTCATTACCTCTTCTGCACTGCGAAGCAATGAAACACAGCGAACAAGTTTCATTACATGTTCTTGTGCTGCAGCATCTTGCGATACATGTTCCTGCATTGTAGCATCACGTATAAGGTCAACACTTCCATCATGATGCTGAGAATCTTTCAGCTTAACCCATTTAATTCCACATGCAGCATCCTTTGCTTCTTCTAATATATCTATCGCATCTGAATATCTCTTATTATCTATCGCAGAGGCAGCTTTCTCTAATAAGCTATCAAACAATTTATTAAACTCTGCTTGAATATCACTGCTTACTTCATTAGATAATGCATGTGGCAAAATCTTCTTAGCATATTCCTCCACATTGCGCATTGTTGTCTCTTTATTAGATCCTAATCTATCTGCATTTACTTCAGGCATAAACAAAATCTCCTACACATTGCTTAATCATTCTTCAACAGTGATACTAGTAATCGTATAATATATTAAGGGCTGTGTACAGATGTTATTACAACATAAAGTTGTATAAAAATTATTCATTAAGGCGCAAAGAAAAAGCTAAGCAACATCTATCGAGCTTATACTCCATATAAAAAAAACTAGGCAATTTTGCTGCAATGCATAGATATTACTGTAAAAATAACAAATGTTTTGCAATATATGCATATGAAATATACCATACATTTATTATCTAAATACTATAAGTTTTATAGCAAATTTATCTCAACTAAAAATTGCGCAGATTGATTCTCTATTCGCTTTATGCAATAACGCATAATCTTTTCTTCCCATAATCTGTTTATGCGATTTCAATACCAATTTACTAAAAATATTATTCATGTTCTTCTTTTAGTCTTGCAAATATTTATAGATAATGAAAAAGAATGTATATTGCAGGTAAATGAAAAGTTGGCATTCAATTAGGTACTGCCTTTATGAGCGCACGCGCGGATTTTAAGAGCATAATTTTTTAGAGTGCAAATTGAATTTCCGAGTCAAAATAATTATATATGTATTTATTATTTGCAAAGAAATATATGGAAAATCATGCCAAAGGAGTCTGTGAAAGTGGCTTTGCTGGCAGTGCCTAATACGAATGTATACTTCAAAAAGAGCTAGAAAGAATGGTATGCAAAGTATGTTAACGAAATATATAAAGAGCATTCTCACAATACGCTAATTTTGAAAAGTATGACGAAGTGATCACCTTAGCAATATCAAATTAGGTAACATTTTGATATAATGCAGGATCTTTTGCACCAGCTTCTGCAAAAGCCTTCAATCTAAAAAAACATGAAGAACACTTACCACAAGCTTTCCCTGCAACGGAAGGGTTATAACAGCTTAAAGTTTTTCCATAATCCACTCCTAGATCTAACCCAAGCTTCACAATTTCTGTTTTTGTAAAATTTATAAAAGGCGCTACTGCAGATACACGAAGATCTTGTTTAATCGCAGTTTTGGTAAAGTCATTAAATTTTGCCACGAATTCTGGCTTGCAATCTGGATAATCGACATACCCAGCAGAATATATTCCTATAAATATATCCTGTGCTCTTACAACTTCTGCATATGACAAAGCATAAGATAAAAATATAGTATTTCGTGCTGGTACATATGTAATTGGAACACTATCTGTTAAGTCTTCGTAATTTGGTACTTTGATATTATCAGTTAACGCAGAGCCCCCAAAAATCCTTAAATCTATTTCTGCTGTTTTATGTTCTTTGACTTTTATTGTCTTTAGAAATTCACTTAAAAAGCTTAGCTCTATATTATGCCTTTGTCCATAATTAAAGCTCAAAACATATATTTCATATCCCAGATTTTCTGCGTACTTTAACAGCGTTGAGGAATCTACACCTCCACTTGCAAGAATTACAGCTTTTTTATTATTCATCTTTTAAAGTAAATATATTTGTAATAAGTGTTAATTGGTTGTTATAATCAAATTTGTTCTCGTTGCTTCAAAAGGAGCACTATCTTGTTATTTCATGCTATAAACAACATAACAATTTCATATAATCACTTAAAGAAGAATTATGTAACAGCTCTGTAATAACGCGCGTAGTAATAAGTCAACAAATGCTATAGAGACAAAGTATAATGTTTATCCTGCTACTTCAAAATTGTAAAGGTAATGATAATATATAATTTGATATCAATATACTTTAGTTATATATAGCTGAAAAAAATAATAATTAAAAAAATATTAAACTCTAGTTCTACCATGTTGCCTTAAATAGCAGAGTTAACACCCAACTTGCGATAAAAATTCCTCAGCATTTTCAGCATAATACTGCATTTCTTCAGCCCCTTTCCTTTTAAAATTATCTTATAATATATTTAATGCATAGATATATTATAAGAAATTTATAAGTATCATAATATGTTTTACGTGTATGCTAAATGCAAAAAATATGCAATATTGCAAGTTATAAAAATCTGATGTAGATTTATCAAAAATGTATTCATAATAAATAACCCATATGGAGTGCACTTCGTATTGCGCCGGAAGGCTATATGATCTTCCTTTAATCTCTGAGTTTCTAACAAAAATCAGCTGTGTTCATAAAATATACGGAGATGACGTGCTGCACATTGAGCTCGATCATCTCGGTTTTATAGCTGGCGATAAGCAAGGTGGAGATGTCTTTGTCTTTAGCTATGGCTGCGTTATATTGTGGGGTCTAGAACAAAGCGCTGAAGAGAAATTTCTTGAAAAGATTTCACAATTTCTTCGTGATCCTCTTTCAGAATATATAACAGATAGGTGTTATTATGTTGTAGGCTCACAGAACGAGACATATGTTGATGAAGAAAACGACACCATTATGCTGGAAAGTGCAGACGCACAAATTAAGCTCTCCTTCTCTTATGGCTTTTCTCAATCAGTGAAGCTAAGTGCTTTCGAAAATTCAGTTGAGAGAACAATCCATGAAAATAATAAAATTCCTGAGGAATTAGTAAGAACTGGAAAAATATCTCTATCGCGAAGAGAGCTTGCCAGAAAAATAGGCATACTCTTTGTCGAGCGTAACTTTATTAATCTAAATAGCGACATACTTGATACTCCAGATTTCTTCTGGCGAAGACCAAAATATGAGCCGTACTACATCATGTCTATGGATTTTCTTGACATTAAGCAACGCATAGAAATCTTGAATACACGCCTTGATATAATACATGAGCTTTATGAGATATTATCCACTAAACTACATCATATACACTCAACAAGGGTGGAACTAACAATTGTTGCATTAATTTTTATAGAAGTGGTTTTTCTCATATTGAAAGACCTTTTGCATATAATTTAATATTCACATACTGTTTAATGATTGAAAATAATACTGCAATGCAGTTAAAAATAGAAAAAGCTTGGGATGATAGAAAATTACTTAAAGCTGCTGCATCACAAATGCAAGAGTCTGTGATTGCGATAGAAGAGGCAATATCAGGACTTGATTCTGGCTCTCTAAAAGTTTGCGAACTAATAAATGGAGTTTGGGAGATAAATCAGTGGCTCAAGAAAGCTATACTGCTATTTTTTTTAATACGAGAGAATGAGTTGATGCAGCAAAGCTTATTTAGCAGTGCATTTGATAAGATACCACTAAAATTTCAAAACTGGGGCTCAAACGCATTTATTTCTTCTGGCATCAGAGCTGTACCAGGTTCAATTGTCAGATATGGTGCATACATAGAACAGAATACAGTGCTCATGCCGTCTTTTATTAATATAGGAGCTAGGATTGGTAGCAGCACAATGATAGATAGTTTTGCGACAGTTGGAAGCTGCGTGCATGTCGGAAGTAGCTGCCATATCTCATCTAGTGTAGTTCTGGGTGGCGTGCTTGAACCTTTAAATACAAGACCTGTAATAATAGAAGATAATGTTTTCATAGGCACAGGCAGCATTATTGCAGAAGGTGTTTTAGTTGAACAAGATGCGGTAGTTGGCTCCGGCGTCTCTATAACTTCTTCAACAAAAATATATAACAGAGAAACAAAAGAAATTTTTTACGGTGTAATCCCACGTGGATCAGTAGTTGTGTCTGGTATAGCGCCAGATTCTGCTACTATGTGCGCCGTTATAGTTAAATCAGTTGATGCTGTAACAAGGAGCAAGGTAGGAATAAATGAGCTGCTTCGCGCTTAAAAAGTATAACTCTTTACGATTATTCTCCAAAGAATAGAGTCTAGACATTTTAAAAATCTTTGCTGTTTAGTATGATACTGCTAGAAAAATGCTTTGTGCTAAGGTTTTGATGTCATAGCTTTTTAGAGTGCAAGTTAATTTCTACTCCTAATACTCTTTACATATTTACAAAAAATTAACGAAACAATATGGAAAATTAGGAAAAAAGTCCTGTACAATGACTTTGCTGGCAGCGCCATATACCTCTGATAATATGAGAGTAGTCGAAATAAGTGACTGCCACATAAGAAACTGAAGCTCCTAGATTCAAATCTTGCTTATAGCAACTTAATTTCAAATATTAATATCGATATGTTACAAGTAACTGTGTTAGGATGTGGTTCTTCTACTGGTGTACCTCAGGTTTCCTGCAATTGTTCAGTATGCAGTTCTGCTGATGAGAAAAATAAAAGACTTCGTTCTTCAATTCTTCTAAATGTTAATGGAAAGATTATTATCATAGATACATCCCCAGATTTTCGACAACAAGCATTAAGGTATGGCATACCTAAACCAGATGCAGTACTATACACTCACGACCATGCGGATCACATAGGAGGAGCGGATGATATCAAAACTATGGTCAATGATGATGAGACTATACCAGTTTTTGCAACCGAATTAGTCGCTCACACTTTAAAATTGAAATTTCGTTACTTATTTGAACATGTTACTCGATTTTACAATAAGAAAATGTCTATTAATATATTCAATCATGAATCATTCTCAGCAGCAGGAGTAAGTGTTACTCCAATTTTGCAAACTCACGGCGAATCTGTCTCACATGGCTTTAGAATAGGGAATTTTATGTATTCTACAGACGTAAACGAACTTAGTGACGATGCTTTCTCATCTATTGAGGGAGTTCACACTTGGATAATAGGCTGCATAAGGTATTGTAAGTCGCCCACTCACTGCAATGTTGAGAAAGCTCTGCGCTGGATTGATAGAGTGCAGCCAAGACATGCTATAATAACTCACATGGGACATGAAGTTGAGTACAATGAACTTGCATCTTTATTGCCAAAAAATGTAGAACCTGCATATGACGGCATGATATTAAATTTGGCAAACTAAGCCATTAGCGAAAGCATACAGCGATCAGTTAAAAGACACATACTTGCCAATTTGAGTCTTTATCAAAGATTGTGTAAATTATAGTAGAGCCTATATTTGGAATTAATAAAGAATATAGGTAATTAGAATGAAGACAGAAAAGAATAAGAAAATAAATGAAGCGATAGACTTACTGATAGAAGGAGGAGCGGATTTAAAGACAGTACTGAAGCAGGATGGATTGATTAAGGAATTAACGAAGAGTATTTTGGAGAGAGCCTTGCAGGCAGAGAGAGTCTTTATCAAAGATTGTGTAAATTATAGTAGAGCCTATATTTGGAATTAATAAAGAATATAGGTAATTAGAATGAAGACAGAAAAGAATAAGAAAATAAATGAAGCGATAGATTTACTGATAGAAGGAGGAGCGGATTTAAAGACAGTACTGAAGCAGGATGGATTGATTAAGGAATTAACGAAGAGTATTTTGGAGAGAGCCTTGCAGGCAGAAATGTCTGAACACTTAGGTTATAACAAATATGATAGGTCTGAAACTGAGAATTGCAGGAATGGTCATTATAATAAGAATTTGATTACTGAGAATGGCAGTATCGAGTTAAATATTCCGCGAGATAGAGAAGGTAAATTTGCACCTGTAATTGTCTCCAAGAATCAAACAAGAATAGATGGTTTAGATCAAAAGATAATATCTCTGTATGCCAAGGGGATGAGTTTGTCTGATATCAAGATCCAATTACAAGAATTATATGGAGCAGAAGTTAGTGAGAGTTTAATTAGTAGGGTTACAGATGATGTAATTGATGAGGTTAGAATTTGGCAGAGTAGACCTCTTGAACCATTATATCCTATAGTATATTTTGATTGTTTAATAGTTAAGGTAAGGCAAGATAAACAGATAATTAATAAATCAGTATATGTTGCGCTGGGTATAGATTTACAGGGCCGGAAAGATATTTTAGGATTATGGATAAGTGAGAATGAAGGATCTAAATTCTGGCTTAGTAATTTTACTGAATTGAAGAATCGAGGATTAAAAGATATATTAATTGCCTGTAGTGATAACCTGACTGGTATGTCTGAAGCTATATGCGCAAGTTATCCCAAAACTGAGCATCAGCTTTGTATAGTACATCAAATTAGAAATAGCCTGAAGTATGTATCATATAAAGACAGAAAATTATTGGCATCAGATTTAAAGCTTATTTATAGCTCTGCTACTGAAGATGAAGCGCATCTTGCCCTAGAATCTTTTGATAAGAAATGGAGTAAACGATATCCACATATAGCAAAATCCTGGTATAATAATTGGGAGAATCTTGTAATATTTCTGCAATATCCAGAGAGTATCCGTAAGATAATTTACACTACAAATGCTATAGAATCGCTGAATAGTCAGTTGAGAAAAGTTACAAGAAATAAGCGTGTTTTCCCAAATGATGATTCGGTATTCAAGGTTTTATACCTAACGATTGATTATATTACCAAAAAATGGACCATGCCTATCTCTAACTGGAATGAAGCTATGGCTCATTTTATAATCAAATTTGATGGGAGATTTTAATGGCTCTAAAAAATTTACACAATCAATGAGAAAGACCCGCCAATTTATCTTTCTTGTACGCCTTGCATTCTAAAACGAAGTGCAACAATGCCACGCTGTGTAACAACACTACAACTAAACAAGCTAAAGGTTTTCCTTATTTGTGAGGTTGATGAAATGTGTGCATTTGTAAGAGATAAGAGGTAAGAAGCTACAGCGATGGCTGTGGGTATGCCTGGGAACCGAGACTTAAGCGTATCATATCTCATGCTTTCGGTGAGAGAACTACAGAAACTCTAAATATTGTACTTAAAAGAATGGAAAACTTTAAGGTTGTATTCTGGTCTACAGACAAATTCGGTGCTTATAATCGACCTCTTTCGAAACTCTACTTCCCTTGTGAGAACTGGTGCGTTGATTTCGCGGCTCGGATCCTAATGTATATCAAATACACTCCGTTCCTTCTTGCGCCTAAATCTCCTGTCATTTCTCTGCCACACATGAAAAACACATTGTTGGCAAAATATACACTCAGCGTATTGAAAGAGAGAATCTAACACTACGAAATAGACCAAAAAGGTTGAATCGTAAAACACTAGGTTATTCAAAATCTGCTGAAATGTATGATAAAGTCATCGGAACATTTATTGAATGACAATACTATGTTTAAACACTAATCAACATATTGAATATATGACCTGAAAACTTATAAGCAAAACTTAAATTCCCATGAGTTATGATGGCAAGACTAGTTAAGCTTGAAAGCCAAACATAGTAGCCACTTCTTCTCTCGCACATACTTTATCAATATTGCCTATACTAGAAAAAGTGAGTTTTCTATCTTGTATAAGAATCTTATTCATAACACTACGCAATGACTCTGTGCTAACAGCATCAATTTTTGAGATAATTTCATAAATCGGCACAAAACGACCAAATACAGCATAGTTGCTCGCCATTTTTTCTGCACGAGCCATAGAACTTTCTTGAGCCATCAGAACGCTTGCTTTCAGCTGAGCTTTCGCTCTCTGTACCTCATCTTCTGATATGCTAGTCACCATATCATGTAACTCACTAGCAGTTGCATCAAGCAGCTCATTTACCTTATCCTCACTAGTCGCAGAATAAACACCAAAAATACCGCAATCAGAATAACTTGAGTTAAACGCTGATATGTGATACGCAAGTCCTCTTTTTTCCCTTATCTCTTGGAATAACCTTGAAGACATACCTCCTCCAACTACCATGGAAAGCACTTGTATATCATAATAATTAGGATGCACATAAGAGAGACCAGGAAAACCTATAACTAAGTGTACTTGTTCAAGATCACGTTTTACTCTTTTATCACCACCTACATAGAAAGCAGGTTCATATACATCAATTGATTGTGTTGAAAGATTATTAAATTTGCTAAATGCATGTTCAGTAAATTTATCATGATCTAAACTTCCAGCAGCTGATATTATGGTATTCCTATATCCATATCTTTCACCAACATATCTGAAAAAGTCATCTCTTGTGACACTTTTTATAAAACTTTCTTTTCCCAAAATTGATCTACCAATAGGCTGCTTTGGAAATGCAACTTCTTGAAAATAATCAAAGATTATATCATCAGGAGCGTCATTAGTCTGAGCTATTTCTTGTAATATTACATTTCGCTCGCTATCTAACTCTTTTTGATCAAACGTAGAGTTTTGTATTATATCTGCAATTATGTCTAAAGCTTTCTGCCAGTCTTCTTTGAGTACCTTAGCATGATATACTGTTTTTTCGCGGCTAGTATAGGCATTGAACTTACCGCCTATCATATCAAACTCTTCTGCAATCTGACGTGCCGTTCTAGTATTAGTACCTTTAAACGCCATATGCTCCAGGAAATGTGAGATACCGTTATACTTTTTTTCTTCATGTCGACTTCCAGTTTTGATCAATACACTGATTGATACAGTTTCAATACCAGTCATGTGATCAGTCAACACTCTTAAGCCATTTGCATTAGATTCAAACTTATGTGTCATTTTTAAATAAAGGAATAGAATTATATTAATTTGATTTTAGCAAGTATGCAGGATCAGATCTGCTATATTAGGCAAGATTTAGAATTAAACATACTAAAAATAGAATAAGAACCACTTAAAACTCTTAATCAAACATAAAACAGGTAATGATATAAAGAGATGTAAGTCAATCTTTTAAACTAGCTTTAATATACCAAAAAACTAGGGTGTGTCGATATATATTAGAGAGTGTAGCTTGCAGCAAATACATTTTGCCAGTGTATAAAACATGTACTACAATGCCGTAAACCTCAAATAGTAGATGTTATTAACATTATAAAGTCATTAGCCATTTTAAATACATACTGCATTTTTAAACTCATTTCTGCACTTTAGAATATGTGAGATAAAAATTAACACATAAAATCTATATTGGCACTTTTTAGCATAAACACTACGTAAAACGAGTTATGCATAACACGAATATAATACTCGTCATACTTTTCAGAATTTGCGTTTTTAAAATGCTCATTATATATTTTATTACGGCACTGTTAACCACGTCATTATATAAAGTTTTTTATCCTAATTTTCCATTATTACTTCGTTAATTTCTTTACAAACATGTAAAAGTATTAGGCGCAGATATTAACTGGTACTATAAAAAATCATGCCATTACAATTCTTGTACAATCACTTTGCCCGCAATACCTAACAAAATCCATAAGGTTTTTGGCAATTTTGCCACTTTTCCTGTTAGACTTTCGGTGAATCATAATTACTTGCAGCTGAGATAATACATCCCATCGAGAGTTATGACGAAGACGACTTTGTATTGGCAAAAAATCTGCCATACACTCGTGTTATTAATCAGTCGATAGAGTGACATAATATCTATTTTTTATTTATCATCTCTCTATCAAGGACTAAATGATATTATGTTTGCGAAGTACTTTATTCAGCTTCTCTCCTAATGCACCTATCATATTTTCATTGTGCAGTTGTGATGGAGTAATTCTGAGACGCTCAGTGCCACGTGGAACTGTTGGAAAATTGATATGCTGAACATATATCCCATAGTCATCAAAAAGATCTATAGAGATAGACTTCGCTGCTGCAGGATTTCCAACTATAACAGGAATAATATGCCTATCATTTAGAATACAAGGAATGCCATAAGAATTAAGAGCTTCTTTCACACTCCTAATAGTGCTTTTATGTTCGTTGCGTTCATGTTCCTCTCTTCTTAAATACCTTATACTTGCAAGAGCAGCTGCGGCAACTGAAGGCGGAAGAGTAGTGGTAAATATAAAACCAGGCGCATAACTCCTAATAGCATCGATCATATCAAATTTTCCTGATATATATCCTCCGATGACACCAAACGCTTTAGCTAAAGTTCCTTGTATTATATCTACCCTATCTGCAAGACCGAGTTCAGCACAAAAGCCAGCGCCCTGCTCACCGTAAAGACCTACAGAATGCACCTCATCTATATAAGTCATAGCATTATATTTTTCTGCAAGATCACATATGGTAGATAGCGGAGAAACAGTACCACTCATAGAGTATACTGATTCAAAAACTATTATTTTATGTCTTTCTTTCGGGTAAAGTGCAAGGAGTCTTTCAAGATCACCTGTGTCATTGTGTTTAAAGACATGTTTTTGGAGCCTACTTTCCTTTATACCATGTATGATAGAAGCGTGATTGTCACTATCTGAAAAAATCACACAATCTGGCATTATCTTTGCAAGCACAGAAAGAGTAGATTGATTTGCTATATATCCAGATGTAAATACAAGTGCAGCTTCCTTTCTATGAAGGGAAGCAATCTCCTCTTCAAGCTCCACTATATAACTATGCGTACCGGAAATATTTCGTGTCCCACCCGCTCCTGCTCCTGCTGATTTAGCAGCATCAACCATAGCTTCCACCACAACTGGATGTTTGCTCATACCAAGATAATCGTTACTACACCAAACAGTCACATTCCTTTGGAGTTTCGGACTATATACAACAGGGAATGCTCCACATATATGCTCAAGCTCAAAGAAAACTCTATACCTATCCTCCACTTTTACTTTTTCAACGGCTTCGCGAAAGATCTGAACATAACTAGACATACGACACCAAAAAAATAAAAAAGCATACAAATTCTATGAAGTCTGTGCGTCAAAAATTTATTTGCTATGCAAATAAATTTTCGCGGAAAGTGCAATGTACAAAAATTAGCTTAAAGATGCGGCCCCGCGCTAATTTTCGGATATCAATATCAACTCCCTAAAATAAAAGAATACTTTAGCTTCGTCTTTTCTTTAAAAGATACGCAGCAAATATATGCTGTTATTTGTGGGAATTGGTATGATTTGTTCGATACTTGCAAATTATTACTTTAAGCACTGCTGTCAGTGTTTAGAAAAAATCCATAAGGTTTTTGGAGATTTTGCCATCTTTTCCTGTTGGACTTTCGGTGAATCATAATTGCTTTCAGCCAAAAACACATACCACACTTCTTAGAGTTATGACATAGGCGACTATGAAATGGCCGAAACAAAAGAGCAAGCAGCATGCACTACTACATACTGCTACAAAAGATCCAATACATAATTAGAGAGCTTTAGTAACAAGCTTACTTCTAACTAGTTTAAAAGCCACACCAACTAAGGTAACAACATAGCCGTAACAAGGATCAAATAACTCAATGTGCGCAAAGCCATTTTCATGTATGAAATGCCCAGCACCAAGTCCAAGCGATGCAAGAACAAGTAAGAGAGCCATAATTACTTCTGAGCCTACTCTCTCAACAACTTTACTATGTGTAACAGCAGCAGTCACTATGAACACTATAAGCGCTATAGGCGCTGCATGAAGGTATTGCAAAAATGTCGCTAACATAATGATAATTTCTCCATTTTAAATAAAAATCGCTAACGTTCCTAATACATCAAATTGATTTATGTGGTCAATAGAATACTTGTAAATTCTAAAAACCACAATAAATATATTGCAGAATTAGTATATTAGGAATCGCTATTCTAACGATTAGATGATACAAGCTTATTAAAAATAATACAATAAAGTAGCAAAATGAGCGAAAAAAATTTGCAATCTATTAGAGGAACGCAAGATATATTTGGGAAAAATCTTGAGATAATGAACCAGGTTATCGACGTTGCACGATGCAAAGCCCGCATTTTTGGATATCAAGAGATTATTACGCCCATCTTCGAAAATTCAAACGTGTTTTTCAGAACGCTCGGAGATACATCTGATATAGTATCAAAAGAAACCTACACTTTTCTTGACAGAGATAAAACAAGTATAACGCTAAGGCCAGAATTAACAGCTCCAATAGTGAGAGCTGCAATATCGAATCACTTATTGCAAGATTTGCCACTTAAATTATTTTCGGCAGGTCCACTCTTCAGACATGAAAGACCTCAAAAAGCAAGATATAGGCAATTTAATCAAGTCAGTTACGAATTTTTTGGCTCAGATTCCATAGCTTCAGACGTTGAGACAATAGCTATGGCCGATTCTATAATCGAAGCACTTGGAATTTGCGACACAACAGAGCTAAACATCAATTCTATGGGAGATATAGAATCCAGAAAAAAGTATGAACTTGCTATCAAGGATTATTTGGGATGTTATAAAACCAGCCTATCACATGAAAGTAAAATACGTCTTGAGCGAAATCCGCTAAGAATTTTGGATAGCAAAGATAAGACTGATCAGGAGATATTAAATGGAGTGCCAAAAATAATTGATTTTTTATCAAAAGAGGTTAGAAGTAAATACGAGCGTTTGCTATCATATCTAAATGATATCGGAATAAAATATAAGCAAAACCACAAGCTTGTTAGGGGATTAGATTACTACACTGGAGTAGTTTTTGAGATCATAACAGATAAATTAGGTAGTCAGGGAACTGTCATTGCCGGCGGCAGATATGATGAATTAGTCAGTGCCATGGGCGGCTCTTGTGTTCCTGCAATTGGTTTTGCTCTTGGAGTTGAGAGACTTGCTGCGCTTCTGGAAACAAGAGTGGTTATAGCAAATAAGAAATTGGGAATCCCAATCATTCCTATTGGAGAAGATGCTGAAGAATATTCAATCAAGCTTATCCACTCACTGAGATCATTTGAGCTACCAGTTTATATAGATTATGGACTCAGCCTCAAGAAACGCATGCAAAAAGCGAATAAGAGAGGAGCAGATTTTGTTATTATTTTTGGCGATAGTGAACTTATAGAAAAAAACTGCATAGTAAAGAATATGACAACTGGTATTGAGCAGATAGTGAAATTTGAAAATTTGCCAAGTTATTTGGAGGGATTAAAGGTATAAATGGCTAAAGTCATTGTGTTTGGGAATGAAAAGGGTGGATCAGGCAAGACTACGTCAGCTATGCATACAGCAGTGACGTTGCTTAAGATGGGATATAATGTAGCTGCGCTTGATTTAGATATCAGACAAAAATCTCTATCTACATACATAGAAAATAGAGCAACTACGGTAAAAAGCAATAATCTTACACTTGCAATGCCTATATGTATAAAGCTTGAGATATCAGATTTGACATATGATGAAATTATCTCTGGTATGATATCAATATATGACACAGCTTGCGACTTTATCATCATAGATACTCCAGGAAGTGATACAGAACTAAGCAGAGCTGCACACTCTTACGCTGATATTATAGTGACTCCTATCAATGATAGTTTTGTAGATATTGATTTACTTGGAAGATGTGAGCCAAGTGCACTAAATGTAGTAAAGCCTGGAGTATATAGTGCTATGGTATGGGAGCAAAAAATAAAGCGTGCAGCTAGGGATAAAAAAGAAGTAGACTGGGTTGTAGTGAGAAATAGAATTTCGTCACTTGATACAAATAACAAAAAAAATATAGAAGTTGCTATCGGAAAGTTATCAAAGAAGTTTGGTTTTAGAGTAGTGCGAGGTTTTGGAGATAGAGTAATCTTTAAAGAACTTTTCCTAAGTGGGCTTACTTTACATGATATAGGTATTACAGATAAAATAAAGCTTACGCATTCAGTTATAGCTGCAAGGCAGGAGCTAAGGGAGTTTGTAGCTGCACTTGCCATAGAAAATCGACTTCTTGATAATGCTACGTGTTAAAATCTTATTATGATGCATTAGACTTCTTCTCAAACTTGTTCTAGCGGCCAATTGCTCGTGTTGCATCCTCAGCATTCAGGGAAGTGCATGTAATTCTTGGACACTTAGGCTTCCTCGCGCTTTCGTATACTACTTGCACTTGCCTAAACTGGAACAAGTTTGAAGAAGAAGTCTATTAGTTATTGGCGACTTTTCCAGGTGGCAGGTATATAATAACCTTTAGTTGCTGATTAATAACTTTAGTATATGGTAGATTTTCTGTAAGTATTACTGCCGGCAGTGTTATACAAAGAGGTGCATCATATACTCGCCACACTTTTCAAAATTGAGTGTTGTGCAGAATGCTTTTTATGTATTGATTTTATATACATGCGCACCCATTCTACTTAGCTTTTTTTTGAAGTCTAACTTCGTATGTAAATAACAACGCTTCATTTACCAGAGATATATGACATTTTGGCACTTCTACCATGCAAAAATAGTTGAATTTTATATTTTAAAAACTTTAAGAAGTTCATTCCTGACTCAATTTTTGAAACATTTAGAAAAGTTGCCAATTGATAAAATAATTTGTAACTCACATATAATAAGTAATTGAATGATTAATTTTGGTCTTTAAAATGCAAAACTCTATGCAAAATGCAGCAAAGAAGAGGCAAGTCCATATCTCAAAAGCAGAGTATGATAGTATGGTAAGAGTAAATCATGCTGGAGAATATGGCGCAAAACGTATATACGAAGGACAAATGCATGCATTAAAACACTCTAAATGTTATGATGAAATACGTCATATGTATGAACAAGAACTTATACACCTGGCTTATTTTGAGAATCTTGCAAAACAAAAACGAGTAAGGCCAACTTTTCTTTCTCCAGCTTGGCATTTTTTAGGTTTTGCACTTGGAAAAATCTCTGGACTTCTAGGAGATAAATATGCGATGGCATGTACTGCAGCTGTCGAAGAAGTTATAGATGATCACTACTATAAACAGCAGAAGTTACTATCCAAAGTTCCTGGTGAAGAGAAATTGTTGCAGAAAATAACACAATTTCGTAATGAAGAAATAGAACATAAGAGCAGAGGGCTTGAATATGTTCATTCGACTGCACAATCCAATTCTGTTGGAGTGAATATTTTTATGTTTGGCGTAAAAACTGCTACTAAAATTGCTATATCGCTTTCAAAGAGAGTATGAAATGAAATCTGAAATACTAAGAATTTTGCAAACTCGCGGTTTCTTGTACCAAAATACAAATATACAAGATCTAGACAATTTGACACATAACTCAGAAGTTGTGCTTTATTGCGGATTCGATTGTACAGCAAAATCCTTGCACGTTGGAAATCTTGTGAACATTATGATTCTCAGATGGTTTCAAAAACTAGGGCATACTCCAATAGTGCTAGTTGGAGGCGCAACAACCATGATAGGGGATCCATCTGGTAAAAGTGATGCAAGGACTATGCTCTCATATGAGACTATTCAGGAAAATAAAGAATCAATTTCCACTGTATTTGAGCGCTTCATAAACTTTGATAAAGCTCATTTTGTAGACAACAATGATTGGCTTTGTGAGATTAAATATTTAGAATTTCTACGTGATTATGGTAGGCATTTTTCAGTAAATAAAATGCTTACCTTTGAAAGCGTTAAATCACGCTTAGATGCAGAACAAAGCCTCAGCTTTTTAGAATTTAACTATATGCTTTTGCAAGCATATGATTTTTTAGAGCTATATAAAAGATTTGGCTGTAGGTTACAAGTAGGTGGTTCAGACCAATGGGGAAATATAGTAAATGGCGTCTGGCTTGCGCACAAGGTAATAGATAAGGAACTATTTGGTCTTACTTGTCCTTTAATTACAATGGCATCAGGCGCTAAAATGGGGAAAAGCGCAAGCGGTGCAGTTTGGCTGAACTCTAGCATGAAGTCTCCATATGATTATTGGCAATTCTGGCGCAATACCGAAGACACTGATGTTATAAGATTTTTAAGGCTTTTTACAGAATTAGACGAACAAGAGATCGAGAGGTTATCAAAGCTCAAAGGCGCAGAAATTAATGATGCAAAAATTATCCTTGCAAATGAAGCAACAAAGCTTTGTCATGGAGAAGAAGCATCAGAAAAGGCCTTTAATACTGCAAGCAAAGCTTTTGAGCGTAGTTCTGAGCTATCAATCGATGATCTTCCAAAGATTAATATCTCAAAACAAGATATAGAATCTGGAATAAAGTTTCTTCAGCTTTTTGTCATGACTGGACTTGCAGAATCTAATAGTGCAGCAAAGAAACTTATTATAGGTGGCGGCGCAAAGTATAATAATAAAGTAATACAAGATCCAAGTCAGCAAGTTAGTATAGTTGATTTTCTTAATGGGAAGATAGTGCTTCTCGCAGGAAAAAAACGCTATGCGATTGCAGTTTATACAGAGTCTCTCTAGTCTGTCTATCATAACTCTAAGGAGTGAATGGTTTATCTTAGCCTGCAAGCAACTATGGCACACTGAAAATCCAGCAGACAAAGTGGTAAAATTGCCAAAAACCTTATTGATTTTGTTGGTGGTGCCTAAAGTAGTATTTCAAGTATAGGACAAATTATATGTATAAAAATTAGCGCAAGTCAGTGCTCGAGGCTAAATTTTGTACATTTAATTTTCCGCAAAAATTTATTTGCGTAGCGCGTAGCAAATCAATTTTTAACGGAAAGACTCCTTAGAGTTATGACACAGGCGACTCTTTAAAATTCATCCGCTTTTCAATCTTCTTTACACCTTATCACCAAACTCGATCAAGCTTTTGAAAACACCATGATACCAATTTTTTGACTTCCAGATACTTTGTTTTCACTTTCATCCAATAATGTAAGACCATTTCCTTCCGCAATGCTTTTAATGCTTTGAGCATTATGTGTAAATCTTTCAGTTTGTCTGATAAAAACTGGAGTTTTGCCACTAGATTTTTCGAAGCTTATCAATACAAGACTTTTGCTATGTAGCAAAGGATTTAAAGATGAAAGTACAGATTCAACATCAAGTAAGTAAGAAAGAATATCAGATAAAATAACTATATCATATTGAACGCCAGAGTATAATGCGAGGCTCTTAAAATAATCTTCAAAACTCCTAGAAAGGCCTATATGCGTATATATTCTAACGTTTTCATGCATCATTGTGGCTGCAATCTTACACATAGCTTTAGAGACTTCAATGCCATTTATCACATCTGCGATTCTTTCACTGCGACAAAGTCTGCCAACTCTTCCCAATTTTGAACCTATATGCAATATATTGTTACCAAATGGTTTCTCTGATACCTTTACTATATTCTCAAGAATTTCAA